>USJX01000001.1 GCA_900555035.1 uncultured Prevotella sp.
TCGGAGTCGGACTTCTCAAGTTTGCGCAGACGCTGGTTTATCTGGCGCAAAACAATATCTATGTCAGTACAGTCGTTTGCCATTGTTTTTGGTGCAAAGATAAGCATTTTTATCCACATGGCAAAATCACGATTTACATCCCTTAACGCAGACTTTTGACTTGTGGAAAATGCAAAAACGTATCTCCTGCCAGATAAATTGTTGAAGGGCGATAATAGCCAAAGGAGACTTGCTGGCAGCATCACCGAAAAAGAACTCGCAAAATGAGCTGTTTTAAACAACCTACGTCCTCACCGACTCAATCATTAAAGAGTTTGTAATGATGATGAAAATAAGCAAAATCAAGTTTATGCTTTATTAACGAGAAGTTTTCTATAGGGGTGCTGAGTAGTTACTTGTATATTTTTGATAGTTAATTAAATTTAAATGGGGTAAAAAAAGATATAGTTCGGTATTTTTTTTAGAGAAAAATTCTTCAAGTAGCTATTATTTTGTATCTTTGCAGCATCTAACAGCATTTTTGCAGAAGATTTAAATGAATATCGTATGAAACAGGTAGAAGAAAGATACATCAGCTTGTTGACCGACTTCGGCTTCAAGCGTATTTTTGGAACGGCAATGAATAAGGATTTGCTGATTTGCTTCCTCAACAGCTTGTTTAATGGCAGACAGGTTGTGAAGGATGTTTCGTATCTGAATCCAGAGCACGTGGGGGATGTCTATACCGACCGCAAAGCCATCTTCGACGTGTATTGTGAAGGGGAAAACGGCGAGAAGTTCATCGTTGAAATGCAAAACGCCTACCAGACGTATTTCAAGGACCGATCTCTCTTCTATTCTACTTTCCCGATTCGTGAGCAGGCACCTATGGGGAATGACTGGAATTTCAAACTCAGTCATGTCTATACTGTTGCCCTGCTTAACTTCAATATGAACGAGGATGCCTTCGACAAGGAGAAGATTCGCCACCACGTGCAGTTGTGTGATACCGCAACCCACAAGGTTTTCTATGATAAGCTTGAGTTTATCTATGTAGAGATAGCCAAGTTCAATAAGACTTTGGAAGAGCTGGAAACGCTATATGACAAATGGCTTTATGCCTTGAAGAACCTCTATAAGCTTACCCAGCGTCCAAAGGAGTTATGCGATAAAGTCTTCGACCGCCTTTTCGAAGAGGCCGAGATTGCCAAGTTCACGCCTCAGGAGGTAAGGGAGTATGAAGCAAGCAAGAAGGCTTATCGGGATATCAAGAACTCTATTGATACAGCGAAAAATCAGGGTAAGGAAGAAGGTCTTGCCGAGGGCATAGAAATTGGTAAGAAAGAGGGCAGAAAAGAGGGTAGAAAAGAAGGAAGAAAAGAAGGAAGAATTGAAGCTAACACTGAAACTGCTCAGCGTTTGCTGGCTATGGGGCTTTCTATCGAACAAGTAGCCGAGGCTACTCAGCTGCCCTTGAATATCATTGAAAAACTGAGCAGATCTTAATAGTTTGCTCCCGCTAGGCGCTTGCTCCCGTCAGGACGCCTAGTGGGGGATGAAGCCTGATTGGAGCAATACTGTGAAGAAAGAATGTAGTAAAATAACTAACACATACAAAATGAAATCTATTAACTTGATTATCTTGTTTTTGATGGCTGTATTGCCAACCCATGCTCGTGGCAATCAGTACAATCTGCAGCAACAGCAAGAAAAGAAAAAGAAAGAATATACAGTGGAAGTTTATGGTGACGTGAAAGATTCGTTTACCCAAGCCTATCTGAAGGCTTTTGTCACGGTGATGGACAAGGACAGCAACGTGATAGATACCATGACGACGGCAGGAAGGGGAAAACGCCTCTTCTATATTACCCATGTTCCTGCACGTCCCGCTACTTATATCATCAAGGCAGCGTGTGATGGCTATGAGTCGAAGTGTATCAATCATACCATCAAATATATTGCACGCAATAAGGATTTCTCATTCCCTTCGCTTTTGCTCAAGAAGAAATTCAATAAGGATGTTGCCCTCGATGACGTGGTGGTGACAGGCACCAAGGTGAAGCTGGCTTACCGTGGCGACACGCTCGTCTTTAACGCCAGCGCATTCAATGTGCCTGATGGCTCCATGCTCGACGCTCTTATCAGACAGATGCCGGGAGCCGAAATGAAGAGTAATGGCGATATTTACGTAAACGGAAAAAAGATAGATTATCTGCTCCTCAACGGAAAAGACTTTTTCAAGGGGAAGAATCAGGTGATGCTCGACAATCTTCCTTACTATACCGTAAAGGAACTGAAGGTGTATGACCGTTCTTCTGAGAAAAGCCGACTCTTGGGTAAGGAGGTGGAGAAGAAAGACTATGTGATGGATGTGGCCCTGAAGCGTGAGTACGCTCGTGGATACATCGCCAACGTGGAGGCGGCAGGGGGTAGCGAAGACCGCTACCTGGCTCGTCTCTTCGGACTCTACTACACTGACAATTCACGAATCTCTGTATTCGGCAACCTAAATAACAAGAACGAAACACGAAGACCGGGAAGTCAGGGTGACTGGTCGCCTTCCAACAGTCCGCAGGGACAGAAGACTACCCGCCAAGTGGGCGTTGACTTTAATACTTCATCGAAGAATCAGAAAATACATGAGCAGGGAAACGTAACGTTTGCTTGGGACAATACGCACGAATTGACCCACAGCTCGCAGGAGAATTTTGCCTCTACCGGCAATATCTTCGGTAGAAGTATCAATGATTCGCGCAGCGATAACCATAGTTTCAACCTCTACAATAACTTCCGGGTGAGTGGAAAGTTGGGAGTATGGTTGGATACCCGTATCGACTACTCCGACAGAAAGACTTCATCGACAAACCGTAGTGCTACCTATTCTGCCAACCCTGAAAGATGGGGTGATATCAGGCAGACCATCGATTCTACCTTTGCACAGAATGTAAGTGGCAGCCTGCATGACATCATCACCAACCGGTCGCTCTACCAATCACGCTCTAAAGTGCATGCATTCACAGGTAGTCAGACTGCTCTGGTATGGTATAAGTTGCCTTGGGGTGATAGAATAGAACTGGATTTGAATGGAAGCTGTGCCAGCTCTAAGCCAAACGAGTCTTTCAGCCTGAACCGCAATGAATATTTCAAGACTGGCGAGAAGGACTTGCGTAACTATTACAACGATAGCAGGTCGAACAGCTATAATATAAGAAGCACCTTTAAGTATGGAATAGAAATTCCATATACTAAATGGACCGTGTTGGTTGGCCCAGATTTTGAGCAAACCTATCAATCGGTGAAGGGCTTGAAATACCGTCTGGATGAACTGGGCGGCGACTGGATATCCAATCCGGAACTGACGTTTGCTACGCTGCCTTCTAATATGGAACAGCTTTCGGGGGTGATTGACGAGGATGTGAGCAGAAGCTATCAAACGCTGAAAAAGAATACGGGTGGTGAACTTGTATTCCAAAGAAGTGGTCCTTCTTCGTACCTGGTTCTGTCGCTGAGCATTTCTGAAGAAAAGGAGCGACTTAATTACCATACATCGACTCTCGACACGATAGCCAGGAGAAGCCGTGTGGTATTCAGACCTTCGTTCATATACGATTGTAATGACGATAAGAAGACTATCCGCTTATATTATTATATGCAGAGCCAGACGCCTGATTTCTTCAGCATCATGCCATACAGAGACAATTCGAATCCGCTGGCGGTGAGGGTGAACAATCCGGACCTGGAGAATTCGCTGTATCATCATTACGATGTAAACATCCGTTTCAACGGACTCAAGAATCAGCAGTATATAGGATTCTTCGCTACGGGTAATTTCTATCATAATCTTGTGGGTACCCGCACTACTTATAATTCGCAGACGGGTGGCTACACCTATATGAGTGATAATATTGGTGGTGGCGGCAACTGGGATTTCTGGACGACGACATCTTATGGTGTGGCTCTTGACAAGGCTAGATTGTTCCGTCTGGATTATCGTCTGTGGTTTAACGGTTTGCGCCGCAAGGATTTTGATATAGCTTACGATGATAATTCTTCCCAGCTCTGCTATGTGCTCAGAACTGAGTTGGGTAACAGTTTGTACTTCAAGTACCAGAAAGACAAGTTGAGCATCAACTTGGGTGGTAAGGTGGAGTGGAAGCATGGTACCAGCGACCGCAGCAATTTCGAGAAATTGAATGCCTATGATTTTGAGTATGGTGGCAACATGACTTACACCTTGCCTCTGGGCATTTCGTTCTCTACCGACCTGAAGGAATATTGCAGGCGTGGTTACAGCGAGAAATCGTTTAACACCAGTGATCTGGTATGGAACGCCTCGCTATCCCGTTCGTTCTGCAAAGGCAAGCTGACGCTGAAGGCCGAGGCTTTTGATATTCTTCAGAATCTCTCGAGCACCGTGTATGAGGTGGGCGGCCAGGGCAAGACCGAGAAATGAAACAATACGCTGCCAAGCTATGCGATGGTGCATTTGATGTATAAATTCAGCAAGGCGCCGAAGGGGAAGAGGTAACTCTGCGCTAATGGTATGAAAAAAGCATGTTAGCGCAGATTATCCCGTTAGGCGCTCGGCGGATTTGCAATCCGCCGTTAAAAAATGTCCTAACCTTTTTGGGCTTTGCGGATTTGCAATCCGCAACATCCAGTTTGTGCATTTCGACACCAGGCGGGAGTAAACGCAAAAAAAAGAGGAAAGCAATGCTGCTTTCCTCTTTTTAAGTGTTCAGGGTGGAAGGTGGGACTCGAACCCACGACATTCAGAACCACAATCTGACGCTCTAACCAACTGAACTACGTCCACCATTTTTTAAGTGAGTGCAAAGGTACGGAAAAAATTTGGTTCCACCAAATATTTCCGTACTTTTTTACATTTTTTTTTATTTTGCAGGGCTGTTTGGCACTACAGGAGCTGCTTTTTCAGCTGCAGCAGGCGCTGCTTTCTCTGCTCTGGCTGCTGCTGGCGCTGCCTTCTGAGCACCGGCTGCTGCATCCTTGCTGGCACCTGGCATAGCAGGAAGAGCGGTCTGCTCCTGGGTAGCACCCTCCATTACGCTGCTCTCGCCCACAGCCTGTGGAGCTACGTAAGCGCAAACTATGCTGATTACTACCATCAGACCGGCAAGGGTCCATGTAATCTTTTCTACTACATCGGTGGTCTTGCGAACACCCATGATAGAGTTGGTTGAAGAGAAGTTAGATGCCAATCCACCTCCCTTTGACTCCTGGATCAAGACGATGAGTACCATCAAGATGGATACCAGGACAATCAATACTACAAATAATGTGTAAATCATTTTTTTAAAACTAGTTTTATTATTATTATTTATTTTCTTTTCTTCTCGTTGAGCATCAGTTTTTCGAGGAAGCGGAGCTGATCTACATAGAACGCACTCTTCTGAGGATGCTGCTTGTACAGGCGGTCGATAATCTGATAGGCCCGTTCGTACTTGCCCTGCTTGATGTAGATTCGGGCAAGGGTCTCCGTGAAGACACCACCGTTTTCTGAGGCAGCTTGGGCTTCGGAAGAATCTGCTTCTGCAGTTTCCTTCTTTTCCTCCATCTCTTCCTTTTCTTCCTTCTCTTCCTTCTTCTCCATCAACTCGCTCTCCTGATCCTCCTCCTCCTTATCCTTGTGGAGCTTGAATCCGCCTTCTTCTATGAAGTCGTCGATGAGGGTGATGGTTCTTGATGGCTGCTCGTGCTCGGTTTCCGTCTCTGTCTCCATCAGATAGGCCACGTAGTCAACGGCGGCATCGGCTGGCGTTGGCTTGCGCTTCTCTTCCGGTTCCTTCTCCCTTTCCTCTGCTTCGGTTGGGATGGAGTGCAGGAAGTGGTCGATGAGACTGCTGGTGCGGTCGCTCTTCGGCTTGCCTTCCACAGCTTCGTGGCGGTTTGAGTTCTGGCTCTTGAGCTGATAGTGGGCTGCCTCTACCATCTGGAAGATGACCTTGCGGTCGGAGATGTAGATGGCGGCACGGCGCAGTTCCTCGTTGAAGCTCGGGTCGTGGAGCAGGTACAGGTTCTGCAACATCAGAAGGCGAGCCGTCTGATAGTACGGATAGAGGGCCAGGAGGGCGCGCAAATCATAGAGCGTCTCCCGGTTCATTTCCTCAGGATGTTGTATCAATCTGTTTAGTTCCACGATACTATTAACTTTAAACTATAAACTATTAACTCTAAATTCTACTACCAGTTTGCCACGGTGGCGTTGAAAATCTGATCAACCAGGTCTTTTACCATCTGCGTTACCAACTCTTCCTGCACAGAGGCGAGGCTCTGGGTGGTATCGTAGGTCTTGGCAGAGGTGAACTGGCGCTCGAAATCCTCGTTGTGGTTCTTGGTGTTGGTGAAGCGTACGTTCACCGTGATGCTCAGCTCGGTCTGGGCTGAATATCCCTCGGCACTCACCGACTTGTTGCGCTGTGAGTATTGGGTAATCTCGCCCTCTATCTTCAGGTCGCCATTGCGGCTCACCTGGCGGAGCTGGGTGTTGCTGGCAAACTTATCCTTCAGTTCGTTGTTGAACATCGGACCCATTGGTCCCCATACATAGGAACTGCGGATAGGGAAGTCGGCCAACTGGATGGTCTTGGTCTTGGTGTAGTCGATGCTGGCGCCGTTGAACTTGTAGCTCACGGAGCAGGCTGCGGTGACACCCATCACCAGGACGATGCCTATTATATATATGTACGCGCGTAGATGCTTCATAAATCGTATTTTTTAATTCTTCTGTAGAGCGTTCTGTCAGAGATGCCCAGTTCCTCGGCTGCCTTCTTGCGGTTGCCGTTGTTGCGTTCCAGGGCTCGCTCTATCATCTGTCGGCTCAGTTCATTGAGGTTGAGCGATTCGTTCTCGCTCTCATTCTCCGTGTCCTTGATTTCCTCTGCCTCGATATCCTCAGCATCCCGTCTTGGTTCGGCATAGATTCTGCCTTCCTGCAGACTGCCGAAGTTGGAAGGGTAGTGGGCTGATGGCATTTCTACTGATGGGGCTGAAATCTCCGATACCGATGGAGAAGTGATGCCCGATACCGATGATGGCATTCCTGAAACCGATGGTACGCCTGAAACCGTGGCTGGAGGCATTCCCGAGATGTTTTGCGGATGATGGTTGAAACCATTGGCACCGCTGAGTCCCCGAGCTTCATCTAGCTGGTCGCGCAGCGATTTCATCTCTCTTCTCAGGTCGCTCACGTTTCCCCTGAGTTCGTAGAGAATCTTGTAGAGCATCTCACGTTCGCTTTCGTAGCTATGCTGCTCGTTTCCGGCTTGCGGAATGGTGGCGAGCTGGGTAGTTTCCTCATCTCTCGGGATGAACTGCGAGAGGGTTTCGAGATTGATTTCCCTTTCCCGGCTCAACACCGACATCTGCTCGGTGATGTTCTTGAGTTGTCGCACGTTGCCTGGCCACTTATATTTCAGCATGAGAGCTTTGGCATCCTCGGTGAGTGAAATCTTAGGCAATCGATATTTCTCAGCCATCTGCATTGCAAAGAGGCGGAAGAGCAGGAGGATGTCGTTGCCACGTTCACGCAGCGGAGGCATCTGGATAGGGATGGTATTCAAGCGATAGTAGAGGTCTTCGCGGAATTTTCCCTCGCTCACAGCCTTGCGCATGTTCACGTTGGTGGCTGCCACAATTCTTACATCAGTCTTTCTGATTTCTGTGCCGCCCACACGGATGTATTCACCCGTTTCGAGCACACGCAGCAGTCGGGCTTGCGTCTGTATCGGCAGTTCACCCACCTCATCGAGGAAGATGGTACCCTTGTTGGCGATGCCGAAATATCCTTCGCTTTCGCCGATGGCTCCGGTGAAGGATCCTTTTTCATGACCGAAGAGTTCGCTGTCGATGGTACCCTCCGGGATACTGCCGCAGTTGATGGCGAAATATCTTTCGCGTCTTCTCGGCGAGTTATCGTGAATGACTCGTGGGATGATTTCCTTACCCACACCGCTCTCTCCGATGATAAGCACGGAAAGGTCGGTCGGTGCCACCTGCAGGGCGACATCGAGAGCACGGTTCAATCCGTCGCTATTGCCGACGATATTGTAGCGTTGTTTTATTTTCTGTAGTTCAGAATTATCCATTTAGCTGCCAAAATTACACATTTTTTTTGAATTAACTGCCTTTTTTGCCCAAAAAGTGGGTATAATAAGGTAGAAAATAGGCGAAAATGTGATATTTCGCCTATTCTCTACGTATTTCGAGCCTATTCTGCCGGTTGTGGAGCAGGCTGTTCTGCTGGCTTCTGAGTAGCCGGCTGCGCCTGTTTTTCGGCAGGATTAGGCTGCTGTGTCAACTTTTTGTCAGTCTGCTGGGCATGAGTATTCTGCTCATGATTGCCCTTCTGGGCATTCTGCTCGTTATTTCCCTTTGGACCGTTGTTCTGCTTGTTTCCGCCCTTTGGAGGGAATGGCGAAGGAACGTTCTTCTTAGGGATGGCGAAGCGAACCTTCTCGCTCTCATCGCGCTTCTCGTGGAAGAGCTTAGGCAGAGGGTTCTGGGTAGCCTCGTCGCTGGTTTCACGGCAGCGGAAGGTTTCGAGCACCGTGAAGACGGCATTGCGGAACGAGAGTGCATCTGCCTCGTCGAATCCTGTCAGGTCGTAGCGAGGAGTGCTGTTGGCTTCTGCATGGATGATAGGAAGTCCGGCTGTATAGAGCACACCATCTGTAATTTCGATGGAGTTGAAAGGCACGGCTACCTGGTCATGGAACATCGCCATGACGCCATCAAACTCGTTGTAATACTCGCGGCTGAAGAATTCTTCTGCAGGGTAAGGACCGAATGCCTGG
The DNA here is from genome assembly GCA_900555035.1 of uncultured Prevotella sp. Classification (GTDB taxonomy): domain Bacteria; phylum Bacteroidota; class Bacteroidia; order Bacteroidales; family Bacteroidaceae; genus Prevotella. The sequence goes on from USJX01000001.1 coordinate 8,793, forward strand.
ATGCCCTGGTCGGCGAGCGTGTTGATGGCTGGGATGATGATGTTGCGCTCCTCGGTGCCGCTGCTCTGGTCCTCGTTGATGCTTGGGTTGAGGGCGAGCACGGCGATGCGTGGGTTGGTGATGAGGAAGTCGCGCTTCAGGGTCTGCCAGAGCAGGGTAGTCTTCTGGATGATTCCCTCTGCGGTGATTGCCTTTGGTACCTGTGTCATTGGGATTCTTCCGGTGATGGATGCAAAGCGCAGGTTATTGCCGAGGAGGAGGGTCAGGGCATGGTTGCCATCGCCCAGACAGGTTTCGATATAGTCTTTGTGATCCTGGAAGGTATAGCCCTCTATCTTGATATTCTGGTTGCTTACCGGAGCCGTGACGAGCACATCGTAGAGACCGTCGCGATAGTCGGTCATGGCACGGTCGAGTGCCTTGACTGCTGCTGCTCCTGATTCCGGAGTAGGCATACCCATATCCACCTTCACTTCCTCTTCTACGGCAGCGAGGAGGTTGATTCTTCCATCCTCAGCATCTTCAGCTTTCTGGATGATGGAGAACTGGGCTGGCAGGTTCATCGCCTTGCGATAGTAGGCTGCCACTTTTGGCGAGCCGTAGATGATAGGGGTGCAATACTCCAGCATCTCCGGTTCGTTGAATGCCTTAAAAATGAGTTCATATCCGATACCGTTGGTATCGCCGTGGGTGATAGCCACTTTGATTCTTCTATTGTCCATGAAATTTTATTTTATAGTAGAAATCGCAGCTTCGAGCTGCTTGATTAATATTTTCTTTTTCATTTCGGGTGCATAGACGAAGCCGATGATGTAGAGGTTATGAATGCGATGCATTATGTAAGGTCCTCCCATGGCATCCCCTTTCATCTCCCAGAGTCCTCTTTCTGAGAGATGAGGAATCACCATATACATACTGTCGGTTTCGCCCGGCATATTGGTTCGGAGAATGCTATCAATCAAAGCCTTGTCATTTACATGAAAAGCATTTGAATTTTTCATTCTTCGTTCTTCACTCTTCACTTTTCCTGTTCTTCGTTCTTCACTCTTCACTTTAAACACGAGCAGGTTCTGCATGCCCGAACTGGCGTTGTTCGAGATCCAGATGAAGTCTTTCGCCTTTTTGCTGGCGTTCATCGCTGCCGGAATCTTCATGTCGATGCCGAACATCTTTTTGATTTCGTCCTGCATCTCCCTGTTTTGTTTGCTGGGGTTGCCGGAGATGATATCTGCCAGATGTTTCAGTTCCACTTCATCCACGATGTGGCGGAGTTTCTCGCCATTGAGCCTTTTCCGCAACTGCTGTGCCGATTGGGCGGTTATGCGAATGATATTCTGTGGTGCTGCATTCTCGTCGTGGTGAAGTGTAACGGAGAAATCCCGCTCTCCGATATTCACGATGATTCGGGTTCTGACGAGCAGATAGTTTCCCCGGGTCTTTCCCTTTTTCACCTGAATCAGTCGGCAGAGTGGTTCGGGTTGGGGCAGTCCTGTCACATCCTCCGTCAGCATCTTGGTTACGATGCTGTCGGTATCTCCCTCAAGCACCACCTCGTAAGGCATTCCCGTGCTTTTGGGCAGTTTTCTATTTCGCCCTCCTGTGCTGCAGCTTGCCAGGAAGAGTAACAGGAGGCAGCCAGCAAGAAGAGTCTTTAAAGATTCTCTAACCATTTCTTTCCTGGTTTTGTATAAAGCCAAGCCAGAAAGCTGAGAGCTATGATGAGACTTATCGTCATTGTAAATGTAAATAGATCCATAATCTTATTTAAATCCATCAAGCCATTTTTGACCAGGTTTTGTGTATAACCATCCCAATATGCATAATGAGATGATGCAACTCGTAACCATTGTAAATGTAAACATGTCCATATTCACCTCCTTTCTTATCCCTTGCCATGCTTCTGCTCTTCATCCTCGTGCTGTCGGATTTCTCCAATCTTCTTCGAGGTGCTGAGCAAGCCGCAGGCGGCATAGATGTCCTGGCCGCGGCTGGCACGGATGGTGGTGAAAACACCATGCTGGGTGAGGTAATCACGGAACTGCTCCATCTTCTCGTCGTTCACACCCTGCAACGGGATGTCGGGAATCTGATGGAAGCGGATGAGATTGAAACGGCAATCCAGACCCTTCACCAGTTTGATGATGGCCTTGGCATGCTGCATGCTGTCGTTCACGCCCTTGAACACGATGTACTCGAAACTCAGGCGGCGCTGATGGGAGAAATCGTAGTTCTTCAATAGCTCCACTACCTGCTCGATACCCATGCCCCTTTCGGCAGGCATCAGTTCGGCACGCTCCGAAGGAATCGGGTCGTGCATCGAAATCGCCACATGGCACTCGCTCTCTTCCAGGAATCGCTTCAGCTTGTTTTTCACGCCCACAGAACTTACCGTGATGCGCTTCGGACTCCACGCCCAACCGTAATCGGCGGTGAGAATCTCGGTGGCACGAAGCACATTGTCGAGATTATCCATCGGCTCGCCCTGTCCCATGAACACGATGTTGGTGAGCTTATCCACCTCAGGCAGCGAGTAAATCTGGTTCAGGATGTCGCCGGCAGGCAAACTCCCCTCAAAGCCCTGCTTTCCGGTTTGGCAGAAGAGGCAGTTCATCTTGCAGCCCACCTGCGAAGAGACGCAGAGCGTGGCGCGGTCCTTATCAGGAATATACACCGTTTCCACGAACTTTCCGCTTCGGGTAGGGAAGAGATACTTGATGGTACCATCCACAGAATGTTGTGCGTCAGAATATTCTGCGCATCCTATTTCGTATTCGGCAGCGAGTTTGGCACGGTTGGCCTTCGAGATGTTGGTCATCTCATCAATGCTCTTCACATGCTGCTCATAGAGCCACTTCGCCATCTGTCCGCCGGTGAAGGCAGGCATGCCGAGATCCTTAGCCACCTGCTTCAATTCGGCAAGTGTAAGGCCCAAAAGATATTTTTTTTCATTATTCATACTGCAAAGATAGTGTTTTTTGCCGAAAAAGTGTTATCTTTGCCACATATTTTAAGATAATAAGTTGAAATAAAGATAAAAATCATGGTTTCGAGCCCCAAAACGGGGCGAAAAACAGAAAATTAGAAACAAAGAAATGAGAGAAAAAATAGACCTTTTCTTGCCATGTGAAGACCTGGAGGTGGCCCAAGAAGCACTCGGAGAACTTCATGACAACAAGACTGTTCAGCATATCAACCTGATGGTGAGTGCCGATTTCGCTGCCCATCACCAGGTGCCAGACGGCTGTACCTTCGTGGTTATCGACCGACTGGAGAGTAGCAACACCGTGGAGAGCATCGCCGAAAATGCCGATGCCGACTTCGTGATGATCTGCACCAAGACCACCCCTATCAGATGGGGTCTCTATGCCTTGGAGCGTTTCCTGCGCACGGCGGATGATACCGCGGCGGTGATGGTTTACTCCGACCACTATTCGCTGGTGAAGGATGATGCATCTTCAGAAAAAGCATCTTCTGAAGCGGATGCATCTGATTCGGAAAAAGCATCTGGTAAACTGGAAAAGCATCCTGTGATTGATTATCAGCAGGGTAGTTTGCGGGATGACTTTGATTTCGGAAGCCTCTGGCTCGTCAAGGCGCAGGCGCTGCGCAACTATATCGCCCAGCAGGATAGACAGGAATATCAGTTTGCCGGTCTCTACGACCTGCGTCTCTATCTGAGCCGTGTGGGAGAGATTTTCCATCTGAATGAGTTCCTCTATACCGAGAACGAACTGGATAACAGAAAGAGCGGCGAAAAGCAGTTTGACTATGTGAACCCTAGAAACCGTGAGGTGCAGATAGAGATGGAAAAGGCTTGTACCCAGCATCTTAACAAGGTGGGCGCCCTGGTGGATACCAGCTACTACCGTCTGCCTGATTTCGACGAACAGGAGTTTGAATACGAAGCTTCGGTGGTGATTCCGGTGTTTAACCGTGAGAAGACCATCGCCGATGCCGTGAAGAGTGCCCTGGCGCAGAAAACGGATTTCAAGTTTAACGTGATTGTGGTAAACAATCATTCTACGGATAAAACCGGAGAGATTCTTGATGAAATAGCAGATGACCGTTTGATTCAGATAGTTCCTGATAGAAAGGACCTGGGTATCGGCGGCTGCTGGAATGTAGCCATCAACAGCGACTATTGCGGAAAATTCGCCGTGCAGTTGGATAGCGACGACCTGTATTCATCTCCTGAAACCCTTCAGAAGATAGTAGATGCCTTCTACGAGCAGAAGGCGGCGATGATGATTGGCGCCTACCGCATGTGCGATTTCGACCTGAATACCCTGCCTCCGGGACTCATCGATCACAAGGAATGGACTGAGGATAACGGTTGTAACAACGCCTTGCGTATCAATGGCTTGGGAGCGCCACGCGCCTTCTTTACCCCGTTGGTAAGACAGATGCAGTTCCCTAACACCAGCTATGGCGAGGACTACGCCCTGGGACTGGCTTTCTCTCGCCGCTACCGCATCGGCAGAATCTACGACGAGCTTTATCTCTGCCGTCGCTGGGGAGGCAATTCGGATGCCGTCCTGAGCATCGACAGGGTGAATGCCAACAATCTCTATAAAGACCGTCTGCGCACCATGGAGCTGATGGCCCGCAAGCAGATGATGCAGGGCAAGGCGGATATCATGGAAGACAGCAGCATCTCCAGATTCTTCAACCGACAGTTGGAGAAATGGGCTGATGCCCGCCATCGCTTCCGCGACCTGAAGCATGTGGAAACCCGTCAGCTCTCGGAGTTAATCAAGCTGCAGTGGAACCCTGCCCGCATCGTGAGCACGGGAGCCAAGATAGACAGGAAGACCCTGGGCGAGCGCCCTTGCTTCCTCTGCGACCGCAACCGTCCAAAGGAGCAGATGTCGCAGCAGATAGACGAAAACTTCCATCTGCTGGTGAATCCGTTCCCAATCCTTCCGGTGCATTTCACCATTCCGGCCCGCAAGCATCAGTATCAGGCCATCTATCAGAACTACGGCGAGATGCATCGCTTCCTCTCGCTTCACAGCGAACTGATGGTGTTCTACAATGGTCCGAAGTGCGGTGCCTCTGCCCCGGATCATCTTCATTTCCAGGCAGGTACGAGCGGCATCCTGCCGTTGCAGGCCAACTGGCAGCGCCTTTCGCGCAATCTTACCGACGTCATCTCTCTGAACGATGAAGAGAAGATAGCCGTGGTTCACGACTTCGTGGTTCCTGCCTTCGTCATCATCTCGAAGAGTGAGGAGAGCGACGAGATGCTCTTCCACCGTCTTTACAGAGCCATGCCGCTGCGTGGTGGAGAGACCGAGCCGATGATGAACATCGTGGCTTGGAGAAAGGGCGATGAATTCATCTCGGTGGTGATTCCGAGAGAGAAGCACCGTCCGGAGGCTTACTTTGCCGATGGCGATGCCCAACTGATGGTTTCGCCAGGCGCCCTGGATATGTCGGGACTCATCATCACCCCAAGAGAGGAGGATTTCAGAAAACTGACCGATGAGCGTGCCGAGGCGCTGCTGCAGGAATGCGGTGTGAGACAGGAGAAGATGAACAGTATCGTGAGCAAACTGAAGGCGGCAAAGGAGGCAGAAGATTCTATTCTGGCTACATCTGCCCTATATAATGAGGAGGAACCAGAGGTTACCGTGGGCATCGTGAGTGCCCAGAAGGTGCATTTCTCGCTGAACAAGCCTTATCTGGCTAAGGGTGAAATCGTGATTGGCGAGCAGGAGGTGGAGTTCTTCGAGGGAGGTATCATGTGGAACGGCAATCTTTACAGTAAGCTCACCTTCCATCCGCAGAGCGACGACGCCTCGTTCTCTATCAGCGACGTGACCATCGGTGTGAACTTCCACTGGGAGCGCAAGGAGACGCAGACCTTCCTGGGTGCCCTCCGCTTCGTGGTGGAATCGGATAAGATCTATGCCATCAACGAACTGCCTGTGGAGCGCTATCTGGAGAGTGTAATCAGCAGTGAGATGAGTGCCACATCGAGTCTCGAACTGCTGAAGGCGCATGCCGTGATTTCGCGTTCGTGGCTGCTGGCGCAGATACAGAAGCGCAGAGAGGTGGCTGAGAGCGGCAACAATTTCTTCTCGTTCACCAAGAAGGAGGATATGCTGATTCGCTGGTACGACCGTGAGGACCACACCCTCTTTGATGTGTGTGCCGATGACCACTGCCAGCGCTACCAGGGCATTACGAAGGAAACCTCGCCTCATGTTGCCGAGGCTATCAGGCTGACCCGTGGCCAGGTGTTGCTGGATGGCGGCGAGATTTGCGATGCAAGATTCTCGAAATGCTGCGGCGGAGTAACTGAGGAATTCCAATACTGCTGGGAGAATACGCCGAAGAACTATCTCACGGCAGTGAGGGATATCGCCTTGGGAATATCGGGTGCAGAAAATGCTCCTCTTCCGAATCTGACGAATGAGGATGAGGCAGAGAAGTGGATCCGCTTCAATCCGCCTGCTTTCTGCAACACGCAGGATAAGAAGATCCTCTCTGAGGTATTGAACGATTACGACCAGGAAACCGTGGATTTCTATCGCTGGAAGGTGACCCTGACCCAGGAGAAACTGCAGCAGCTCATTGCCGACAAGCTGAAGATGGACTTCGGTGCCATCCTCGACATGAAGGCGGTGGAAAGAGGAACGAGCGGCCGTATCAGCAAACTGCAGATTATCGGAACCGAGAAAACCTTCACCATAGGTAAGGAACTGGAAATCCGCCGTGCCCTGAGCGATTCTCATCTTCTGAGCTCTGCCTTCGTGGTAGATAAATATGATGCAGATGAAAACGGTGTTCCGCAGCGCTTCGAACTGATTGGCGCCGGATGGGGACACGGAGTAGGACTCTGCCAGATTGGTGCTGCCGTGATGGGCGAGGAGGGCTATCTCTATGACGCCATCCTGCTGCACTACTATCAGGGAGCAGAAATCAAGAAACTCTATCAATAACAAGAAACACTATCAATAATTTGAATGTAGAATGTGGGGTGTTAAAAGGGGCTACACTTCTTTTAACACCTGATGTTCTGAACCTAATATTGAAAATGAAATGGTAACAAAGAAAAATAGTCGGAATCCATGGGCTTGGATTCCGACCCTCTATTTTGCAGAAGGACTGCCCAACGTCATTGTGACCGCCCTCTCTGTGGTAATGTATATGCAGTTGGGCCTCACTGATGCAGAGGTGGGTCTCTATACCGGATGGCTCGCCCTGCCTTGGGTAATCAAGCCCCTGTGGAGCCCGTTCATCGACCTGCTGAAGACCAAGCGCTGGTGGGTGCTCACCATGCAGGCGCTCATCGGAGCCGCCCTTGCCGGCATCGCCTTCTCGCTGCCTACTGCCTTCTGGTTCCAGGCAACGATGTGCTTCTTCTTCCTCATCGCCTTCTGCAGTGCCACCCATGATATTTCGGCGGATGGTTTTTATATGATAGAATTGGATGAGCATACGCAGACCAAGTTTGTGGGACTGCGAAACACGTTTTATCGCCTCGCCATCATCTTTGTGAATGGATTCCTGGTGATGCTGGCAGGTGTTCTCCAGGTGATGTTCCGCAACCAGATACGCTTCTCGTGGGCACTTATCTTCTACGGATTGGCGGGCATCTTCATCGGACTGTGGCTCTATCACAGCCGGTTTATGCCGCGCCCTAAGGAGGATGTGCAGACGGATAGAACGGTGGGCGAAGTGGCGCACGAACTGAAGAACATGTTCCGCACCTTCTTCGTGAAGTTCAGGGTGGGGGAAACCATCTGCGTGATGCTCTTCCTGCTGCTCTATCGCTTCCCGGAAGCACTCCTGAATACGATGACCAAGACCTTCGTCCTCCGTCCGAATTCGCAGGGCGGACTGGGCTTGTCGCCGCAGGAATATGGCTTTGCCAATGGCACGGTGGGACTGATAGGCTTGCTGCTGGGTGGTATCATCGGCGGTATTCTGGTGAGCCGCGACGGTATGAAGAAATGGCTCTGGCCGATGGTTTGCGCCATCACCCTGCCGGATGTGGTTTACATCTATCTGAGTTATTCGCTGAACAGCGATATTATCGTGGTATCGAGCTGCCTTTTCGTAGAGCAGTTTGGCTATGGTCTGGGCTTCACGGTTCTTACGCTCTACATGCTGTTCTACAGTCAGGGCAAGTTCAAGACCTCGCATTATTCCATCTGCACGGGCATCTCCTATCTGGGTTTGATGCTGCCAGGCATGGTATCGGGCTATCTGAAAGATATGGTAGGCTATCGCATGTTCTTCATCATCGTGATGGCCTGCTGCGCCATCACTTTCCTGGTTACTGCCTTCCTGAAGATTGATCCGGAGTTCGGAAAGAAGGAGAAGGATATCAAGGAGGAAATAGAAGAGGAAGAAATGGAAGTGATAGAATAATATTCCTATAGAAGATAGAATCTATCTCTATATGAAGATAGAAACTGTTTTCTATATATAAATAGGTGAAAATCTGAAAAAAGGTCGTTGGGTATCGTCCCAACGACCTTTTTCTGTTAAAGTATTTGAAATCTTTATCTTCTGCCCTTGTGATATCATTTTAATATCGTATATTTGCGATATCAAAATGATATCAACATCAATAACGTAATAAATAAAGTAAAATTATGGAGAATAAGGAATTTACGTATCAGGGAAAGACCTTGAATGGCATCCTGATGTTAGTATTAAACATCATCGGCTTCCTGGCAGGAGTTGGTTTGTTTATATTTGCCTGCGTTTCGCAAGAAGACTGGCTGGCAAATGTCTGTGGCGTTTGTGGCGTACTGCTTCTCATCCTGAGCATCATCTGCGTTTGCGGTTTCATCCTGGTGGAGCCGGGGCAGGCTCGCGTATTGCTTTTCTTCGGTAAGTATCGTGGCACTTTTACTGAGCCTGGTTACTATTGGCTGAATCCGTTTATCAGTCAGAAGAAGCTTTCGCTTCGTGTGCGCAACCTCGATGCCGAACCTATCAAGGTGAATGACAAGACGGGTAATCCGATTATGATTGGTATGGTGCTGGTATGGAAACTGAAGGATACCTACAAGGCTATCTTCGAGATTGATACCCAGACCATGGCTGAGGGTTCTACGGGTCAGGCAGGCATCGGTGCTTCTGCTGCACAGATTATGAATATGCTGGGCCGCTTTGTTCAGATTCAGGCAGATGCTGCTCTCCGACAGGTAGCCGGACAGTATGCCTATGATGATGACGAGGGTGGAAAGTCGAATCAGATTACGCTTCGAGATGGTAGTGACGAGATTAATAAGGAGTTGGAGGCTCGCATCGATGAGCGATTGGCAATGGCTGGTATCGAGGTGGTAGAGGCCCGCATCAACTATCTGGCTTATGCTCCGGAGATAGCAGCTGTAATGCTTCGTCGCCAGCAGGCTTCAGCCATCATTTCTGCCAGAGAGAAAATAGTAGAGGGAGCCGTGTCGATGGTGAAGATGGCATTGCAGAAGTTGAGCGATGAAGATGTGGTAGAGCTTGATGACGACAAGAAGGCAGCCATGGTCAGCAATCTGCTCGTAGTGCTCTGTGGCGATGATACCGCCCAGCCTGTAGTAAATACGGGAACATTGAATCATTAATAGAACTTTTGTAAGTGGATGAAGCATGCCCTGAAAGTTCATTCATTAAAAAAGTATGGCAAAAAAGGAAACAAATATAAAGAGTTTTATATTGCGCATTGATTCGGAAACGATGAGTGCCATTGAAGCGTGGGCGGAGGATGAGTTCCGCTCAACCAACGGTCAGCTGCAATGGATCATCGCTGAAGCGCTGCGCAAGGCTGGCAGACTGCCGAAGAAAAAGAAGGCTGCATCAAAGAAATCAAAGGAAGAAGATGAATCAAATCAAATAGAAGAGAAGAAGAAAGATGAAGAATAAAATATTTAATTTTGTGCTTGATTTATTCAAGAATGACGATGAAGAAGAGCCAGCTGGCATCTTTGCGCAAGTCAAGATTTATCGTTCTACAAGTGCCAGGGTCTTTGAATTTATTGTAGGAATCCTGGTTCTTGCCATGTGGCTGCTCACCATCAGAAACATCATTCATGCCACATCTGATGATTGGCTTTTGTATATTGTCATAGCTGCGGTAGGTACACTTTTTTCAGTTCAAAACTTGCGTCATAGCTATCATCCCACAGCCATTGATTTGCCTTTCGTCAAGATAGTTAATGCCCGACAGGTATATTATCTTTCTCTCAGCAGTCGCTTTGCTTCTGTAGGATTATCTCTCTTCTTTCTATGGATTAGTTGTGTTGATTTGATAGATAACGAGGATCTGTTTTTTGGAGGAATGGTAGCTTGCGGTGTTCTTTTATGTCTGAACTGTGTATTCTTTTTTTATAAGATATACCAGTTGAGAAACCTGGTAGAAGTAGAGGATCCTGAGCCAGCTATCAAAAACGAAAAACTCTTGACCATCGGTGTATTGGTATTGACGGTGGTTTTAGGTTTTGCGTTGCATCTCCTGCCAATTTGGGATTGTATGCCAATGATATTAAGTGGATTCTTAAGAGGAATCCTCGTCATAGCAATGGTAGTAGGTATCATCTGGGTATGCAATAGATACTTCGGCCTTTTCCGTGAAATTGATAAAGACGCCTCCGATTCATCCAGGAAATAGAATCGCCAGGCGTCCCATAAAGTCTTCCGTCAGGCGTCCCATAAAGTCTTCCGTCAGGTGTCCCGGCGGATTTGTAATCCGCCGTTAAAGAAATGTCCTAACCTATTGGTGCTCTGCGGATTTGCAATCCGCAGCAATCAGGGCTATAGTAAGTTGTTGCCAATGTCGCCCTGTAAGGGCAAAAGCTTTATATATGGGATGCTTTTGCTCTTGCAGGGCGCTATTTTTTTCATTTTATTCCCCGATAATCGTTGCGATGAGGTGTCGGCTTCCGCCTCCCTCTCTGAATTCACAGAGGTAAATCCCCTGCCATGTACCAAGGTTCAGTCTGCCATTGGTAATAGGAATGGTGAGCGATACACCCACCATGCTCGATTTGGCATGCGCCGACATATCCGTAGGTCCTTCATCCTGGTGCAGATATCTTGGGTCGCCATCTGGAACCAGTCTTTCGAAGATACCCTTTAAATCATATCTCACATCCGGGTCGAAGTTCTCGTTCAGCGACAATCCGCAACTGGTATGTCTTACGAAGAGATTCAGTATCCCCGTCTTAGGCAGCGCCGGCAAGTTCCTCATCACCTCGTTGGTTACGAGGTGAAAGCCGCGAGGAAGCGGGCGCAATGAAAATTCTACTTGCTGTATCATATCATTCTTTATTTTTATATTTCAATTGTTTGTATCTTTCTGATTGTCAATTTACAAAGGTAATTATAATTTTATTATTATGATACTATTATAATGCAATTATAGGAAAGTTTAACCATTTAAGGGTATCTCCTTCAATCAAGTCGCGTATATCTCTTCTAATCAAGTTGGGTATTTCCTTGCTATCTGCTACCCCGAAAAATCTTCTTCTTTAGAAGAAGGAAAAAAACAAGAAAAATAATCCCGAAAAAATTTGGTGGTTTCAAAATAATGATGTACTTTTGCACCCGAAATCAAGCATTAAGAGTTGCCCAGTTGCGGCACACCAACCGAGTTTCGCATAAAGATAACCACGGTGGTAAAAGAATGTGTAAGTGTTTAACAACTTAAAATAATTATCTTTATTATTCCAATATGATTTATTTTACTAGTTAAATATTTGATTTATAGATTGTTATTGAATCCTTTGTTTTAGGCGAGTAACAAAATAGCAACAATGAAGTGTTAATCTTTGCAAAGTAACTAACTTACCCACATCAAAGATACGAATTAAATCTTATTCACAATTAATTTCAGAAAAGACTTTAACTTAGATTAACATTGTGTCATTTCGTATATCAAATGTATATCTATTTCCCTAAAAATTCGATTTCGTTTACATTCAACACTTTTTAGCATTTGGCAGTTCCAAAAAATGTTTCTATCTTTGCATCGTCAAAGTTGCGATTGACAGACTAAAGTAGTCCTCCTTTCAAGGCGCAAGCCTACAAGATATGACCCTCTGAGTCGTTGTTCGCAACCAACACTCGGGGGGTCTTTTTTTTGTTCCCCTGAGTTTAATGGCAAGACATACGAGGTTCAATCCGTGCAGTCCTCTTCGGAGTTATCGACCGATATATAAAACTGCTCAGTCTAGTAGAATATATCCATGTAGGTAAACCCTGCTCTGTCCCATCCATTGACAACAGGTGCCCATCTGCCGAAAGGCACTACCCCTACATAGATGAATCAAACAAAGCGGGTAACTTTGTTCTATGTAGGCTTTTTGTAAGGAATAATTTACTGCTTATTGTAGTTGATAATTAATTAAAAATTTTCCTTGCTGCTGCCCTCTCCATTAGGGGATGGGTAAAGAATGGATAGTATATATAGTTGAACTAGTAAAAATTTTGGCTTATGGAAATTAATGAAACGTATGATTACAGCAAGTTTAAGTTTCTTTCCTATAATCGCAAAGTAGGTAGTAACAAGAATCTTTCAAAGAGCATAGAAATGGCAAATCTTACACAAGTTTGTCCTATCATAGTTACTCCTAATATGGATATAATTGATGGTCAGAACAGATTTGAGGTATGCAAAAGTAAAGATATGCCTATCTATTATGTAGTTTATGATGGGGATGCTGAGACAGCAATGAAGGCTCTTAATACTTGCGCTCAACCTTGGAGACAAGAAGAATGGATGCAATATTATCTAGCTAAAGGTGTACCAAATTATGTTGCTCTGAAAAATTTCATGGATATATACCATCTTCCTATCACTAATGCTATCCTTATTTTCAGCAATGGCTCTACGAATGCTACAACTTTCAAGAAAGGTATGCTTAACAGAACTGGTAAGTATCATAATGAGATAGCGACATTCTTGAATGATATAGCATCTGTACTTCCTAGAGATATTGTCAGTTTTCGGGCTTTTGTGAATGGTGTGATGCTTTTCTTTAATGAATTTGAAGGAGACAAAAGAAAGGTTGAAAAGCTAAAGAAGAAGATAGCCTCCATCTATAAGTATAGCAGAACAGAAGACTATCTGAATGCTTTTCGTAACTATGTAAAATAGTGCTTATGAATATAGATTCAATCAGTTGTCAGGTAAGAACAGCTCGCAAGCAGCATCTATGTGAGTTGTGCCTTTGCCCTATTCATAAGGGTGATGAGTATAGGTATGAGGTATTGAAGGTAGATGGCAAGATAGAATATCATAAGCGGCATCTGGAGTGTGATGAGTTGACCGCCAAGGATGAGTTTCAGACGGAAGACTATGGCTTGCGCTATACTTCCGAGACCTTCTATAGGGCGGTGTATGACTATATTCATCTGCATCATAATGGGGATGATAGGTGGGCTGGCTCTATGTTTAGCAGAGTGATTTATATATTGAACGAAGTTAATAATTAAAATTTTGGCTTATGGAACTTGATATGTTGATTAGAGATGCCCTGAGCGATGCCAAGTGGTTAATTGCGAAGGGCGGCACGGATAGGGCAGAAGTCCTGAATCGTGTGATGGGTAAGATTGATGATGTCATGAAGGAACTGGATGGGGTTGAACTCATCGACCTCAACAAGGTTTGGCATCAGGCGAAAGATGTTATGCCACCACGCATTTATCGCGGCAATCATGCAGACTTGCTGTGTGTGCATCAGTTCAATCCTACCTCTCATCCTATTCTTACTCATGAAGAGTACTGCCCTGATGAGGAAGCGTATCTTAAAGCGAGTCCGAATGACTGGTGGTGTAGAACTGGTGATTTGTTGAAGAAGGAACATCGTGAACTTTATTGGAGATAGATATATTAATTTTTAAATAGTTTAATTATGGGTGAAAATTTATGTAGAATGCCAAAGTATATTGGCACAAAAGTAGTTCAGGCAACGCCTATGCCTTTAAAAGATGCACAGTATGTGCTAGGTATAGAAATTAAGCCAGCAACCGATGAGGAAGATGGTTATCTTGTAGTTTATAATGATGGTTATCGCTCATGGTCTCCTAAGAGTGTATTTGATGCTGCTTATCGTAAACTTGGCGAAATGGATTTTGGCAAGGTTATTGAGGCATTGAAGTCTGGTCTTGCGGTAAGACGCAAGGGATGGAATGGCAAGGGCTTTTTTATTGTTAAGCAGATTCCTTCACATATTGAAGGCGGCATCATCCCTAATATGCAGTCGCTGCCTCAGTCTGCTAAGAACATTTTGCTGAGTCGTGAGAATGCGCACATTGATTATACCAATCAGATGTTGATTATCAACCCTGATGGTCGTGCTGATTCTTGGGTTCCATCTGTCTCAGATATTTTTGCTGAGGATTGGGAGATAGTTGAAGGTAAGGTATCTGATGAGGTTTGCCCTGATTGTGCAGCTCCTTCTGTTTCTTCTGATGAATATTTTAAGAAGAGACATGCTAAGTAAATCTGCTGAATACTACAGAACGCACCCAGCAGCTAGGGCACGGAAGGCGGCTTACGATACTAAGTTCGAGTCTTCTCCTGCCCAGAAGGCTAAGCGTAGGGAATTGGCTCGTCATAACGCTGCCCACGATAAGAAGTATGGGGCAGCTTCACGCAAGGGAATGGATGCCAGTCACACCAAGGCAGGAATCAGGTATAAGCCTTCATCGGTGAATCGTGGTTCAAAGACGGATATGGCTGGGGATAGAAGGGCTAGAGGCGGTCGCTGATAGTGAATACGATAAAAGGGAGCCATCATTGACTCCCTTTTCCTATTTGAATAAATCTCTAATATCACAATCTATAGCGTCTGCTACTCTTGTAAGGTAGCTTACGGTTGGGTTTCCGCTGAGTGCAGCAGATAGAGTACCTTTAGTGATTCCCATCTTGCTGGCTACTTTATCAATGGTCAAGCCCTTCTCCTTGATAACTTCTTTAGCTTTAAGAGTTGACATAAAAGCTATATTTAATAGGTAAAACCATAACCTTCGTTGTTGTCGTACTTAGCGAGCAAACAACCGCCACAATTATAGTAATAAGTGATACCGTCTTTCTCTTCGGTGTAATCACCCTGTTCCTTACGCTCGTTCATGTAGTTGTCGAACTCGCTGAAAGATACGTTTGCCTGACCTCTGTCGTTAAAATCTAATGCTGTCATAATTGAATGACTTAACCGTGATGTCGAGGGCTTTTTATCTGTTTATTATTCTGTTCCCTAACGTAATATATTAACGCTTCTCGATATGGTAAACCACATGTTCCTCTTGTTTTGCAGGCGCAAAACGCTCCCCACCATAATCACTTTCACGAACACCCTTGATAGTAACGCTATTAACTTCGGTAACATCGTAAAAGTCCTCATTCAATGAGTCTTTTGCCTTAGCCAAGCTATTCTTAGCAGACTTCATGCTATCATAGCAGGCATCCTGGTACCAACCCTGAGATATAGATGTTCTCTTTTTGCTTCCGTCCTCGAAAATATCGAAGTTCTCTTTTGTAACGTAAATGCCGTAAATCATATTCTTCTCGCTTAACCGTGGTGCGATAGGGCTTAGATGTTACTAATATTTTATAATTACTCTTCAACCTTATAATAAAGCTTCAATGGAGCGTCACCATCGCATTTAACGGTGAGGATGCGATGCTCACATACAATCTCTGCCAATTCCTTAGCTTCTTCAACACTCATATCCATATCATAAGCGAGACCATCAGGATTTGAAATGTACTCTTTAGCAATCTCCATAGCCTCTGTCTTAGTGCGAGGGAAAGTATTAATCTTCATAACTCATTGACTTAACCGTGATGTCGATGGCTGAATTGGTTATTAATTAATTCCTATTTTCTTCGATATGTATTTCACTCTTTTCTCTCGTGTTAAGCTCATAACATATCTTTGTTGATTTTTTGTTACTGGTATAATTCTCTCTTCTACCTCGTAACCATCCTCGTATATTTCAACTCTTAAAGCTGGTATAGTTTGAGGATAACCAACGTTCTCTGCATAGATATTTCCAAATTCTTTTGCCATTGTGTCGACTTAACCGTGCTGTCGAGGGCTGAATGTTATTACTTCGATTCTTTATTCTGCTGCAAAGGTACGTAAAAGTTTGGATATAACCAAACATTTTGTTGATTTTAACACTAATTTAACACTTGTGTGGCAAAATATGGCAAAACAAGAAGGGGAGTGCTCACGCATTCCCCTTACTTTTATCCTAACTTACAATCTTAAAACCTATAAACTAAAAACCTATGAAAAAACAATCGTATTCTTTAAACGAAAAAGAATCATCCTTCCTCTTCTGACATCTGTCTTAACTTCTCGGTAAGCGCATTGTGAACCTCACGCTTATCTTCAAGAGTGACGTTCTGTAGCTTAGGGCAGTTGAACTCCAGTATCTTGATGAATGTTGTCACTTTATCCTTCGGCTCGCACTTATACCAAGCAGCCATGAAGTCTTCCCAAGCCTCTCTAGAAAATTCGGCACACAGCTCACGAAACTCCTTTGTGATAGGAGACTCGTACCCTTTCTGCTTTCCTCCAGTCTTCGGTCTTCCCTTCTCGAACTGACCTTTTGAATTTCTGTCTGTTGCCATTTTCTTTTTCTATTAATGCTGCAAAGGTACAAATTATTATTTTAATGTGAGTTTTATCCGTTAATAATTGAATCAACAAGACGAGTATTAACGGATAAAATACGATTCTCGGCTAGTATTATTATCTTTGCCACATTATTAATAATTAAAATACATATATATGTTAGGAGCATTAATTGGGGCAGGTCTTGGACTTGCAAGCAGTATCGCTGGTGGTGTAGCTAACCGCAAGGCGAGACGTAAGCAGGAGCAGATGATTGCTCAGCAACAGAAAGAAAATCAGGCGTGGTATGACAGAACATACAATGCCGACCCGACCAAGCGTGCTGATACCGTGCGCTTGCTCACACAGATGCAGGAGCAGATTAAGAACAGAAACAAGGCTGCAAAGGGAAGACAAGCGGTAATGGGTGGTACTGATGATTCCACTACTGCTGTGAAGGAGGCGAACAACAAGACTCTTGCTGATACTACCTCACAGATTGTGGCTGCAAATGATGCACGAAAGGATAACATCGAACAGCAGTATATGAACAGAAAGAACCAGTTACAGAACCAGCAGATGGGTATTGAAGCTGAAAAGGCTGCTGATACTGCAAATGCTGTGGCTGGTGTGGCTGGTACTGCTGCTAACATCGCTGAAACTATTGATAGCGGTGCTGGAGCAAAGAAGGCTCCAAATATGAATGTTACTCAGGAGCAGTTGAATGGTATAGCAAAGAACTCCAATGATGTTCTCGGCTTAAAGGCGAAGGCTACTTCTCTTCCTTCTGAGGGTGAACTGAATAGTCTTGGTGCTAAACTTCAAAAGATTAAAGCATAAGACTATGAAAGCATCAGATATGTTACGAAACAATAATGGCTTGAAGACTACACAGAGTGTGCTAAACAAGCAGCAGAGTGGTGTTGATGCCGCCAATAAGGTAGCACAGACTCAGTCTCCAGTCTTCACCCAGCATCAACTAGATGCGGCTGGCAAGAAGATTGACCAGATGAATGCTGCTAGTCCTACCGATGATGCTATGAAGGCTGCTAGGGCTAAGACTATCGCTACTCAGCAAGCTATTGCCAATGGGGTAGATGTGAATCATGGAGTGCCTAGTGATGAGGAAGACAAATCATCCGTGCCTATCGTGAAGAAGGAGGAGCCAGCAGAACAGCCTAAGCAGCTATCTTATGCTGATATGTATAAGATGCTGAATCCTGAGCAGCAGGAGACGGCTGAGCAGAGGGCGAACAGAGAGAAGAAGGAGCGTACCAAGGCTCGTATCGCTGCTCTAGGTGATGGTCTCCGTGCGCTATCCAATATCTACTTCGCTACCAAAGGTGCAAAGGTTGTACACAATCCTGAGTCGGATATGACTAAGGCGGTGAATAAACGCAAGGCTTATATGGATGCTCAGAGAGAAAAGAATCGGGCATCATGGCTGGCTGGGTATCAGAGGGCACTCGCTCTTGATGAGGAAGCTCGGAAGAATAACCTGACTCTCGCTGAGCAGATGAGGTATCATAATATGCAGAACGAAATCAACAAGGTGAAGGCTTACCAAGGACAGCAGAGAATTGACCAAGGTAACAGAAGACTTGACCTTAGTGAGTTGAAATATACCAATGATGCAGAGTATAAGGATAATCAGTTGAAGATTAAGAAGATGCTTGCAGATGGTCAGATTAGTCATTGGGCTGCTCAGGATGCACTCGCTCGACTTCGAGAAGGTCGTATTGCTAATAAGGCTCAGAAATCTTCTGGCGGTAACCAAACTACTGCTGGATATTGGTATGAGTACTACGACATGATGGAAACTCCTGAGGGGCAGAAGAAGATTAATGAACTTAAAAGAAAGTTGAGAATCAAGAATGTTACTCAGACTAACGTGAGATACATCATGGATAAATTGAAAGGAAGAAGTAGTTCTGCTGGAGGTGGTAAATCATCTGCTGGTGGTAAGCATACAACACATAAGGCTGGCGGTTCTTCGGCTGGTGGTAAGAAGAAGACTGGCGTAAAGTGGTAACATAATCGGTAACAAGAATTTGGTAACAAACAAATATATATATCATGGCAGAAAGACCATTATACACTTTATACAAGAATCTGAAAGCACATAACTATGATGTGCCTGATGATTACAATAAGTTTGAGAGTGCTCTGACAAGAGACGGAAAGAGCGGTGCGGATAACAGACACGCTATCTACGAGAACTTGAAGGCTCAGAACTTTGATGTTCCTGATACTTATGAGCGTTTTTACTCTGCACTCTTTGAACCTCGTAGTAAGACTTCATCTAGAGCGAAGGGAGGTAGTGTTCCTATGAGTGCGGCTGACCGTTCTCGTTTCTTGGCTGTTGCACAATCTGTCCTGAATACTTCTAGACAAGTTAAGCGTGCATCTGGCAATATCCGTAAGACGGTTGAGCGAGCAAAGAAGTTTTATGCAAATGATGGTAAGGTGACTATCGGTTTCAAGAATCCTTTGCAGAATCAGAATGTACAGAAGAATGAGTTCAACTACAATTCGACAACTGGCAAGACTGGAACCTATACTACAACAGATGGTGTAGAGTTCGACAACGAGTATGATGCTTCTCAGCATCAGAATCAGTTGGATAAGCAGGGGCAGCAGTATATGAATGCTGTAAACGCTGGCGAGATTCCATCCGTATTTGATGTTCGTGACAAGAATGGTAACTATGACTTGCAGGAGAACATCAATAAGAATGGAACCTATCTCACTGAGGAGGGTGCTCAAAAGCAGTTTGACAAGAAACTGGCTGATGCCTATGCCCGAAAGAAGGAGATTGAATCTGCTATAGCGGAAGACCATCGTCTGCATGGCAATCCTCTGCTCTCTTATACTGCTAGTATTGGTGCAAGTAACGGAAGAACTGCTGAGCAGAGTGACTATAGCAATAAGTTGGCAACCTCTCTCGCTCTGGTCAAGCAGCAGATTGGTGCGATGGAAGCGGTGAAACAATATCCTACAAGTAGCTGGGGTGAGGATGCCTTGAAGGCTCTTGACAATACTGCCTTTACTGCTAAGACTTGGGATTTCGGTTTGACTGACTTCGCCACCATGGGGCAGATGGAGCGTATCAAGACAAAGATGGATAATAACATTCCTCTATCAGGTTCTGATAAGATGCTATTGAAGAGCAAACTGGGTGCGGATGCTGCTGCGGCTCTCGAAGATGAGAAGATGGGTAATATCTATCGCTGGACGAAGATTGCAGGGCAGAGTCTCCCATTTATGGCTGACTTCTTCCTGACTGGAGGTTATGGTGGTATTACCAAGGGCATCAGTCGTGGAGCCTTGAAATTTGCTGCTAAGCGTGGTATGGGCAAGGTGAGTGCTGCTATCTTGAAGAATACTGGTATCGTGGCTGGAGATGTTATCGGCTCGTATGCCATGGCTGGAACAGAACAGGCGTTGAAGACTGGTGCTGATATTATGCAGCGACATCTGGGTAATCTGTATCAGGACGAGAAGGGCGATTATAAGTTCGGTACATTCGATGATAACGGAAATCTCCTGCATGAGGGTGGAGAGTCTATGGGTACTGCTCTCTATAAGGGGCTGACATCTGCCATGGTGGAGAACTACACAGAGAAGTTGTTTGGTCACAACTATGGTATCAAGAAGGGTGCTGTTAACTTCATGGAGAAACATGGTATGAATGCTTCTGCTGAGTTCTTTAAGAATATCGGCAAGAGTGGATGGTACACTAATTCCAAGAAGTGGATGGAGAAGTTCGGCATCAATGGCTTTGGTGAAGAAGTGATGGAGGAGGAAATTGCTATTCCTCTTCATGCCCTGCTGGATGGTGAAGGTAAGGTGAGCGACCTTCTTGATGCTAGACAACAACTTGACATCATAGGTGGTATGGCTATCTCTGTCGGTTCTATGTATGCTATGGGTGCTGGCTCCCGACCAGTAAAAGGTATCTACAATCGTGCTCAGTACTACCGCTTCCGCAACAAGGTTAATGTTGCGGATAGCGATGCACAGAATCTTATGGGCGATAACTGGGCAGACATCAAGGATAAGATAGATAACGCAACCAACGAGCAGATGGGTAGTGTGCTGGCTGGCATTCTCCGTCAGAGAGATACTATGACCAAGGAGCAGATTAATGCTGCTATCAACTATGGTGTGAACCTGATGAAGATGCGTGGCTACAATATTGCCAAGACTGCTGAAATGAATGCAAGAGAGATTACCAACGAACCAACAACTCCTGATGAGCAGCATCAGGCAGATATTGACAATGCTTATTCTGAGGGGCATGATGCTGATGATGCAGACAAACATGATATACAGATTCAGCAGGAAGACCAGATGAAGACTCTTGCAGCAGCATTGGGTATCTCTGAGCAGCAGCTATCTGCCATGAGTGATGAGGAACTTGAATCCCTGACGGGGCAGGATGATAAACTTGACCAAGCTATCTATGACTACCAGTTGTCTTCTGCCCGATACCAAGGTGTGGTTGATGATGCACAAGACAAGGTTGACCTCGCTGCTCATCAGGCAGAACAGAGAGTGGATATGTACACAGACCAGAGTCGTGGCTCTGTTCGTAACGCTACTATCAAAGCATCAGGCGGCTTGGAAGACTATGGTGTGTATATTATCAGTGGTAATATTGCTACCAATGAAGATGGCTCCATTGATGTAAGCAATAGCGATGATATGATTCTATACTATGACCCTACAACGAATAGTGTAGAACACGCTGATGCGAAGATGTTTTCTGAACTGGGTGAAGAACTTCCTGCTGATGATGTGAAGGCTCAGGCGGTAGCTGATGCAAAAGAGAATGCTATCAAAGAGGTTGCTGGTATCATTGATGGAACCGTTGAAGTTGGCTCCCAGTTTAATGTGACTGATACTGATGGTACTGAACATACCTATGAGGTGTTGGCTGACTATGGTGATGGTACTGCTGCTATCTCTATTGATGGTAATGTGGTAGAGAATCCTTATCAGCTTGCAGACTTGCAGCAGATGAAAGACTTGGAAGACCAGAAGAGACTGGAAGCTGCCAAGGCTCAGCGTGAGCAGTTGGAGAATGAACGTGCTGCCCAGCAGAATCATGAGACAGAAGAGATTCAACCTTCATTTGATTTCAATCAGATTCTCAATGATGATGGTAACGTTGTGCTCGTTGATGTGCTTGATAAGGATGGAAACACCAAATATCCTGACTCTAGATTGTTCCTTATTCGTGATACTGGTGCTAAAGCTAAGGTGGTGGAGTTGAAGAGTGATGGCTCTCTCGTTCCTCATGCTGTGAGCAAGAAGAATGTGAGCATAATTACTTCAATGTCGCTTGATGAGTACAAGCAGGCTATGGCTGAATCCTCAATGATAGAGGATAATAGTGGAGAAGAATCTGATGAGGATTCTCAGTTGGAAAATCTCGGTTTTCCTAAAGGTAGCGAGATATGGATGAGTGGCGATGGTTTCGGAAGACCAAAGGAAAACACTCTATCAAGAGTTGTAGGTATTGATGAGCAGGGCAGTATCGTCCTTGAAGATAAGGATGGTAAAAAATGGTCTGCATCATTTGATTATATCAACAACCATCGTGAGCTTCCACCTTTGGATGAGAATACCAATATCGTTAATGAGGAGAATAATCAATCGGAATCAAATGCTGATGAGAACACTCCTGCTCCTGAGCAGACTCCTGACATTACACTTGAAGATGGAACCATTGTTCCTATGCTGGAGGATGGAAATCCTGACTTCTCGAAGATGACTGCCGAACAGACTGCTGAGCTATATGATAATCAGTTTGGTGAGGATGCTGAAAGCGTAATCAGTAGCTGGGTTTCTGATGCAAAGAAGGCACTCGACAAGGCTAGCAACATGACCGTTAAGGGTAAGACTTTCGTGGAACAGAAGGCTGCCAAGGATGCCAAGGAGAAGGCGATTGCTGATGCTCAGGCGGCTTATGACTCTGCTATCGCTATCCGTGATGCTTATAATGAGCGACAACTTGCCAATGTGGAAGATACTTCTGAGGGCAGAAGAAACCTGATTGAGAAGGCAAGAAGAAAGTTCGCTCGTTTAAAGAGTGCTGTGAAGGATGATGCTGAGGCTGTATCACAACTTTACCGAGATACTATCGGTTCTCTCCTTCATCGTCTGTATGATGGTACTGGCATTGACGTTACTGATACAACTCCGCTTACTGCTGAGGAGTATGTGGCTAGCAACCTCGGTGCTC
This sequence comes from uncultured Prevotella sp., assembly GCA_900555035.1. Classification (GTDB taxonomy): domain Bacteria; phylum Bacteroidota; class Bacteroidia; order Bacteroidales; family Bacteroidaceae; genus Prevotella. The sequence goes on from USJX01000001.1 coordinate 31,620, forward strand.
ACTCTCTCAACTATGAGGGAACAGAGACAAGCAAGGGTGTTAAGCAGGAGACTGGATTGAGTAGAGAAGACTTTGCCAAGACTCAGTTGCTCGCTGCTGATGGCAAGGGAACTACTATTGATGCGCTTGTTCACATCCTATGGGAGAATCGTCCATCCAACCTTGAATCACTCGGCACTCAGGATATTCGTAACGCATTGCTCAGCGTAATCACTAGCGGTTTCAAGGCTTCGGAAGCAAGAAATTACATTGAAAATCTCCGTATCGCTCAGGCAGAGAACATACTTGAAGAGCAGAAGAAGGCGGCTGATAACGCTGCATTCGCTGAGGAGCAGAAGGCTAAGCAGGAAGAGGAAGATAAGAAGGCTGAGGAGAATGCAGATGAGAAAACTCATAGCGAATCTTTCAATAAGATTGTTGACTTAGCAAAAAATCTAGAGGAAATCTTAGACAATCCTGATAATGTGAAGGAAATTGATAAGATTACTCACGAAATAGATGAACTTCTGGAGACTCTTTCTGACGAAGAATTTAAAGATGTATCTGATGCTTTGCTGAATATAGACGAAGATTTAGAGTATTTGACAGCAGACGAGTATGAGCGAAGAGAAGGTGTTGAAGAGAGCAAGAAAGCTAAGGCTTATAATGAATCTCTGCAACAAGCAATAAAACGGATTGCACCTTATGCTGATGCTTTGAAGGCAGCGGTGAATAGCGGTGACAAGAAAGCTATTGCAAAGGCTCAGAAGGAACTGACTGATGCCATGCTCGCAAGCAATCTGGGTCATGGCTATCTATCTGGGCAGTTGGAGTATGCTAAGAGTGCTAAGAAGAAGGATGAATCATATAGCGAGAGACGAGCATTAGTCAAGCCTTTGACTGATGCTATTAACGCTATTGAGAGTGCGCTGGATTCTGCTCTGGCTGAAGCTGGACTTGAAGGTGTCCATGTTGACTTCACGGAAGGTGGGCATGGCTGGATTTATGCCGACAAGGGTAGTGCTTGGAGCAGCAGATTGAAGGCTCTGGATAATGACTATAGAAACGTATCACAATACGAAACTCAAAATCCTATATCGGTGCTGCCACAAGTTACCATTGATAATGTGGAAAAGGTGGCTGGTATCATCAAGTCTCGTATTGAGGAAGGTGAAAGATACAACTCTGATGAGTATAATGATGAGGATGAGCAGACAAAGTTCCCTGACAAGTTAAAGGAGGGTAGCGAGACTATTGAGGTTCCTGAGGATGCAACGGACGATGCTCCTTTAGGCGAACAGAGAGAACAGACTGACCTTCCTTTCTCTGCTAGAGACAATGGCACACAGCAGACAACATCTGAGCGTGCTGCTGATGTAGAGAAGAATAAGGTGGATGATTTGAAGGTCGTTGACACAATCGTAGGGAAGCAGACTCGAAAGGCTTTCGAGAGACTGGCTAAGATGATGGGAGCTAACATTCAATGGCAGTACTCAGACAAGTTGGGTAACGGCTGGATTCAGGAAACCAAGGATTCCGATGGCAACGTGCATCGTACCATCTTCATCACTCTTGACTCTTCCATCACGGAAGGTGCTCAGTTTATCTTCGGTCACGAAATGACTCACCAAATCAAGAACCTGAACCCTGCTGCATACAATGAGTTGACTCAGCTTGTGCTTGATACCTATGGCTCTGATGCCTTCGACAAGGCGGTAGATGAGACTATGAAGAGATATTCCGATGCTGGATTCTCTGGACGTGCTAGAGATTACTATGCTGAGGAGGTTGTTGCTGATGCTGTAGGTGAAATGATTCGTGACCTCAACTTGGCTCACACTCTTGCTATGAAGATGTCTCATCCTCTGCTCGCTTCTATCCATGAGATATTGCAGAAGATTAAGATGGCATTCTTTGGTACTGATTATAGCGATGTGACCAAGAACATTATCCGCTCCATCGAACAAGCCTATGTGAAGACTGCCAATGGTCAGGTGACAAACTCTGAGACTGGCGAAGATGTTTCATTCTCTCTCCGTCAGAAACCTGAGCCTAAGAAGAAGGGTATCGGATACAAGGTATTCGTATTGAAGGATGGCAAACTATATCCACCTATGGTAGCGAACCCTAATGGTGCTGCTACACCAGTGGGTGTATGGCTCGATGCTGATGCGGCTCCTATCGCTGGAGAAAGCAAGACTGGCAGACCTCAGGTTAAGCAGGGCGGCAAGGGTACACAAGGCGGTAGCGGTAAGCTAGCCTATAGACCAGGATGGCATCTTGGTGTAGTGCCTTACGCTATCCAGTTCAACCGCAAGGATGCTGAGGGAAATAAGACTCTCTTCCCTAAGAACTTCGTGTTCGCTGAGGTGGAGTATGCTGCTGATGTAGATTATCAGGAGGAAGCTCGCCAAGAGGGTATCAATCCATCGGGCAAGTATCAGCATTCATTGGCTGGCTTGAAACATCTGCCTACTGATGGCTATTATATGTACCGTACCAACCCGAACCCTGAGACTGACCCTTGGGTGATTACTGGTGCGATGAAGGTGAACCGTATCTTGACCAGAGCAGAGCAAGCAGAACTTGTGAAGAATGCTGGTCGTGAACCTCAGCAGATTCAGGAGGGAGATATTGTTACTGATGATGTTGTGAACAGCATCAATCAGGAGATAGCTGATGCTCCTAAGTTCTCGTTGAAGTCAAAACCAGTCCGCTTTGAAGCTGGCAAGAAACTCAGCGATGAAGAGAAGAAGGAAGTTCTTTCTACATTGAAGGATGCCTACAAGGTGAATGGTGTTCCTTATCACATCGAAGAGACTGCTGGCGGCAAGGAGAAGAAAGTGTATGAGCCTACTGCTGATAGCTATGTTGTGAGCGATATTACAAATCGTCCACTAAGATACTATATAACTTTGCCTGATGGTCGTGTGGCTCATCCTACAGAGGTTTATCCTAATATCTCGGATAATGAGGTGAAGTCTTCTGCTACCAAGCAGGGATTGCTTGAAGAAGAGGTTGACCAGATTGTTAGTGCTGCCATTGATAACTTGAAGAATGTTGCCGACAAAACCAAGGCGGTAGAGGTGCTGATCGAATTGCAGAATCTCCCACATGAGACTCATGATGTAGGCTACGGTTTAAACCATGCACGTTCATACAACTACAAGACTGGCATCTTCACTTCTAGTGCTGCCCAAGCTATTGACTATGTGGTAAGACGAATGAGAAGAAAGGAAGATGTTCCTGCTGAGATTCCTGCTGCTTTGAAGAAGGCGGTGGCTGATAGCTATGGTATGGTTGATAACCTCATTGATGGCATGAGAACTACCAAGTTCTCTCTTCGTTTGAAGTCTGCTATTGAGGAAACTGAAACCAATCCATCTGACGCACAGAAGGAGAGCGGTAACTATAAGAAAGGACACATCAAGTTCGGTGGCTATGATTACACTATAGAAAATCCAAAGGGTTCTACTCGCTCAGGTAAGGATGCCGATGGCAAGGAGTGGAAAGTAACCATGCACGATACCTATGGCTATATCCGTGGTAAGTTTGGCAAGGATGGTGACCATTTGGATATGTTCATTAATGACAAGGCAGACCTTGATAATTGGAATGGTGATGTGTTTGTCGTTGACCAAGTGAATCCTGATGGCTCGTTTGATGAGCATAAGGTGATGTATGGATATGACTCTATGGATGATGCCAAAAAGTCTTATCTCGCCAACTATAGCGATGGTTGGCAAGGTCTTGGAAATATTACTGGAGTAAGTAAGGTTGAGTTCGACAAGTGGCTTGATACGAGCAATCGTAAGCTAAAGCCATTTGCTGACTATGCAAAGGTAAAGTTCTCTCAGGCGCAGTCTGTTAATAATGAGGAGCCAAAAACTTTCGAGGAGTTCTTGAATCATCCTTCTTTGAAGTTCTCAATCAAGAATGAGGAACAGAGAAGAGCGGCTGAGGATGCTTATGAATATGCTTCCAAACTCCGTCCTAATAAGTATGCTCAGTATGCTCTAGTGGATATGAGCAATCCTTCAAACTCTCCTGAGTATTACGAAAAGAAAGTGTTGGCTGACCGATGGAGACGATTCTATAATAAGGCAGTCCATAATGAATTGGATAATGTGTATAAGGATGCTTGGGGTAACTACAAACTCTTTGACCTTGACCGACCTTTTGCTGACCAAGTGAATGAGGTGAAGGGTGATGTTCCTAGCGAGTTCAATACTCCTGATGTGGTGGCAAACAAAAATGCCGACAACGAAAGTGGTGCTGAGTATCACGAATACAATCAGGGTGGACTATCGTCTGTTACTTACAAGGATAGATATAAGGCTTTCAAGCAACGTGAGGCTAACAGAGAGAAGACTGCTGGATTGAGAAAGGAACGGAAGGAAGTAGAGGATTCATACAACTCGAAGAGCAAAGAGCGTATTGAATACAACAAGCAACTGATGAAGGAGTATATGGATAAGCATGGCTTGTCTTCTGAAAACGATATTCCTTATGATGTTTGGGATGATTTGAGAAGCAAATCTTTCGAGAAGTATCAGGATGAGTTGGATAGTCTGTTTAATAAGTACAAAGACTTGGATAGACAGATTAAGGCGGTGGCAGAACCTCGTTTCTCTTTGAAGGACGAAAAAACTCTTGCAGGAGTGCATAACATTACTGAGGAGAAACTGAGAAAGGCTTTGAAACTGGGTGGCTTTGCCAATCCTTCTTTGGCTGTAATTGATACCAACAAGACTGGTCACGACAACTTTGGAGAGATTTCCTTCATCGCTCCTTCTGCCCTTTTGGATAAGCGTACTGGCAATACTGCTGGTACTTGGATAACTGATGCCTATACTCAGCGTTATCCTTCAGTAGAGCGTAAAATGAGCGAGAAGGGTAGTCAGAAGTTTAGAGACTGGGTTGATAGCCTTGAATATCCAAGTGAAGCTAAGGCTGAGATTAAGAGGCAGGCAGAAGATGCTCTGAGCAACAATAATGCTCCTGCTTGGGAGTTGATGTACTTGAAGGAAAATGGTATTGATATTAAGGAGTATGATTCAAGAATTGATTATCACTGGAAAGAGATTATCAGTGACCATCCTACTGCTGAGGATATTCTGAATAGTATGAAGACTGACCCTGAACTGAATGAAAAGGTTACAAGTCTGGCTAAGCATGCCATCATCCATCCTACTTGGGAAAAGGTTTCTTTGGAGGTAAGAAGAAAGATATATAATGAGACTGGCGTTAAGACTAGCCCTATCAATCCACAAGTAAGAAAACAGACTAGGGAAATCTTTGAACGTGACTATGCGCCAAGTCTTCTTAACAAGAATGGTACACCAAAGAAATCCGATGTAAAGAAGGTTGTTGAACAGATGGTGAAGGAGCACAACGACACCAAGAAGTATGACTTCTATCTGTCTAAGGTGAAGGCTAGTAATTACGTCAACAAGAATGGTCTTTATGATGATTACATCAGATGGCAGGAGAACAAACTGGATGAGTTCGGTACGAAGAACCGTATCTTCCGTGGCTATACTAGGGATGGTTCCCGAAAGTATGTACCTGAGACTCTTGAAAATGTTTCAAAGGTTATGAGGGAAGAAGCAGATGGGCAGACCAATGGAAGCGAATATACCTCGTTTGGTAGCTTTATCGCAAAGTTGGCTAGTCGTGTTGATTATACAGACGAAATGCGTGCCAACAAGGACAAGTTGTCTTCTAATAAAGATAAGGAAGAATTTTACGAGAAATGGAATGAGGTTTATTATGAACTTTCCAAGTTCTTGTATAATGATGTGTTCTATGGCGAGCAGAGACTTCACGATATTGTATTGCAGTCTGATCCTAAGAAGTATGCCAAGAAAGAATATGGCATTACCCTTACTCCTACCTTCATGAAGAAGCTGGATGCCTTGAAGAATGCAGTACAGACAGAGTTGAAGAGTGCGTACTTTGAGACTAAGTACAACAGACCTCTCCGTCTAAACGAGTTTGCTGCTGCCGTGGTTCCTGATAACTTGGGCGAAGATGTACGCAAGGGCATAGAGGATGCAGGCTTACCAATGTATGAATACGACCCGAATAAGGAAGGTGACCGCAGTCGTGCCTTCAATGAAGCTATCAATAGTAGCGACAATATACGATTCTCTCTGAAAGCAGAGAAGGAGAAGATTGTGGCTGATGCCAAGGCAAACGGAACCTATATGACGGCTCCTAATGGAGAGAAGACCAAACTGGATGCAGAACAATGGGCAACCGTCCGTACTACCAACTTCAAGAACTGGTTCGGTGATTGGGAGAATGACCCTGATAATGCTTCCAAGGTGGTGGATGAGAATGGCGAGCCTATGGTGATGTACCATTATACGGATGAGAGCTTTACTATATTTGGGAAAGATAAAGAAGTTGGCAAAAATACATTTGGCAATGCTACTAATGCGAGTTATGCTGCAACAACAACTATCGGTCATTGGTTTACATCAAATAAAAAACAACCTGAATATATTGGTAAACCTATGGCGTGTTTCCTAAATATAGTAGAACCATTCGATGGCTACACTTTGGAAGGTCTTGCTGATTATCTGAATAATTATATAAGCGATGAAGATTTCAATTCTTACGAGGAAGATTATGAAAATGTTGCTCCAATAATTGAGGCGGGAAATAATTTTAGAGAAGAGCAGATAAGGTATGGATATGATGGCGTTGTTATAGATGATGAGGAGTTTGGTGGGACTTCTTATGTAGCATTTAATGCCAACCAAATCAAGTCTGCCGAGAATAACAATGGCGATTTCTCTGCCGACAACAATGATATTCGTTTCTCGCTTGCTGGTGAGCGTGGTGCGGCTGCTGCTGACAAGGCAGAGGAGCGTACCTTCCGCATGGATAATCTCTCTGTGGCTCGCAAGATGGAAGAGGAGAAGAAGGATGCCAAGGAAATCAAGATAGCTACTGGATGGGAGCGTGGTGCTGATGGCAAGTGGAGATACGAAATGCCTGATGCCAAGATAAAGCTGGGTCAAAAGGTAACAGATAATATATATGGGGAAGATGGTAAAGTTATATGGTATGATAACGAAAGAACTAACCCTATAGGAACTTTAAAAGACCTTCTTGATGCTCCAGAACTCTTTAAGGCTTATCCTGAGTTGAAAAATATCAAAGTTGCTATATTGAACGCAAACCAATATAGAGGTGCTTATTCGGAAGAAGACAAAACAATATTTACCAATATAACTAACTTTGATTCGGATTTTAATGGTGACAGATATTTATCTAAAGATGTAGAGAGAAATCTTGTGCATGAGATTCAGCATATAATACAAACCATTGAAGGATTTGGCAAGGGTGGAAATAGTGGTTCTGTTAGAGGAGAAATCAAAAAGAAGTTTGATGAGGTTACTAAGCAGATTAGGCAGTTGAAGTCAGAAGGGAAGAACGAAGAGGCCAAGGCTCTTATAGAGAAGAACAAGGCTCTTTATAATGCCAATGTGAACGAGAATGATGATTATAAAAACTACCTTTCTCTTGCTGGTGAGGTGGAAGCTCGCAACGTTTCTGCCCGATTGAACATGACTCCTGAGGAGAGAAGAAAAACTCTCGCAGAATCTACTGAGGACGTGGCTCGCAAAGACCAGATTTTCTTGGGTGTTGGCGATGTGTCCTTCTCTCTCCGTGATATGGCTGACGGAAAGGAGAGTGGGGCGGCTGATATGGCTGATGATTTGAAGAGTCTAAACACTCCTGATGAGGTGGATGATGCTATCAAGACTGCCATTGATGATATGCCGAGCGGCTGGAATATGGCTAACAAGAAGATGATTCATATTGCTCAGGCTCTGGGCGAGAACCGCAAGGCAGAGATTGCTGGCGAGGAACCTAAGTTCTCACTTAAGGATGGCTCACTCATTAAGGCTGGAACATACTTTAGCGGTGGCGGTCTTGTTGAGGAAGGCTTGAAAGGTATCATCGACCCAGTGGTGGCAGTTGAGTATGATGAGAAGATAAGCGGTGTATATCGCAACAACTTCGGGCAGCACATCGTTACTGCTGATGTTCGTGATGTTGACCCTAAGGAGTTGGTGAAGCAGATAGATGGCGAGGTGGAGTACTTCCATGCCAGCCCAGTCTGCAAGAACTACTCTCAGGCGAAGAGTAACCATGCAGAGGTGGAACTTGACAAGGAGACCGCTGCTAGTACTGCCGAGTTTATCAATGCTATTAAGCCAAAGGTTGTGACCATTGAGAACGTGAAGGGATATAAGGATTCGGATGCGATGAAGACTATTACCGATGCTCTGGATGCCAACGGCTATACTTGGGATGCAGATGTGTATAATGCTGCTGACTATGGCGGCTACACCAACCGAGAGAGATTGATTGTCCGTGCGGTTCGTGATGGTAAACTCCCTGAAAAGCCAAAGAAGATGGCACGCAAGAGTGGATGGTATGAAGCTGTGGCTGATATTATCCCGACCCTGACCGAGAAGAAGAATGGTGTTGCTAACTGGATGGACGTTCGCTTGAAGGATGATGGCATTGACTGGCGTAACATTGACAAGCCATTGTATGTTATGGGTAGTGCCTATGCTGACGGAAAGGTTCCTCATGCCTTCGCAGATGAACTGCTGCCAACACTCAGAACGAAGAGCGGTGATGTGATTGTGATGCCTGACGGAAAGGTCTATCGTGCCATGGGCAGAGTGCTCGCAAGAGTATCAGGAGTGAGTGATGATTACAAGATGCCATTCTCTGAGAATCTGAGCCATACCATCATCGGCAATGGAATCCCTACCCAGTTGACGGAACACGTTATTGCTCCTCTGCTTACTGGCTCTGACCCTAAGTTTAGCATCCGTACCTATCATGGTACTGGTGCTAAGTTTGACAAGTTTGATTTGTCTCATGCCTTGGAAGGCGAGGGAAGTGAGAGCTTCGGTCATGGTGTGTATGTTACCAACTCTAAGGAGATAGGCGGTGAATATGCAAAGCGTGGAAAAGAAAACAAGATAAGCGAATGGTTAAGCAATGATAAGAATATTCCAAATAAATATCGTAATAACGAGAATGTTCTTGATGATTACAAGCATATCGCTAGAGAAATAGCTTATGGCAAGTCTCTGGATGAGTTGAAGGCTGAGGCTGAACGTAGCTATAAGGTTGAAACCGATAACATCAAACAGAAGATTAATGCTTGGGAACATGGTGAGGAAAATCCACGTAGCTATGAGATTTATTTCTATCAGAACGACTTGGAAGATACTCCTGAAAATAGGGAGAAATATCGAAAGGAGACGATAGATGGCTACAAAGAAGACCTTCAACTATACGATAATATGATTAATGCTGTGCGTGGAATGAAGGAAGAAGACTTTGCCAATGTTCCAAGTGGATTTCGTTATGATGTGGATATTCCTGATGATAATGGTAGCAACTATCTGGATTGGGAAGGAACGATTCCTGATTCCTTGGATAAGCAGAAGGTGGCAGATGATGCCTATAAGTTAGTATCAGATAATCAAGGTTTCAATGATTTTAAGGCTACTCCTCTTAATGATTTCATTGCTCATACATTGAAGACTTATGTTAACACAACAGATGTTGCTGGAAGAGTTGAGAAACTGAAATCAGATATTAAGGATGTGATTGAGAATTATGTGGCAGATGATGATGTACTTGCTTTAAACGAGTATTTGAAGGATGCTACTCCTGATGATGTACTCGCTACCATCTGGTACAATGACCTAGTTAGAGACATTAAGGATGCTGACCTTGGTGAGGAACTTTACAGAAAGTTGAGTACTTATGTAGGAGATAATGCCGCAAGTCAGATTCTTTCGGATAATGGTCTTGTCGGTATCAAGTACCCTGCTGGCATGATTCATGGCGGTGCAAAGGAAGGCGATTACAACTATGTGATATTCGATGAGAACAATGCAAATATCGTGGGGAATACCCGATTCTCCTTGCGTTATGACAAGTTTGAGCATGAATTGAACCAGTGGAAGAAGGACAACAATCTGCCAAAGGATGCCCAGCGACCAACCATCCCACAACGCAACGCTGGCGAGAGTGCCGTTGACTTCCTGAGAAGAGTGGACGAGTACCGCAAGCAGATGGCTCTTTGGAAGACTGCTCCAACCTACGAGCAGCATCTTCTGAATGATGATACTGCCCTTGGAGAGTTCAACAGAGAGTTGCAGCGTGGTTCTGTGCTCAAACGTATCGCCTTCCAAGATAGTATGCTGGCTATCCGCAAGGCTCAGGAAGCTATCATGAAGGAAGTGGGTGTTGACCGCCTGAATATGGCTGAGGATGCCTATACTGCCGAGAACCGCAGTCACGGCAAGGGAAAGAACGAGTTTGAGGAGTACAATAATGAGTTCTTGCAGCCATTGAGAAAGGCTTATCATCAGATGAAGAAGATACTGGGTGATAGCTACGATAATGTCCGTATCTACATGATGGCTAAGCATGGCTTGGAGCGTGATGCTCAGATGGCTTTCAAGAAGTCACTGGATGCTGACTTTAAGGACGTGGCTCAGAGAAGTGCGGCATACAGGGCTTATAAGGGCGATATGAACCGTATTACCAATGATAGCGATTTGGAGTTTGGAAGAGTGGATTTCAATACTTGGAGACAGAGAGATAATGCTCTCAGAACGAAATACTCTCCTTCCTATATGGACTATCGTTATGATGAGAATGGTATCGCCTACGATTACTCAGGCTTGTCGGCTCTCTTTGGTGGCTCAGACTTTGAGGAAGCTGCTCATAAACTTGTAAGGGATATTGAGAGTAGTCATGTAGCTGAGGTGCAAGACCTCTGGAATGCTACGAATGCGGCTACAAAGAAGATTCTCCGTGATGGCTATAAGGCTGGCATGATGAGCAAAGATACTTATCTGTATGTGCGAGATATGTATAGCCATTATATTCCTCTCCGTGGATGGGATGGCACTACTGCCGACCAAGTATGGGACTATGTTGGTGGCGGCAATGGTGCGTTCAATCAGACCTTGAAGACGGCACACGGACGAACATCTATCGCTGACGACCCTATCGCCTACATCGAGAATATGGCAGAGAGTGGAATCCTGCTGAACAACAAGAACTGGGTGAAGCAACACCTGATGCTCTTGGCTCAGAATCATCCTACCTCCCTGCTGACCCTGAGCAAGGCTTGGTACGTGAAGAGTACGGATGCCAACGGCAACGAAGAGTGGATTCCTGCTACACCTCAGATTACTTCTCAGATGAATAGTAATCAGGTGAAGGCTGCTATTGATGCTTTCGAGCAGAATATGGAGAAAATGGCTCAGACTGGCGATGCTACCCAGAAGAGAGACGGACTGAACATTGCCTATCCTCAGACTCATAGCGAGGAGAGAGAACATGAGGTAAGAGTGATGAAGGATGGCGAGGAGTATGTTATCTATGTGAATGGAGACCCGCAGTTGGCTCAGGCGATGAACAATACCAGAGCACACCTAGTAAGAGAGATTCAGAGCGGAAAACTGGATAAGGCTGCTGCTTGGTTGGGAAGAAAGATGGCTGCTGCCTACACCAGTCTTTCACCTCTCTTCATCCCTTCTAACTACTTCCGAGACCTGACCATGACGCTGGCATCTACCGCTATTCGTGAGGATGCTAAGTATAATTATCTGCTCAGAAAGAATCTGGTTACCTCTTGGAATCTCGGATTCATGCTGAGAGATTTTCAGAAAGGCAAGTTGAGAGATAAGGTAAATAACGGAAACGCAACACCAAAGGAACAGATGTTCTATGACTTCATGATGAATGGTGGCGAGACTGGCTTTGTCTCTTCGCTTGATGTGGAAGACTTGAAGAAGAAATTCAAGAATGACTTGAAGGATTTGGATAAATGGAAGGCGAACCCTGTTAAGGTAGGGCACACCATCATGGATATTATCGAGTTCCTGAACAGAATGATTGAGGATAGTAACCGATTTGCAGTTTACATGACCTCTATTCAGTATGGACGTTCCATTGATGAGGCTGTGAATGATGCCAAGGACGTAACCTTGAACTTCAACCGTAAGGGTACTGGAGAACATAGCTGGCAGACTATTAGAAATCTCTATCTATTCATCAACCCAGCAGTACAGAGTTTGCAGACCTTGGGTGCGCTTGCCAAGCATCATCCTTTCAAATTCACGGCAGTAACTGCATTGTGGATAGCGAGCGGTGTGCTGGTTCCTATCGTTAATGCAGCCTTGATGAAGATGGCTGCTGCCTTTTTTGGTGGCGATGGTGATGATGATAAGGATTGGTACAAAGATATATCTAAGAAGTACTGGCAGTTCTCTAAGTGGGATAGACGAAACAACTTTATTATGTGGGTTCCTACTACCCATGAGTTCGTGAAGATTCCTCTTGCTCAGGAGTTCCGTGCTTTCTATGGCTTGGGCGATATGATTGCATCCAAGATGATGGGTGGCGAATTGGCTGAGGAGAGTTGGGAAGACTATGGTTGGGATTTGCTCGGTCAGGTAGTGGATATGCTTCCGCTCGACCCAACTGGATATGATGGTAATATTGCGGTCAGTCTGATGCCTAATGCTATTCGCCCAGTCTTCGAGTTGGCTTTCAATGTTGACTTTACTGGCAAGCCATTATTCAAGGAGACAGAGTACAACAAGTATGACCCTAACTTTACCAAGGCATACGTGGGTACTCCTGATTGGTTGGTTCGTGCATCAAGGATGATGAACTCAATCGGAAATGACTATCCTGATGTGCAGCAGAACAAATGGGATGCTTTGGGTAACCCAAGATATAACCTGAATAACCCTGCTGTGGTTGACCATGTATTGTCTTCTTATCTCGGTGGTGCATACACCATGGGCAGTCAGGTTCTCGGTTTGCTTACCAAGTCACTCAACGACCCAAAGGAAATCAAGGTGGCTGATATTCCATTATTCAGCAAGTTCGTCAGCAATCCCGATGATAGACCAGTTACTAAGAAACAAGGTGATGAGTTCTGGGATATGAAGGAGAACCACGACCGTGCAGCCAATACCCTGAGCAAGTTGAAGAAACAAGCTAAGGTGGATGGAGATTACTCTATGCTGGAACGTTTCTATGACTCTGAGGAGTATAAGCAGTACAAGCAGGATGATGTGAAGGTGAAGAAGTATGAGGAAGACAAGAAGAAGGAACGTGCTGAGGAGAGTGGGGAGGAGTATAGACCTCACAAGTTGAATGCCGATGATATATACAAGGCTCACGCTACTCCAAAGGATGATTTCGAGGACTTGAAGCTGAAACAACTCTACACTAAGTTGAACGGATTCAAGACTTCCTATGACCTCTTGGTTGATACGGCTCCTAGTCAGAGCGATGGCTACTACAACACCAACAAGGCTGCCATTGATGCCATTGACGAGATTGCTCTTGATAAGCAGGAGATTTCCGAGTTGAAGAAAGGTTTCTTGAATGATGGCAAGGATGCCTACAACGCTGAGGACATGAAACGGATTCGTGAACTGAGAAAGAAGATTCTTGCCGTGCTGGAGAAGGCTAACAAGGTAGTTGTGTCTAACCAGAAGGCGAAGACTGAGAAGTAATACATATATGACTATCCCCTGAAAGTGCTAGGCTTTCGGGGGATAACTGCTTTCAATCTGAAACTTTTTGCCTCTTTTTCTTGTGTAAATCTATCAATCTGTAATTTTTTTATAAAGTTTAACTATTAAAATAGTTTTAAAATATTGATGTCTCATAATTTCTTATTATTTTTGCAGCAACTAAGAACATCTGAATATCAGATATTTGAATCAACAAAAAGAATACTAAATCATATAAACTTAAAAAGAAGGCTTATGAAACAAGAAGAAGATGAAGACGAACGGGTCAGGAATTTGTTTAGAGAGATAACTAAGTTACTTCCTGAACGCAGAAAGATTAAGACGGATTTGCTTTATTTCAAGTATGCTCCTATACTCGTCATGCTTATGCGATGGTATGGTGTTTCTCAGTTCTATGACAACAAAATGGAGATAACGCTGTTGTATGAAGATAATGAGGAACCAGTATGGTTCTTCTACTTCATCACTTACATTCTTTACCCGATTTCTATTTGGAAAGGTCAGGTTCTGCACAGATTGTGCGTGGAGTGGAGAATACCGCTCTTATATGCAGCAGGAATCAACGTAATACACATTATGTTCGGCTCTATCGTTATCACAAACAATATGTACTATTGTGATATGTTCCTGATTACACTCATTTTAATTTTATATGCTTATGTCGCAATTAGTAAATTACAGCATCATCGAAGCTGGACTTCGTGCTCTCGCAGATAAGGCACACGAATCAGCTGTAGCCCAAGCGGAAGGAAAACCTATCCCTTGTGGTCTTTCGGAGAACGATATGGAACTGGTGGCACTCCTTACTGCCATGATGAATGATACTCAAGCCAACAAGGGCTGGTGTGCTAATGAAATGGGCAAATCTATCTCGTCATTTGAAAAGTATGTTCACGATGGCAAGATACCCGAAGGCATCCATGACCAGTTCGGGCATGAGAAGAAGTGGAATAAGTCGCTTATCCGATACTTTGCCAATAAGAAGGCATTCTTCCACAAGTTATCACGAAAGTATGGCATAAACCTCTAGGAGTAGCTACACATTATATATATAGGAGAGACCAAATCGCCTCTCCTGTATATTTATGACCTTTTCCGTAACCATAAATCTTTGCTTATCAAACACTTATATAATCTTTTACGAGTTTATCAATCTCTATTCATATTATTCGTATCTTTGTGCTCGTAACGTTACGTAGTATTAATCAATTAATGTTTAACAAAAGATTCAGGATAATATGGAAAGTAAAACGTATGTATTCGGAAATGAAGGCTCCACATCCAATAATGGGATGCTCGGTCTTCTTGCGCCTCTGCTCCAGAAGCAGGGTGTTGACCCAAATGTCCTCCTTGCCATGAAGGGAAACAATGGTTTCGGTGGCGAAGGTGGATGGTTTATGTGGGTAATATTCCTTTTCTTCCTCATGGGTTGGGGAGGTAACGGCTGGGGAGGTTTCGGCAATAATGGTCGTGGTGGTCTCGCCAACGAGATTAATAATGACTATGGTCGTGGTCTTCTGATGGATGCCATCGGTGGTAACCGAAATGCACTCAGCAATTTGGCTACCCAGTTGAACTGCACCGAAGGTCAGATTCAGAGTGCCATTTCTGCATTGACCTCTCAGGTTCAGAGTGTAGGTAATCAGGTTGGTATGAGCGGTATGCAGACTATCAATGCTTTGCAGCAGGGTAACATGCAGATTGCTCAGCAGATTGCCAACTGCTGCTGCGAGAACCGCTTGGCTATCTGCCAGCAGACTGGAACCTTGCAGAATGCCATCAACAACGTAGCTAATGGTCAGGAGCGTGGTTTCTCTAACGTAGCTTACGAGACTCAGAGACAGACTTGTGACTTGCACAACGCTATCAAGGATAGCACTCAGACCATCGTTGACGGACAAAAGCAAGCTGAAATGAGAGAGTTACAGAACAAGATTGATGCTCTTCGTGAAGAGAACAGCACCTTCAAGTCTTCTGCTATGACCTCTCAGATTGTGGGTCAGGCTGTGGCTCCTATCAATCAGGTATTGGCTGGCTTGCAGAAAGAGGTGGCTGGTATCAAGTGTAAGTTGCCTGAGACAGTGACAACTCCTTATAGCCCATTTACTGCGGTTCCTAACTGCGTGGCATATCAAGCAGGTTTGTATGGTTTGAATGCTGCTAACAACGGATTCTGGGGTTAAAGAAAGGAGGCTGCTATGTTTTGGTTAAGACCATTTACATGGGTGAATCGTAATGGTTCGGCAGCTATCGCTTCTACTGGCGTGGTGGTGAACACCAACAATGTTGTTTTCTCGTTCAAAAACCACGCTTTCTTGAATGCCAACTACAGAGGTACGATTTTCGTAAACCTGATGCAGGCTATTCCGACTGGAACGACTACTACGCTGCCTATCCTTTTCGAGACCAACGGAAGTACTCAGGCTGTGACCAAGTATAATGGCGCACCATTGACGGTTGCAGACGTGCAGGGAACTGGTGTTTATCAGTTCTGGTTTGAGAGAGATACTAACACCCTACAGATGATGTCGGGTATTGTTTAACAATAATAGATAATAGGAGATTATTTTATGTTTCAAGGTTTAAGAACAAATTCTTTATTCTACGTGCTCGATAAGGGCGAGAACCCGAACTTGCGAATCGGTCAGGTGGTTTCAGTAAGCAATCCTCAGACGAAATATCCTACCTTTAACAACGGCTTTACTCCTCAGCCTATGGAGACCGTAGTGGACGTTAAGGTGAAGCTGGGTGATGAGGAAGTGGATTTCAAGCAACTGCCAGCAAACGGACAGATAGCCAACGACAAAAACCTTGTGGTTAGCGACAATAAGGATGCCATGAGTGCAGAGGTGGATGCCATGCTGAGACAATCCAAGGCGATACTGGAGAGCGTAGATTACAACAAGAGGGTAGTAGAATCTTGTGAGGGAATGCTACAGCAACTCAACCCCCAGATAGCCAAGGAGAAGGAACAGACCGAGAAAATCAATAAACTGGAAGGTAAGGTTTCAGGCATTGAGGGCAAGATTGACAAGATGATGGGATGGCTCCAGCAGACCATGAGCAAGTAATCTCCTATCTATTCACTTAAAATCATAAGATTATGGTAATGATTGAGATTACAGAAGATAAGTTCGATGATTTGTATGACAACATCGAGTCTATGCTTGGTTTTGGCAGCAAGGCTATGTCTTGTCTGAAAAAGATGAAGCAGGAGCGTATGGGTGAGCGTATGCCTGATTATCGTGACGATTGGAGAAGAGAACGTGAGGAACGTGAAGAGCGTGAGAACAGACGTAGATTCAACAACGTTAACGATGATTGGAACTACCCGAACCGTTATGGTGAAAGAGGTGGTGGCGGCTACAATGGTGGCGGTCGCTAGTGTTTAACTTGGGAGTTTTGGTAGCGACATTTATGTCGTGACCAGACTCCCTTTAATATTCAGCAATATGGGAAAATGCAGAATGCCATTGGATATGTATGACCTCAAACCAGAGGCGATGGTTGCCTATCTCAGATACAATGGCTATCATTTCAGCAAGAAAATGTGCGAGTGGGCGGTTAGCCTGATGTACAAGTATGACCCTTCCTCAAAGCGTGATGTAAGTGTCACGTTTTGGGATAAGGAGAAGGTGGATGCCTTGTTGCTTGGTCAGGGAATAGAGGTAAAGAATAAGATAGGCTACGACCATGTATATGTGGCTAATATGGCGAGGGCAGACTTCTACAAGTCTTCCATCAAGGATGAGGAGCAGCTAGCCCAGTTTATCAAGGATATGGTGGATGATACCGACCAGAAAGATGGATTTATATTCAACCGATTCTATGCCGACTGCTGCCACAATGGTGTGCCTATCCCTTGGGAAGATGTGCTATGATAAGAAGAGTAATACAACTTCCGAAGTACGATTGGAGCATAGTATGTTTCATAGGTTATCAGCCATCTGATGCCGATGAGATATGCCATGCTCTTTCAGATATTGGCTGCAACGGAAATCCGTTATCGGAAGCATATAAGCATCTGTCTTTGTCGAGTGGAGATAGGGGGCTGACATATTCCAATCTGTCAGAAAGAAGGAGTGTTCTTGCCATTGGGGAGTGTGAATCAGATGGCAGCACAATCAATACAATAGGTCATGAGCTTCTTCATGTTGTAGCGCATATCTGTGAGCAGGATGGAATAGATATGCTAAGCGAGGAACCATGCTATATGATGGGGAGTCTTTGTGAGAGGTTCTTTAAGGTATATGATTAATGTTACTTCTACTTGGTGCATAAGAAAAGGGTGAATCTTTCGACTCACCCTTCTTCTCTTTTTATAAAGCCAGCGACTTAGAGTTCAACATTATTAACAATAATCTCAATGAAATATTTTATGTTCTGAGATTTATTATAAAATATGACTTGTGTCTGTCCTATATTAATACCAGAGACTATACCTGAGTTTATTGTGGCAACAGATTCATCAAGAGATTTGTAATCATTAGAAACCCCTACGATGCTTGTTAAATCTAAAGACTCTCCCCTTTTTATAGTCTTAGGTCTTGTGAATACCACTCTGTCGTGACCTGCCCCAAATCTATAGGAATATATTATGCCATCTTTAATTTTTGGAATAAAGAAATCTACAGCATATTCATTTATAGTCTTTAATGTCCTTATATACGATTCATAGTCTCCTAATGTATCAATATTATCACCAACCTTTGATGGAATGTCACAGTTAACCATTATTATAGGATATTTTGAACCATTCAGTGTATAAACATCATCAAAATGAGTATGTCCACAAATGTAAGCTAGCACATTTACACCATTATCTATAGCGTCATTCAAAATACTATTCAAATCTAATCCGTTACTGTCATGGTCATAAATTGTATTGTTTCTGCTAAGTCCATAAGTATGACCGGTATATCCAAAAAAGTCAACACTAAGAGGAATATGACCAATAAAAATGACACCAAATCCGTCTGGAATATTCTTTAAAACAACATCTCTTACCCATAGAAGTTGATTATATCCAATACTTGATGTACCTCCATCAACTGTGCATAGATTAACAACCCTAATTTTTGAGATATTATTATCGAAGTAATAATACAAATGTCCATTATCTTCTTCATTGTATGATACTCCATATACTCTTTCTTTGTCTACTGTTCCATGATTATATCCACCTAAATTCCAAATTTCACTTCTTGTTGCTCCACCTTGTAAGCTCATATCCGTTTGAGTTTTATTGAAATATAATTCGTGATGTGCTATGGAGTAAACAAATGGTATCTTTCCTATCTTGAAAAGAGAAAAAATATTGGATAAATCTCGAAGTAGCAAAGACTTGTCTATGTAATTTTCACCACTTACTATATCGCCACAGTGACCAAGCCAATCCACACCAATATAATCAGCTAACAAAGCTATAGATTTGGCATGAGACTCCATTGTCTCTTTATTTGAATCCCCTATGTACTTGCCTGGAATATCCCCCATCGTAGGAGCATAGTGTGTATCTGACACAATAGCAAACAAAGAATCTCCAAAACCTCTTTCCTTAGCAATCTTAATCTTTAGCGTCTGTTCCTCGCTTTGATAACCAGTAGGACTAGATATATACTCTTTGCTCTCCAAATATGATACTCTGTTATTTAGAGTAATAATGTTATGCAAATTCTCAGCAATATTCGTCTCATTCTCTGCGTTCTGTTTTTCAATTTCACCAATGCACTTATTAATATTTTCTATTACGGAAAGTTGATTAAAAAAATTGTTTTCAAGTGATATTCCGCTTTCTGTAATATCTTCTTCTGTAATAGGCGTAGAATCTGATGACTGAACAGATATTATAATAAATCCATCTTCATCAGGTGTAAAAGTTGAAGATTTTTGACTAAACCATCCTGTAGTATCTTTTATATATGAGTTGCTCAAGTTATAAAAGCACACCAAAACGTTCATAGTACTATTAGAAACTTTATATGTAATGCCTTTGTTTACATATATTTTTTTTGCAAAATATGCTCTTTTGTCATTTTCGCCTTCACCAAAATTTCTATTATAGTATTTACCTACAATCCACTTTTCTCCTTTTATATTAGAGGAGAACATATTATATCTAAGTGCATCTAATACTTCTGTAGGTTTTGTGGCAAATAAATTACCCTTTATGATAGATACTTGTGCTTTGTACGAGTTTTCATCAAAAGATTTAAATGGAAATAGCATGACACGAAGTGTTATATTTTCATTATTTACACTATACGATGAGCATGTATCAACTGTTTTTGAAGAGAGTTTATTATTATCTTTGTATTCATAAACACGAATTTCAGCACCATTTGGTACACCACTAAAGACAAAAGAAAAAACATCTCCTTTTGTTGCTGTATCAGAATAAATATAGGAGCCATTATTAGCATGAAGTGTTTCTGAAACTTCTACAAAATGTGATTCTATAGGGAACATTCCTTTTTGCATCATTAGAGCATTTTGCAAAATAAATCTATTGGCTAATTCTTCCTGTTCAACAGACCTTTTCTTTTCATTTTCAATTAGGTAAGAAATAGAACCCTCTGTGTCTTTGTCAGAATTTAATAAATCAACTGTTTTGTTCAGTTGATTTATTAAATCATTTTGTGGTATCAAGTTTTCTGACAAAGTATTTTTGCCGTTATATACGAAAATTCTAAAATTACCTTCTTCTGTAGTACTTTTAGTACAAAAACCATACACATATACAGTCTCAGTTTGCTCTGATTTTACTTCATAGAAATCATATCCATTTGTGTCATACGTTGTTCTGCTTAGAGTATCTCCTGAAGCATTAACTTCTCTAACTCTAACGACATAGCTATTATCATAAGAATTTTCAATGTAGTGATTAATGGAAATTATATCTCCTTTATGCAAATTTAAGACAATTTCTGTTGTTGAATTATTAAGTATAATTTTTTTTCTCTCAATAATATTCCCTAAAAGATTATCTGTATTCAAAAGTGAAGATTGATATAAACTTGTTGATATTGCTTTCTGAGACATCACCTTATCCTCAGCATCGCCTGATTCCTGAGAGATTGATTCTTTGTCAAATTTCTTTTCAAGTTCATTATTAACTCTAGACTGCTCAGTCTGCATCTTAGAGGTGACATCAGCGGAATTGGCTTTCTTGGCAATCTCAGCATCCTGCAAAGTATTCTTGGTTTTCAACTCAGATACATATGATTGTACATCAGTCTTCTCTGCTTTTGTGGAGATAGAGGAGTCTTGTTCCTTATTCTTGGCAGCAAGTTCGTCAATAGCACCTTGGGCTGTGACGGCTGTCATGTCACTGGTCTCGTTACTATAAGAGACAGCATTGGCAGTAGAGGCACCACCAGTTGCGGTGATGTCCTTAATAGCATTCTCTAGCTGATGGGTCTTGTCACCTATCTGTTGGACAGTCTCCTTGTCTCCATCCATGAAGACCTCCCTTGCGGATGCAAGTTTTCCTTGCTTTGTGGCTGCATGTAGTGTGGCTGTTACATTAATATTATTATCTGACATATCTTTTTATTTTACAATATTACTAAATTCCATGTAGCTTGTGTGAGAGGATTGGCTGTGCGGTATGCCTTGAATGTTCCTAAGCTATTGGTGATAGCCTGAGTAACAGATAAAGGAACGTCAAATCCAGCACTGGTTACACGAGTGATTGAGAGATAATTAGGTACTACTAGCCAGATGTAATCATTATCCTTAGTAGTTACTTTTGGATTGAATGATACTCCTGTAGCTGATACCTTGTTGAGCGTGTTGAGGATTTCTTCGGTCATGGTGGCTGCTGTGTTTCCTCCAAAGTAGCAGAGATAGCGAGTCTGTGATGTACTCTTGCCAGTTCTTCCTTCCTTGGTTACTGCATACTTGAAGATTTCTCTTGCTCCTTCGATAGGTGTGGATAGAGTTCCACCTGATGATGGAGTCTCTGAGAGATTCTTTGGGGCGTTGTCGTTAATCTGCTTGCTGATGATGGAAGTATCAGGCACAATGGGTTTGTTGTCGCTTGTTACAGAATAACGAATCTCTGTCTGCATCGTACCTACGTTCGGGGTGATTGTAAATCCTAAGATGATAGGATAAACCGTATCATTCAGCTTTGCTAGGTTCTCGTCAACGTCCTGAATCAATCCTACTAGATTATCAGGAAGACCAGTAGCGGCTTGAATTGCTTTGCGAAGCTCTGGGTCGAACTTATCAATCTTCAATGTGCCGCTTGCCAACTTATCATTGGTTACTGAACCATTCTTGATTTTCTCAGTTGAAACTGCATTGTCGGAAAGTTTGGAGTTGACAATACTCTTATCAACTACCTGTGCTGTGTTGACTGAGTTTTGAGCCATCTTTTCGTTGGTGACAGAACTGTCCTTAATATTTTTTGTAGCTACTGCATCTACAGATAGCTTTGAATTGACTATACTGCCATCCTTTACCAAAGTTTCATCTATCGCTCCTTCTGCAATCTTATCCTTGGTGATAGACTTTCTTGCTACCTTATCCGTTGTTACAGACTCGTTTGCAAGGTGTTTTGTTTCCAATGTTCCTTCACGCACTACTCTGCCATCTACTGACTGGTCTCCCAACTTTGTATTGGTGATGGCTTTCTCTTCCACCTTCTCCGTGGTTACGGCTCGGTCGTTGAGTTTCTCGGTGATGATAGATTCATTCTTAATCTTTTCCGATGTTACTGCATTAGGAGCGATTTTTGAATTATCTACCGATTGGTCATTCAACTTCTCCGTAGTTACCGCCTTGTTGTTGATTTTGTCGGTCTCTACGGAAGAGTCGGCAAGTTTGGAGGTTGTGATGTTTGCATCTGCCACCTTGTCTGTGGTTACGGATGCAGCATTAAGTTTCTCAGTTGTTACCGATTCATTCTCCAACTTCTCTGTAGTGACGGCTTGGTCGGCAATCTGAGTAGTGTCGAGTTGGTCGGTCTTATTGACCTTCTCGTCCAGAAGCTCCTTGGTGGATTTGCCTGAACTCTCATCTTTCACGTATCGGGTGTAGGTCAGGGTCTCATCGGCTCTGTCGCTTACGAGCGTATTACTATAGTTTACTTTATCTGCTGCCATGTTACTTTAATTTAGCGTTATATGTATGTTCTCCTGCTTTCAGTTGGTCACTCCAGTAGTAGAAAATGTCACCAATCTTGGTGGTATTGAACGCTGAGGTGAGTCCTGACTGGGAGAAGATAACTGGAACACGGCTGGCGAACCAGACGTATGGCTTTTCTTGGGTAGTAGTAACCGTGATAGACTTATCTACTATGTCACCCACCACCTTGGTGAGGTCTTCCATATTAAACTGGCACATATCCTTGGCTGCGGTGGCTCCGTAATAATAGAGGTTATCATCGCCATTTGCCATGATGCTGACGTAGCCAGATACGGATGGAATCTCAATCTTGCCATCCTTGTAAACGTCTCTTGTGATGTCGGCTCCATCCATAACCACCTTCACCAAACCGAGGTTGAATCCTTCGGCTGGGGTAAGCGTTGCCTCGTACTTCTCGCCTAACTTCAATGTGGCAGGAGTAGAGGAGAGGGTTACATCATCAAGAGAATAGACAAAGGTGCAATCTGACTGGTTCTTGGTGACCATGTAGTAACGGAGGTCGAACATGCCTACCGTCTCGCCTTGGAAAACGCCAACAGGAATCTTCACCCTATTGTTGGTCTCCACAATCTGCATGATGTTTCTCTCCACACTCTTCATGGCATAGCCATCGTAGTTCCATGATACGGCTACATTGTAGTTGCCGATGTCTAGGGTGGATGGGATATTGCACACCAGCACATTATGCTCGATTCCACCGATGGACGTTGGCACGATGATGGAATCATCAAAACAGCATTGCAGTTCAACCTTGATGTCGGATGCCTTGGTCAGGTCGAAGTCAACCAGTCTGTTGAACTCCTTAGACAAGTCCATCTTCCGCACCAAGATATGGAGTTTGAAAGCGTTGCCTTGTACAATCTTATAAATCATATTTGATACACATTATTAATAATACGCAAAGATAGGTATAATTTTCTCTACCTATCCTTTATCCGTTAACACTTGAACGGAAAAACTTTAGATTAAGCCTTTCCATCGTAGGAATTTGCGCTTTCTGCTGAGTTTTCCCTTCTTGCTCTTGCAGTTGGTATGATATACGCAATCCTTGAATAGGTCTCTAACCTTCATGTCTTTATCTACCAACTTCGTCTTCTTGAATGCTTCAAAATAGGAGCGATTCATAATCATCAAGTTGCCCTTCTGCGTAGGGAGGACATAGAAGATGTCACCGTGGTTCTTCTTTGCTGCGAGGTCTGCCTTAGCCGTAGCTTGGCGGTACATGATTTCGCACTTGATGCGCTTGAAAATGTTTTTTACTTTCATAATGGTAATTATTAATTATTGATACTATATGATGGTTGCTGCCGAAACAGAAACCTTTCTTCTCATTACTCTTGTCTGATAGGAAATCATCTTTGGCATTTCCATTTCATTGAAACAGATGTGGAGTCCGATGGCTCTGGTCATGAGCAAATCATCGTGCTTTCCGTCAATGGCTCCGTATGCTCCGTTCTTCTTACGCTCGTAGGTAAGGAACTCATTCAGGCATCGTTGGTCACGCTCAACGTATAGATGCTCTCTGACTACCTGAACCAAAACAGAGATAACCATTGGCTTGGTTGCCACATTGGTATGGAATCCGTACTTGCGTGGAAGACCTTCCTTGATGTCAGCTTCGCTCTGCTTGCGTGCATAGAGATTATCGTACTCATCCTTTATTTGATTCAGGATGAACTCAGACTGGTCACCACCTTCCAAGATGTGCTCCTTGTCTTTCGTCTCCAAGGTGTTGGATTCTATTACCAATAGGGCATTGTCGTAGTACTTGGCTATCTGTGCTGCTTTCCATGCCAGCAAGTCCATATCTATGTGTCCGTACCATTGGGCTACCACGTATGGCTTGCCACCTTCCATCATCCAATATCGGTCGAAGACACAGATAACAGACCAGTCTGCCTTACTACCTCTACCGCCAATATCCACGACAACCAGATAGCGGTTTGTGACCTTGCAATCGTCAAAGTACTCTGGCTTGCTCCATATCCACAACTGCCCTGTCTTGTCTTCTGTGAATCGAACATTCTGTAGGCATTTCTTGCCCTTATATCCGTCTCCGTAAACATCACCGATGAACTTAGGTGCTCGGCAACCTTTCGTGAACTGGTCAACCTTCTCTTCTGCAAATACCTTGGCTCCTGAGTGCTTGAAGGCCTCTACTGGGTCAGAAGGGAATCCGCTAGCCATATCGCCATGGTCAGTGAACTTCTTGCGCTCCATGATATACCAGTTGAGAGCTTCCAAAGGTGCTCCCATCTGCCACAACTTCCAAAGATAGGTAACTGGCTCCTCACGATTAGACATCGTGTTGGTGTTGTTGCGGTTGTCGTACAACCATTTTGCGAACTCCTCTTTCTGTTTCTTACTCTCGAAGTCAAGATGGTATAAGTCGTAAATCTCGAACCATGGTACGAAGAACGGCTCAAATACCGATTCTCCTGCTTCTGCTGCCAACCACTCCTGATGGAAGAAGTTTCCAGTACCATTTGCGGTTGATTCATATACTATCATCGTGTATGGTCTGTAGAGCACACCATTGGTTGCATTCTGCACAACTTCCTCAGGAGACTTGCCTTCCGTCTTCTCCCACAATCCAACCTCGGAACAATGTATAAGGTTGTAGTCTTCACCATTGGCAGAAGTAGGTTTCTGCATGGAGCCCACCTTGATTTTGCAGAATCGCTGAGGAACCTTCTTGACGTTACCTGATGTTCCGAACCCAACAAACTTAGGCTCGTTCTCGGTATATGCATCTCCCATTTCATGCAGGAACTTTACTGGGAACATCTTCAATGCTTCATCGAACATTCCTCGGATGGTTTCTGCGGTGTCCTTGACCTGAGCCACGATGAGCGAGTTGAGACCCTTCTGCCACATGAGTTGCAACCAGAGGAAGTACATCTGAATAACCGTTGAACCTCCCCATTGTCGGGCTTTCAGAAGAATGAGACGGATAGGGCGATTCTTCTTTCTTCGCTCCTCCAGCCACCTGAGCAGTCTGCGCTGCGGTCTTCTGAGAACAAAACGGAATGGGAGACCTCCACCTTTCGGCTTGATATAGATGAATACGGCAAAGAAGAAGAATGGGTCATGTTTCATTCTGATGCGAGTAAACTGCTCTACCAGTTGTTCCATTTCCTCCTCCTCGTTGTATGGCTCGTCTATATCCTTGTGCAGTTCCTCGATTACTGCCTTGCAGCTACCCAACTCGATGAGCATCTTGACGAGCGGAATCTTCTTCATTGATAGAGGAAGGTTCTGTTTCTGAATCGGGTAATCGGGCAGGAAGAGCAGGAATCGCTTATCTCCACAACCTTCACCCTTGACTGGATTGAAAGGTGTGTTGATTTCCTTGATGCGTTTATCGTTCTCTTTCAGGATGCCCAATACATGTTTGTCGAGTGCATCAGTCAGTTTGGCGGTTACTTGTCTTGGCATAGCGGTGCATTTAAATAACCCCACAACAAACCTAGTACATAGCAGTAGATGTGGACTCCAACTGCCATGCAGGGAATGAAGATTCCGATACTGATATAGAGAAAGATGATGGTATTGTATCTTACCTTTTTATTGACGTAAGGGGCGATGAACCCCATATAAGCATAGATAAAGCCACTGAGACCGATGATAGGTACGGAGGATTGGGAAGGATAGCTGATGGCGATGAGATAGAATGCGACCATGTGACCGATGCCGCAAGGTATGTCTCGGTAGCATTGATGGAATATATAAAGGTTGATGGCGGCATGGAAGACGTTCTGATGAAAGAACGGATAACTGATGCGCTGCCATAGAGTGCAGCCATCATACAAGCCCATGCCATCATAGCCCATAAGGGTGATACACATTATTATAATGTACCCTGCATAAAGCGCAATCTTCTCTTTCGCTCCTCGTTGCATCTTTTCTTCTCCTCCTTTCTCACCCTATAAAGTATAACGTGCATGGTTGACGGAGTAAGATAGAAGCTGGGTGCTGGCTCGTAGCATACACGTTTGATAATATCCATCTTTGACAAGTGTGGATATTGCTTTCTATAATTCTTGAATCTTCTGAAAATCTCCTGATACATTGCCCTTCGGGTTGGTATCATATAATCAATGGATTTTCCCAACAATAAGTCTAATATGACTATATAAGCACGGTCTTCCGATACCCAAAATCTACTGCTCGGAGACTGGGATAGCTTTTCCTCAATCTCTGAGAGTGTTATATTGTCTCCTGTCGTAAGTAGTATCTCACGATAAGCCCTCAATATATCAGCATCACGTTCCTCTTTAAAATCACACCGTGAATCCTTATATTTCATATCTGACACTGCAAATATACAAAAAATAATTGAATTAGTCGTATTAGAATAACGATAATTAACGGATAAAGTACAAATTAGCCGAAAAAGCATTAATTTTGGGCATTGATTTATAAATTAATACATATATATATGCCAGATAATACAAATATTGAACAGAATGCTGGTACTGCCAAGCAGCAGGAAACGAAGACCAAGAGAGACTTGGCTTTGGAGCGTTTGAAGACCCGCCACCCCGATACGGAGTATGCGGATGATGAAGCCATGTATGGCGCAATCAACGATGATTATGATGCCGACCAGAAGGCTTTGCAGGGTTACAAGGATAACGAGAAGGCGATGGGTGACTGGTTGGGTAGTGACCCTGAGGCGGCTACCTTCCTTCAAGCGATGAAGGCTGGAAAGAGTCCTTATGCCGAGTTGATTCGCACTCATGGCGAGGATGCCATTGATTACTACTCTGACCCAGACAATGCTGATGAGATTGCATCGGCTCAGTCGGAGTTCTTGCAGAATGCTGCAAACGGCAAGAAATTGCAGGAGGAGTATGATAAGAATATGCCTTCCAGCTATGAGGTGTTTGACAAGTTGGAGGAGAAGTATGGCGAGGAAGCTGTTAACGATGCCATCGACCAGTGCTTTCAGACCATGCGCAATGTGGTGACTGGCAAGTTTACTGAGGAAATGATTACTGCTTTCATCAAGGCAAAGAACCATGATACCGATGTGGCTGATGCGGCACATGAAGGTGAGGTTCGTGGAAAAAATAGTAAGCATATCAAGAACTTGCAGCTACGCAAGAAGGGCGATGGTACTGCCGACCTTGATTCTGCCAATGCGGAGACCAATCGAACGGATAACCAGCCTGACCTTGGTGCTATGGGCAGGGTAGCACGAAGGGGTAGCATCTGGGAACGTGGAAACGAAAAGAGAACACACATTAGATAATTCGACAAGGTGAAAAGATAATATATAATGTTTAATTAATATTCAGAATAACAATGAAGAAAAGTACATTTAATCGGCTGCTTTCCATATTTCTGATGGTGATTGCAGTTATTTTTGGAGTGAATGGTCAGGTTCTCATGGCTGAGACGGCTCTGCCTGATGGCGGTAGTACCGAGAGTGGTCACGCTGCGGAAGCTGGTGGTGCTACTGCTGCCGGTGATTCTGGAAATGGCGGTGCGGCTCGTCAGGATGATGGTATTGCTACTGAGGGCAAGGGTCGAGAGCATTATAATGAGAATGGCACGGATTTCTATGAGAACGACATCAACGACAAGATTATCAAGATTCGTCCAATGGCTTCTCCAGTTGACCAGATTTCACGCTATGCTACAACCAAGTCTGCCTCATCTTTCGTGGTTGAGTATTGGAGTATCGGTACACGTCCTATCAAGACTACCGTAAAGGAGACAACCGTGGAGAGTACTGGTACATCTATGGTATTGAAGGTAGAAGACCCTGAAATGTTCACGCTGGATGATACCATCCGAGTAGTGGGTGTGAAGGCGATTACCAACTACAAGAATCAGGCTTATGCAGACCTTACCGATGAACCTACTCCTGATTTGGAACTTTGTGTGTGTGGTAAGGATAATGAGGGTTATCCTATTGTGTATGCCGTAAATGGTAATTTGGTTAAGAAGCAGCCTATTGGTATTCCTGCCTTGAAGAAGGGTCAGAAACTTATCCGTATGGCTAAGAGTTGCGGTGAGTTGGACGTACAGACGGGTCGTTTCAACAACCTTCCTGATTCTGATATTCAGTACTGCCAGAACTTCATGATTCAGGTTGAGGAGAGCACCTTCAATAAGATTGCTGCTAAGCGAGTAGATTGGGACTTCTCTGATATCGAGGAGGATAGTATCTATGATATGCGTCTTGCGATGGAGGGTACTTATCTCTTTGGTGATATGGCTTGTATCAAACATACTACCAAGAACAACTCGGCTCAGTGGTTTACAAAGGGTATCTGGTGGATGGCTGGTAAGGACATTGAGGTAGGTCATGTTGCTACTGCTGACGATATTAAGAAGGGCTATGGTAATAATGAGCGAGTGATTACAGACTTGGAGTTGGTTGATATTTCCAAGGACTTGTTCGTGGGTACTGGTATCGGCAACAAGCGCAAGGTGATTATAGCTGGTTCTTCCTTTTTGAGCGCATTCAGTAAGATTGACTCTGACAAGTTCCGCTTGAAGGACACCGTAGAGGTTTGGAACTTGAAGTTCAAGAGTTGGGAGACTGATTTCGGTGAGGTGCTGATGATTCACTCTGAGTTGTTTGACCTCTTCGATATGAGCGACTGCGGCTTTGCCCTTGACCCTGAGTTCTTGGTTAAGCGAGTACACTTGTCTTGGACACGTAACGTACTTGACTTGAAGAAGGCTGGCATCCGTAACACCGATGCAGTAGTTATTCAGGAGGTAGCTTGTCTGTACTTGAAGTACCCTAAGGCACACGCTCGTATGCGCCTTGCTGCGGTTCCTGCATCAGAAGGTACATCTTTAACTGGTGAGACGAATGCTTCTGCTGCATAAAAAGCAGGTAGAATTGCAAATCATTCATTAAATAGTGAGGGGTGTGGGCACTAGCCCCATCCCTTTTTTAGTAACACATATATATAATAAGGTATAATCATGTTTAATAAATATCAAGCTGGTTCGGACTTGGCATTCAGCGTTATGGTTGGTAACGAGAGAATGCGCATTGTTTTTGAGGGTAAGACTATGGGAAGTAGCATCTATATGACAAGAGACCCTAAGGTACAGAAGTCTATCGAGTCTCATTATTGGTTCAACGACAAATTCTTCTTGGTGGAGAGTATTGACGAGAAGAAGGAAGCTGCGGAAGCCAAGAAGAAGGCTGCTGCCAAGGCAAAGAAGAAGGTGGCTGACGAGAAGAAGACCCACATTGTGACAGATGTTGAGGATGCCAAGGAATATCTGGCAGAGACCTTCGGTGTGAGTCGTTCCAAGATGAAGACCAAGGAGGAAATCTTGGCTATTGCCAAGGAAAAGGGTGTTGAACTAGAAGGACTGGAATAATGAGTACGTATGCTGTATCTGAACTGGTGAAAGAAGTGAAGGTGCTCTTGGATAGAAACCAAGAGTCTGCTGGCTTGCTGACCCCTACAGATTCTGATACCCTGACACAGGGCGAGTTGATTCAGAGTAAGATTGTGGATGCAGCAAGAATCATTCTGACGGATGCTCCTGCCCACTTGCTTGACGGACAGAGATTCGAGGGGCTTGATGTGGTGTGGGAGGAATCGTATGGGGCTTATGTTGGAACCATGTATCTTCCATCGGATATGATTAGAATACTGAGTGTAAAGGCTAGTGACTGGAAACGTTCGGCTCAGATTATCACGGAGGATGATGATGCCTACAAGATGCAGGGCAGTAGATTCGGGGTAAGAGGTAACTATGAGCGACCTATTGCTGCGCTTATCCATCATGATGGCGAGCGGTTCTTGGAACTATATACCAGCAGGAGCGACAAGGCTAATGTGGCTCTATCGTGTGTGTGTATGCCTTATGAGAAGGATGGCAATATTACCCTGCCTGATACCTTGAAGGATTCCATCACCTATATGGCTGGCTACCTGACGTGCATCAGTCTTGGTGATACAGATACGGCTGGCACTCTGCTGGGTGTGGCTAGGAAGCTGGCACATATTGTTGAACCTACAGAAACACAATAACTATGGCAAAGAAGAAAGAAAAAGCTAAATTGCTATCGTTGAGCAAGGTGATTGATAAGGATGAACTGGATAGCGTGAAGGAGTCGATGAAACGCTTTGACCGACCTTATGAGCGTGCCTTCTCTATCTTGCTGGAGGCTCAGCGATATTACAATAACATGGACAACTTCCGAAAGCGAAGGGAGAGAAATAAGCGGTACTGCTATGGAGACCAGTGGGGAGATACCATTGAGTTCAAAAGCAAGTGTGGCTTTAAAAAGCGTATCAGGGAGGAAGACTATATCCGTGAGCAGGGCAGCGAACCATTGAAGAATAACCTTATCAGAAGATTGGTGAAGAATGTGCTGGGTGTTTATCGCTCACAGAGTAAGGAACCTACCTGCAACGCAAGAGACAAGGATGAAAAGCGATATGGTGAGACCATGAGCGTGGTGCTGCAATGTAACCGACAACTGAACCGAGAGACGGAGGTGGATGCACGTACCATTGAAGAGTTCCTGATAAGTGGTGCTGCTATTTATAAGAAAAAGTATGGATGGCGAAGGGGTAGGTTGGATTGCTGGACGGACTACGTGAACCCGAACAATTTCTTCATAGACAACAATATGAGAGATTTCCGTGGTTGGGACGTGAGTTGCTTGGGTGAGGTGCATGACATTACCATCGGCAACGTGCTGAGAGAGTTTGCCAAGTCTCCTGCTGATGCTCGCAAGTTGAAGGAGATATACAGACTGGCAGCTAACCGAGATTTCGTGATAGCTGACTGCACCCAGCGATTCGGGGAGTTCGACCCTAAGACTATTGACTTTATGAATCCTTCCAACCCTTCGCTCTGCCGAGTGATTGAGGTTTGGCGCAAGGAGAGTAAGCCAAGATACCGATGTCATGACTACAACAATGGCGATGATTTCAAGATTGATATTGAGGATAAGGCTGATATTGTAGATGCTGAGAACAGAGACAGAATCAGGCGAGGTATGGCTGCTGGCATGCTGGAAGAGGATATTCCTCTGATTGATGCCGAGTGGTTTATGGATGATTACTGGCATTTCTATTATCTTTCTCCTTTCGGTGATATTCTGAGAGAAGGTGAGACTCCTTATGCTCATGGTGAGCATCCATACTGCTTTAAGTTCTATCCGTTTATTGATGGCGAGATTCACAGCTTCGTGGAAGATGTGATTGACCAGCAGAGATACGTGAACAGACTTATCACGATGTATGACTTTATCATGCGTGCAAGTGCCAAGGGTGTATTGCTATGCCCAGATGATTGTCTTCCTGATGATATGAGTTGGGATGATTTCTGCGATGAGTGGAGTAGGTTCAATGGTGTGGTGAGATACAAGCCAAACAAGAGTGGTCAGGTTCCTCAGCAAGTGGCGAACAACTCTACGAACATCGGTATCGGTGACTTGCTAAGTTTCCAGTTGAAGTTCTTTGAGGATATATCGGGAGTAAATGGTGCGCTGCAAGGAAAACCAGGAGTATCGGGTACGAGCGGTTCGCTTTATGCCCAGCAGACACAGAATGCTACCATGTCGCTGCTTGATATATTGGAGAGTTTCAGCCAGTTTATCATTGATGGTGCTTACAAGACCGTTAAGAACATACAGCAGTACTATGATGTGGCTCGAAACTTCAATATCGTTGGAAGGGCAGGACAGATTGTACACTACGACCCTAAGAAGATTAGAGACGTGGAGTTTGACATCAACATCACGGAAAGTACGGCTACTCCTGTATATAGACAGATGGCGAATGAGTTCCTCATGACATTGTGGCAGGCTCAGGCTATCACGCTGGAGCAGTTGTTGCAAGTTGGTGACTTTCCATTCGGTGAAGAGTTGTTGCAATCGGTGGCATCTAATCAGGAAGCTATCAAGAATGGTGAAATGCCGCAAGGATTCTCCCCTCAGCTACAAGCACAAGTGGCTCAGGCATCACAGAGCAATCCGAAGGCTCAGGCGATGTTGCAGCAGATGATGAGCGGTCAGGGGGTGAACCCTGACGGACAGACTCCACCGCTGGCGGCATAATGTTTAGTGATTATTGATTAGTGATTATTGATTAATTTATAGTTATGATAGCAGACAGACCAAGTGACAAGAAATGGTATGGTAATGGGAAACCAGATGCCAGCCAAGGTGGCAACCCGAATGGTGGTGTTGCTACGGAGACCAAAGGTAGGGAAGACAAGCCAGAACTTTACGAGAATGATGTGCTCGGCAAGGTGTCGAAACGCAAGAAAAACGACATCTGGACGAGGGGTGGAGAGAAGAGAACCAGATTTAAGGACGAATAAAGAAAGGAGGTGTTTTTATCGTAAGTGTATTTATCTGATAAACAGATAGATACAGAAATATCTACGAGTTTATGGTGCTGTATGAAAGATATTCGTATCTTTGCGGCATCATAAACTTTTAATTTTTATATTATGGATTTTGTAGATTTTGTAGAAAAATATCAGCAGGAGTTGACTCCTGAACAGATGTTGGCAGTAGCTAAGGCAGTCGGCAAGTATCTCTCATGCAAGTTGAGCGATGCGGAGGAGCATCATCTTTGTGCGATGGTGTATGGTGTATTGAGCGAAGAGCATTTTGACAAGCACTTTTCCGATGATGCTATCAGCAATATGTGGTATGAGGATACTGACGGAACCAAGCACATGGCTCCATTCTTCTCGGATGATGAGATAAGAGAAGCATTTGACAAGCATCAGGATGATATTTCTGACTATACCATATATGACTTGGCGGTGACCATGAATCTGCTGAGGAGCGACCATCATGTGCTGCTGGAGAGATTCAGTAATGATGCAGATGAATTAAAGGAAATGGTGGTGTTGATGGCTATAGAGTATCTGCAAGACCCTGATTGTTTGCATCCAACAAGCAAAATATGGCATACTATTAACGGATAAAGTAACTATATGAGAATCATTTCTTATCTTTGCATATTATTAATATTAATAGTATATAAAGATAAGTTATGACTCCAAACGTACGTGAAGGATTGCAATATGGC
The DNA here is from genome assembly GCA_900555035.1 of uncultured Prevotella sp. Classification (GTDB taxonomy): domain Bacteria; phylum Bacteroidota; class Bacteroidia; order Bacteroidales; family Bacteroidaceae; genus Prevotella. The sequence continues at coordinate 65,416 of USJX01000001.1, forward strand.
ACAGCTATTGGAATGGTGGTGAGCGGCATTGTCCTTGCCTTCCTATCATTCTTCTTGAACAACTACGTGATTTCTGATGGTGTACTCTGGTACATCAGTCAGGCATTGGTTTATTCTGGAGCGATATTCGGAGTAAATGTTTATTTTAAGACCAAGTTAGGTAATTTTGAGAGTAAGGTGAAGGACGAACTCGCAAGTATGTTGAAACAAGTAAAGGAAGGTAAATAATTATGAAGGTAACAAGAGAACAAATTTTGGCGATTATGCCGAACGCAAAGGATAAGGTGGATGCTTTTCTGCCTTACATCAATGGCTATGCAGATACGTATAAGATTACGACCCCAAAGCGCATGGCGCACTTCTTGGCTCAGATAGCGCATGAGAGCGGTGAACTGAGATATACTAAGGAGTTGGGCAATAGAAACTATTTCCACATGTATGACGTTGGCAAGTTGAAGAATATGCTCGGCAACCTGAAAGATGGTGACGGCTACAAGTACCGTGGCAGGGGCTTGATTCAGATTACTGGCAGGGCGAACTATCAGGCTTTGCAGAAAAGCAAGGAGGTGACTGAGGATATTATGGAGCATCCTGAGTTGCTGGAGCATCCTAGATATGCTACCAAGTCTGCCATGTGGTGGTGGTGGAAACATGGCTTGAACGAGAAGGCTGATATTGATAGCTTTACCGTTATCACCAAGACGATTAATGGCGGAACCTATGGTATGGAGTCGAGACGAAAGTACTTGAAGCGTGCCAAGGCTGCGCTAAAGGTAAAATAAGAGAAAGGGCTATGCTTATGCGGTTAAACTGGTATAGCGAACAGATATGGAGCAGACTGGCACTAGCCATCATCGTGGGATTGGTGGCGGTGTCATTGTTTGCAGGATGCAGGAGTTCGTTCCACACGATGAAACAGGAAGTTTCACGGCATGAAACAGACAGTTCAACCAGTGGAACAAAACAGAATGTCTTGGCATGGGATTCTATCGTTAAGCGTGATTGCACCTACGTAAAGGATAGCGTGTCAACGAGGAATGAGGGAGATACCATTTTTGTTGACCGCTGGCACTGGGAGTATATCTATGATTTCTTCCATCTGGAGAAGATGAACTTGGAGACCAATCAGCAGCAGGATTTTCGGTTTATCGCAAGGGCTGATACCATCAAGATTCCATACAAAGTAGAGCGGAATCTGACGAAGTGGGAGGAGTTTGAATTGAAGTATGCAGCATGGGCGATGGGAGCAACCTGCGTGCTTCTCGTTTTGTTTGGGTTTGTAATATATAGGAGAATCAAGAATGCGAGATATACGTATATCAATCAACCGAGATGAGGTGTATGAGGAGGTGGCTAAGACCACGGCTTACATCGGTGGAAAGAACTTGGATGCAAACGGAAAGAGTCTGTATGACCAAGTGTTTGTGACGGATGCGGATAGGGAAATGCTGGAAGGATATTGGAACGCTGCCATTGGTGACGTTTCCGTAGCCTTGGATAGTGTTCTTGCGTATCAGAATAGTTATTCAGGAGAAGAGGAAACCTTTGGGTTGAGGGTAAGCAATCTTTTCAAGGATTCGTTGGTGAAGACCTTGGAAACAACTGCTTTCAGCTATGTAGTAAACAAGATAGTAGCAGAATGGTGCTTGGTAGTTTATAAGGATAAAGCGGAAGACTATCTCAGCAAGGCAAATGATTTGCTGGTGAAGATGGATGCTATACTCTATATGCGTAAAAGACCAACAAGATAGGAGAGTAGGATATGAAACATTGCAATAAGGGCTATAAAGTGATGATAGAGTTGGAAAAGAAGGAGTTGATATACGACATCAAGAATACGGCTTTTTCTTTTGCTGACTCTTATGCTAGCCAGAAGAATATGGATGCCAAGCAGTTGAAGAATGTGTTTGACGTATCTGAGGAAGGCAACCGTGATAAACTGGCTAGGATATTGGATTCATCCGTGGAGGATTGCAGGGAAATGCTTTTCCGCTTTACCAAGGTAGAAATGCTATGTGGCGGCTTTGACTCGAACGAGTGGGCAGAGTGCATCGGTTCTCCTTCCAATGAGGAGGAGAATTACTACTTGGCGATGAGAATGCCGCAAGGATTCTCGAAAACAAGTGTGCATACCATGACGGTATATATACACGATTATATTGTGAACCAATGTCTATATGAGTGGCTGATGGTTGTTTTTCCTGATGGTGCTGATAGGTTCTGGGCTTTGGCTGAGGATAAGAAACAGAAGATTCAGGCGGCTAGCAATCGCTCGGCAAACCGTCCGAGAATTGCATTGCATCTATTTTAATGTATTAGTCGTTTTAGATTAACAATAAAATCAAGGGTAGCTATCCATCACGGACTGCTACCCTTTATTGTATTAAATGACAATAAAATATTTATCTAAGTTTGTTCTGCAATCGAGCGATAAAGTCAGTAGATATACTGCTGATAGACTCGTTTGCGCTTATATTTCCCATTATGATGATTCTGAAATACTTGTATGGTGAACCAACAAGGTTTCTCAGGAATATATCTGTAGAAGAACCGATAAAGTACCAATATACCATATCGTTGCTACCGAAAAGAACCATACCGCATTTTCCGCTATCGAATGTCCAGAAACCAGCCCTTGTGATGCAGTTGAACATCGTCTTGTATATATTCTTATACCCAAGAGATAAAGGGCGGCTACAGAGAAAATACGGCACACTATCCGTTGGATTCTGTACATGAGCGTTGACTATCGAACCATCTTTGTCTATAGCATACGCCTCTGGATAGATGTTAATTCGGTTACGGAATGGGCTGTGCATGGTTCCCCACATCTGACTCTTCAAGGAATACACATAAGCATAGGTGTAGTTCGGGTTGAAGACAATGATTCGGCTATCGTAATAGTCGTAAATCATTTCTGATTCTTTGAGATACTTACGGAACGTTTCGTAATCAACATCAGATTCAGGGATATTTCCCATTTCGAGGAGTGCGCTGGTAAACTTCTTGGCTCCTGTTGGTTCTGATTCTCTCTTCACTTCCCCTTTGTACATGGATAGGAATTTGAACGGATAAAAATCTATTGCATCCGTGATACAGATGGAGTTTCTTCCCTGCTGCATCATGATGCCCTTATCTGTAGGGAACAGAACAGCATCATCTATCTGTAGGATTCCTTTCGGGTTGGAGCAGATGTCTCGGCTCGCTGGCTGGCGAGTCTGATATGTTCCTTCCTCTCCAAGCATCAATACCCACACACCTTCATCGGTGAAGGCATAGAGCGGAGCTTCACCAAACTGACCTTCACTGATAGGTCGGGTGTTGGCGGCTAGTGCTTGGATGATGGCAGAACCCACCTGAACACTATTCTTGGCAGGAAAGACGAGAGGGTTCTCAGCTTCGCTTACTCTGATTAGTGAAGGAGAGTAATTTCCTTTTGAAGAAGAACTGAGGAAATCAGATACCTTCTCTTTCAGGTTGTTCCAATCATCTTGTGTCACTACTTCACTGGTTACTCCTGATTCAACAAAAATGATGTCTCCTGCTGATATTTTTACATAGAAAGACAGACCGAACGAAGGTGGGCTATACAGATTGTATTTGTATCGGGCATAGCCAGCGAGTTCTGAGAACTTGATTGTGACGTATATCATCTTTACATCACTTATCGGTACAGAGATAATTTTGGCAGTCGTATCAAAGTAACCTGAGAGATAATAAGTTCCATTGTTCGTGATTATCTCATAGATGGCTTCCTCATAGTTTCCATCTGAATAGGTAGGCTGAATGATAAGAGAATTATCTATGTTCTTTCTGACACCAGCGACATGCAGGCGGTTGTTGTATGTGATAGCTGTATCGCCACCGAAATCAATTCTATTGAGGTCGGCAAGAGATATGCTCTCTTCCGTGCGGTAAGGTCTTTTGAGCGTTTGTCTATGCTCGAAACTTCCTACTGGTATGAATAATGAGTGATAGAAAGACAGATTTCCAATGGCTTCATGCCAGTCTTTTTCAGATAAATCATTAAGGTTTATCCAATCTGTAGTCTGAGGGTCTGACTGAACCTCGTATGCTTTATCCAACTGGAAGAAACTTTCACCATCTGAAAGATATATATCTACTCCCTGAATCAAGTCTTCAATACCATTAATGTTTCCTATCATTCTTACCTCAATATCAAACTTATTGAAATTGACTCCCGATATGATAGTCTTGCCATTAGGTGCAGTAGGTTTTACCACATTTCTATATATATTTATTCTTCTAGAATCGTGGTTTCCGTCATTGTGAGGAAGAACGAAAGGATTTGAAATATTGATGTATGTACCGTCATAGAGTCTCATGGCAGCTACGCCAATTACGTTTCTCTTGAAGTAATCAATGCCAAACTCTTCCAACTTCTTGTTGGCTATAGCATCAAGGTCATTAAACATCTTCCTAGTACCAGAAGCGGTGGTCGTTGTTATGACACGTAGTTCTTCTTTTGTTTCTGCTATATATAAGAAGTATTTCCAAAAATCATCCCCAGCTTCCACCTTTAAAGAAACGTTTCCGCTATTGTATGTATTGGTGATTTCAATTCCATATTGAAGGTTGCTTCTGTCAAGAACACTATATGAATTTTTGTTCCAAAAAGCATATTTCACGGAATTGTCACCCACAAAGCAGATAACGTTTCCGATGGCAGTAACAGAGTTGGCTTGGAATCCTTGAAGAGCGGATAAATAACCTCTTCTTTCGTCTTCCTGATAACTCTCGAACCAAGTCCATTCTCTTAATTCAGAATTATAGCATATATAATGAAGATGGATGCTATCATCATGTGTTACCTTATGCACGAACTCAATCTTTTCGTTAGCTCCGATGGTAACGTTGTCGTTAACATATACTGGCTGGTGAATAGGGTGGAGTGCCCCATCCTCATTGATGAGGTTGAGGCAGGTTGCCAACTCTCCATCTTGGCAATCATAGTCGGATGGAGAGTTTGTTAAACCTAGAAATTTAACATCTTGCTTTTCGCTCATATCTTACTTTAATGAATTGGGGTTCATGATTTCGTAATAGGGTTCACCCTTGTACGATATTCGTGGGATGCAGGTAAGACGCACCATCTTGTTGAGCGGAAGATTGTACTCGTCAAGGATGGCGGTGATGGAAGGTAAATCACTTCTGAATCCAACCTTATTGTGCTCATGATTGAACTGAATCTGAGTGAAGGCGGTGTTGGCTTTTCTAAGTTCTTCCCAGTCCTCACGCATACAGAATCCGTAAGTACCTCTTTTAGATAATCGGAAAACGAAGATAGAGAAGTCTGTACGCTCCTTCTGCATGATGTGGTCATAGATGCCCTTAGAGAGCGTGACCGAGTTTGCCATTCCATCCAGCACCACAAAGTTGTTGCGGTGAATGAAGGCTTGAACCTTATCTTTTAGATATTTGAATTTCATTCTGCAAATATAATATGAATTTATGTATTGTCGGTTTTATGCGTTAACATTTTACGTCTTTTATTTTTTGCTGCTATCATATTACGGGCGTTCTCCTTGGATTTCTCTCTGCGAAGACAGCCGCATGATTTAGTGAGTCCTGATAGCAGGGCTGAACTGAGTACTTTCGTTCCTCTGCCACAATCGCACTTGCATATCCAATACACTCCGTTTCTTGCTCCACGCTTGGGAGGTTCACGGCGGCAGACGAGTAGTCTGCCGAACCTTTGTCCTGTGAGGTCATTCATCTTTGCCATGTTACTTATCAGCTAGTTTCTTTGCCTCTTCAACTGATACTGGCTTTCCGCTGAGAGGAACACGAAAGTCGAACTTTGAACGGAAAGCGTAATAACCTACGAAATCGAAGCTCTTTTTCATACGCTCGTCTGTGGTGATATACTTCTTGTAAGCCTTCACCTCCTTCTCTGAGCGGTAGATGGTGGAGTTGACGAAGTAGGAACTGGTTCCCTTGTTAGCGATAACTGCGATAAAGAACTGCTTGCCAAGGAACTTCTCCTTGATGCGCTGAATAATTGAGATTTTCTTTGTATTCATATTAAAATTTGATTAATTATTAAGAATAATGCAGATAGGCTGCACTCTTTATACTATTCGATTCCACAAGATACGATACCATCTTCTTTGTTGATTCCTCGGAAGAACTGGCATCGCTGGCAAGCAAGGCTACCAACATATAGTATTTCGTTGGTGTACTTGCCGTATATGCCGAAGGGGCAGGGAGTGGTGTACTCGAAGTGACCTCCGACATATTCATTGACGTTAAATTTTGGATATTTCATTGTTTAATTGTTTGTATTCTTTGTTTTTCCGTCTGCCATATCATCGCCAAGAATATCTTTGATTTTCTTTTCGATGTACTCATCAGATGTAAGTTTCTTTATAAGAGAATCAATGTCTGGTAATTCTGCATCGACTTCATCTTCCTTCACTTTTGAGGCAATGAAGCCATTCAGTGCTTTCCCCCATTCGCTATTGGCTACGTCTGCCAATGAATCCTTTTGGATTTCATAGGCTTTCTTCAACTCTCCGTTATCACGGAAATATCTGAGCACTTCCGTCAATGCAACGACAAAGTTCTTGTCTAGCATCGGGTTAATCTTTGCCTCTTCCAGTTTAAGCATCAGGAAGAGTAATGATGATTGTAAATCTGTTTTATACATAATTATTTCTTTTTACGACAAGGACAGCTCTCTGCATGAATAACGCAAACTCCGTGTTTCGTGTCCACAACCAGATAATCGTGCCCTTCCTCTGTGAATACTGACGTACCAATCTTCTTTGCAGGCTCATTGCTATCAGTCAACGAAAGAACGCCTCTAAATATCAATACACCTACAAACATACACAAGACGAACCAAACGGCTGACATGGCTAAGTTTAAAATCTTATTCTTCATCTTCACACATTTTATTCCATATATTAACACACTCAACGAACTCTTCGACTTCTTCTATACTATTCAATATAATAGTAATGCTTCCATCTTCGTTCCAGTGCTGATTACTTACATCTACCATAACTATTCTTATTTAAGTTCTACTGGCTCATCGCTCCAAGATAACTCTCTTTCGATAAGTTTTTTAATAGTGCCTTTAGGGAGAGTGATTTTATCATCAGGATAATCATTTATTAACCACTTGAGTTCTTTTGTTTTACACTCAAGGTCTCCGAATGGATTGCCAAGTATTGACATTTCATCATCATAAATATTGCTTCTGATTGGGTGTGAAGCGAAAATACTTTCTCTTCCATTATAATCTACCGCTAACCATGCCATAACAATTCCTCCACTTTTACACCGAATGGAAGTCTGTCGGCAAAGGTGAAATATTCAAACACCTCATTAAAAGAACATGCACCCCCATTATAAACTTCGACACAACCTCTTGAATCTACATTTTCAATTATTAATTTATTACCACTTTTATCTTTTAGCCACCCAAACGGCTGGTGCTTCAACATTTCCTGCCAGCACTCTTCTGCGTCCTTAAAAGGGCGGTACTTTGACACTGGCTTGATGCGGTACTCAAAATCACCATCAAAGCTTGGGTCTTCATCATCATACCAAAGTGATGTATCACCTTTAATACATCTGCTTTGTATTGCTTTGCCATCTGCAAAAGCTGTCAAAATTGGCAAAATTTCCTTAACTTGTTTTCTGTCCATATTCTAGTCATACAACTCTTTTTGAATATCATCTAACCATTCTAATACCATGTCTGCTGATACAGATGGGTCGAATAGATTCTTTTTTCTATCATACATTTCTCTACGAATATGAATGATTTCGTTTATTGCTGTTGTTGTGCTCATTGCTTATCCTCCTTTGCGTTACACGTTGCTTGGTCTCCTTCATAGTAAGGAGCACCGACTTTATGTAATATCTGAGTGTTCCTATTACAGAAACATTGTGCTACCCAAGGTGAGTTTACCTTTCCACATCTAGGGCATATCCATCCTTCTTGTGCCATATTGCATTTAACTTTTATCCTTATTTAATTTAAACTGCTTTGATAAGAATGAATCATTCTTTATCAAAGCAGTCTTTAATTTTTATTTTCTTCATATTATCTATTTATACCCGAAGGAAGTTCACTAACCAGAATCACATTATCATTTGTTACGTTTATTCCCTTAACTACATATAATTTGTCCCCATACTGAAAGCAGACATTTCGTTTACCTAGAGACTCAATACTTTTGCTACTTGTTCTGATGTCATACTCTATTTATTTATACCCAAAGGAGTTAAACATTACTTTGTTGTCATACTCAACAATATCACATTCAATATATTTCTGTGCCATACGCTTACTTTTTACGATGATAAACATGAAGTGCTTTTGCCACTCTTTGGTCTTCTTTCCAACCTAAACCAGCTTTAACTACTCTGTTCAGCCAATATCTATTTTTCTTCTTTTCGGAACCAAGAAGTATCTTGTTAGCTAGTCTTGCTTTCATTGCTCACCTCCTTCCTGCTTTGGCAGTAAATCATCAACATAAAGCCAATATTCATTGATACTAATTAAATTCTTCCAACTCATATGGTCCTTATCATAAAATACCATTCTAATTTGATGATTATACTGCAATATATATAAAGCGGCAAATCCGTAATGGTTAAATTCTTTTGGTTTCTCATTAGCAGGATGCCACAAGTCTTTAATAAACTCATTGATAGCCCACTTAGCACCTAGTCCAATGGCTTCTTTGATGTCCTCTTTGCAGAACATTTCCTCTTTAGCATCATTATCGAATGCTACTTCTTCGCCATTTAACAGAAATCTATCTTCATAGATTTCTTCCTTGGCTTCTTCTACTTTCTTATCTATCATATTATTAAGTTTTATAATGACCTCCACGACCAGTATTGTGCTGGGGTTAAGAAGGTATATGGGCATAAAGCCTTGACTTACTTTCGCTCATTCTGTGTCGTGGAAGTTGTATCATTCAAAATTTGCTGTAGCCATATTATTTCACTCTCTTAAATTGAACATTCTTACCGTCTTTTCTTGTGCTTGCGCTACAGTTAAAATCACCGCAAACATTTTCATAAATGTTACTACATATCTCATTGAAAAAGCAGCCATTGCATTCTTCTTTCTCGGTCTCAACCACCTTTAAGATGATTTCTGCCCCAATAGATAAATCTTCCATACGCTTTAATTTCTAATTATGTGACACTTGACGACCTTGTTTACTGCAAGAGGTTGCGAATTATTAAAATTCTCAATGAACTGACGTTCCATCTGCTCAGGGAAGATTGGCTTGGTGGGCTTCGGGATGGTGATGGTAGCTTGGATTTTGCTACCATCACTCAAAGTCATTAAACATCTTCTTTGAATCTGTTCTATTCCAAACATATTATTTCCTCCTAATATAAGCATCCGTGAAGGTACGGACGAGATTCGTTATACTGCATTTTCAATTTGATGTGCTCTACTATGTCTATGCCTTCTGCGTGGGCTAGGGCGAAGACTTGCACCAGAATATCCTGCAAGCGTAGCGTGTTCATCCATGCTGGTGAGCAGGAGAAGGGAAAGTAGGTGATGCGAGTGATGATGAGGTACATGGCTGTAGGAAGGCAATAGTTTCCATGCTCAAACTCTACCTTGTGAAACTCTTCTGTCTTTTTGAGTTCGGTGTCATTCATCAGACAGATTGTATTCTGAGAGTCATACCATCCTAAAAGCGAAATGATACGTAGAGTTATGTCTGCAAACTCTGACTCTACGGTTCCTTCCAATGATTCCTCGTAGGCAACATGCTCATCTGATACTTCTAGATACGTGTTGTAGCCGTCTATGCTTCCGTGGAGGTTGTGACGGCTGGCTTGAATGGCTTCGCCCATTTCTGTGATGATGAGCATTAACTCTTTGTTGATGTCTAAATCTGGCTTATAAAAGCCCTTGGCTTTGGCATTTTCGTATGCCTTGGTCATAAACTGCTTTAGCAGTTGCTGTGTGAGTGGTGTTTGTTCCATATCTTTTCTATTGTTTATTTTTACGATTTACTGAAAGTGAATGCCATGTCGTTGAGGGTTTTACACCAATTTATCTTGCCTTCTGCGCATAACTCGTTGATGGCTTGATAAGGTTTATGAAATCCTCTGTTGATGATTTCGGCTGTGAGGACGTGGGGCGGAATGATGTGTTCTGTTTCACGCTCTGCCTGAATCTCAGCGATGATGTCTAGGATTTGTTCTTTTTCTGTCTTAATGAGGTGAAGGTAAGAATGAGACGTGTGTAACTAAAGATTGATACATGAGGATTTCTTTGTTTCCGTTTATGTCCATGCAGCACCATTTCCCATCTATCATGGTTCCGATGATAGGCTTGTCTTTGTACCACATGATAAGGGTCTTGCCTTCAAAGAGAAGGAGATGGGCTTTGCTTACTCGCTTGCCTACCTTGATATATCCGAAAATATCCATAAGCTAAAATAGGGATAGCTGACCTGTCTTGTCGTGGTAGTGATTACCCGAAGGGAATATCAGTTCCTCGAACATGGCGGTCAGGCAGTTGGTTACTATTGAATTTCCTGCAAGGGCATAGAGTTTGCTCTTGCTGATAATGAATTGACCAGTCTTCTCCTTGCTCAGGAGTTTGTCTATGTCAGCTTCATGTACTCCCATCAGTCGGAAACAATCTCTTGGAGTGTACTTCCTGATTTGGATTGAGTATTTCTTTCCGTTTGGTGCGGTGTGAATGATTTCTTTATTCATGATTGTAACGAATGTCATGTTTGCTGTATCAATGGTTGTCTTGATGGTAGGTGAGATTCCTTGCAAAACAGATTGGTTGTAGATGTCGAGAACTTGACCGCCTACATCAGGTTTCACCTTCCCTGATAGGAGCATGGATTTCATTCTCTTTCCTCCTGTTATCATATCTCTTTGACGATTAAGAATAGTGGGATGCAATTACCTCCGTGACCCATAGCAGAATTGAGAGTAGGAGAGATTCCCTTTGTGGAATAGACTCTGGTCTGCTGCTCTATTCTGCCTTTTAATTGGAGGTTTGCTAGCTTTATAATTTTGTCGCACATTAGCTTACTCTTTTTATGATTAAGACTTCATTGGGCTTTATTATCATTTTCCTTCCATATTTTCTACGTTTCAACGAATATCTTATATTATAAGAAGAGTCACACCATTCAAGATTATCCAACCTATTATTGTGCCGATTTTCGTCTTTATGGTTGATAAGCGGAAGGTTTTGAGGATTGGGTAAGAATGCTAATGCTACCAGTCTATGTATTACTGGGTAATGCCTTTTGCCATCTTCTCCCCATAAACCTATATGATAATATCCATCCCATCTGTTGTGCGGTTTCATTATCTTGTCTTTATTCTTTATTCTACCTATATTGCTAATTTGGTAGTTAGGAAAACCGACACATTCTTTCCACGTTTCTCGCATTCTATTTGATTCTTTTGATGATTAAAACTCCACCTTTCGGATAATGAGCGGTGTCTATGAGGTTCATGACACTTATCATAGAGAAACTGGCTGTGACTGCTACAGAGCATCCATCAGCAGTTTTCGGTATTGCTATCTTCTGGGTAGAGTTTTTCGATTGATTCATTGATGTCTGCTTTTGTGAGATACTTTTCTAGGAGCTGCTGTGATAGGAAATATTCGGGAGATACGTTGTCTTCCAAGATGTCCTCAACCGTTGTCTCTAGCTTGATAGGAGAAGGGAAGTGATACTCTGGGTTCGGCTCGTCTTCTGTTCGTAGTATGGAGATAACGAAGATACGCTCACGATTCTGAGGAATTCCATAGTCCTTAGAATTAAGAACCTTGTAGAAAGAGGTGTAACCGAAGGAGTCGAGGTCTCTGATGTACTGGAAGAAGTACTTTCTCATTGACTTTGATAGAAGACCTTTCACGTTCTCCAGCATCACATACTTGGGTTTCTTGACTGCCAGCATTCTCTTCTCCTGAAAGATAAGGGATGAACGTGTGCCGCTACCTTCTTCTGCTCCTTTGCGGAGTCCTGCGTTGGAAAAGTCTTGGCAGGGAGAAGACCAACTGATGAAGTCGAAGTCAGGAACATCATTCCAGTCTATCCTTGTCACGTCTCCAAAGTTCGTAATATCTCTTCCGTGAAGGAGTACGTAGGCTTGGATAGCGGAAGGTTCAATCTCGGAGTAGCCCACTACCTTGAAGTCGAACTCAGGATGCTTATCTTTGAGGTACTTGAAGGCTAGGCTCTGACTGCCATACCCTGCAAAGGCCTCAAAGACTCGGAGAGGATGCTGCTTGTTGTACTTGCTGATTTGTATCATTGTGGTAAACGGTTTCGTAGATGTTACGGATTCCACTGGATGCCCAAGCGTTCCAAGGTTCCATTGTCACGATATATCTCCAACTGCTTTCTACAGAAGCTCTGAGGGTTCTTTTCGAGAACTTCAATCATACCATATATTCGCTTACGGAAAGCGTGGTTCTTGTCTTCTTCCGTAATCTGCTTCTCTACCTTGGTCTTGGCGATTAGTTGGCTGATTTCGGAAGGGTTCTCGTTAACGGCTGCTGGCGGTGGTGTCGCTCCGATGAGTTCGTCTTCCCATCCTCGCTGGTTGAGGAAAGTTTGGAAGTTCTTTCTGTACTGCTTGTCGGGTTGGGAGATTACATAGAGAGGAATGTACTCTATAGCTGCCTTGCGGTCTTTCAGGCTCATGGAGTTCCACTTCTTTTCCAGTTTAGTCTTGCAGCCAACCTTCTTTTCGTAAAGATTCCATGCTCGCTCAAAGGTATATTCGTCTTTGACTGCCTTTGGAGGAGCAGTAACCTTATATCCATTCTCTTCTAGAAGCTGGATGGCTTCGTTTAGCTTGGTTACGAAATCCTTTCCGTTCATGATAATTACATCATTCATAGTTCACCATTTAAATAATTGTCGATTGCTTTGATAAATTCATCTATAGAGCGGACAATGATGTACTTGCCACCATGCAGTTCTACTTCGTGTTGGAATACCTTCTGTTCAGGTTCCTGCCTACCTTTCGGTGTTTTATTTTCGATGCAGAGGAAACCGTACTGGGATGTTCGCTTCAGGAGCAGCATATCTGATACTCCTGCCTTCATACCTTCTTCTTTCAACCATGCGGCTTGTCGGGAGGTTCGCTTGCCACCATTTGGAACGGCAAAGAAGACTCCTTCAAGGTCAGGATATACCCCACGGATATACCTGACCTCTGCGGCTTGCAAGTTGTGCTCATTATAGGATGAACGCTTACGTATCTTCTTGTCTTCCTGCTGTAGCTTTGCCTTGATTTCAGCGTAGCTTGCCATTACCAGTCGGTTGAGAAAAGGTCTTTGAGAGATTTTTCACCCATCAGGCGGATGGCTTCATTGGCGAGTTTCTCAGACTTGAAGTAAACCATGCCATTGTTATAGACAACACTAGAACAAGGTATATATTCTTCGCTATCATAAGCTACGTTAATATCCCAAAGTTCTGTATTACCATCAAATTTTGGTTTCCAGTCACCATTGAGATACTTTGCGATGTTCTGCAACTTGTTGAAAGCAGCCATGCGCTTAGCCTGTGCCTCAGATGTGCAGTTATCAAAATCATTATAGTTCTCATCGTGTCCTTTTCCATAATCAATTTCTTTACCAACAATAAAGAATATCTTTTTATCCAAGAAGAACTTCTTGCAAATATCATCGTATGTAACAGGAGAACCATCCGCCGCATCAGGCTCCTTCTCCATCCATACCAGCTTCTTCTTCTTGCAAATCATCGGCTTTCCTTCCTCGCTAATGAAAACCTCGTAACCATCAGGTACAGGAATCTCGGTGGCGGTTCCGTCATTCTTGACGATAACAGAAGACTCTACATGGTTGCCAACCTTTCGGGTTCCTTCGTATGGGATGTCATTTGGCTGCTCTTCTGTCTTCTCTCCTGCCTTATCCATCAAGGCATTGGCAATCATACCAGCACCCTTTCTAAGGATTGCTCCAATAATCATCTGAACGAATGGAGATACTTCTTGGTTGTTGTTGCGCTGACGGCTATTGCGTCTGTTGTTGCGCTTGTCGTTTCTACGTGTCATACTAACTATAATTTTGTAAAATGTTATTAAACTCGTCTTCTGTAATACCATTAGCCATGAGAATGGTTAGGATGGTATCAAGACATCTACTATATACTTCGTTGAAGGCTGGCTCATCCATCTTGGCGAAGGAGATAGACTTTGCTCTCTCCAAGAACTTCTGTCCGTTGAGGTCGTAAAGCGGTTCGCTGAATCCTGATGTTATAAGAAGCTGCTCACGGAATGTGTCTATTGAGCGGAGGTTGATGCGCTGCTGCTCGGTGAGACTATCCCATGCTGCTCTGATAAGGGCGAAGAACTTACGATGGAACTTTACGTTGCGTGGTCGTACGATATTCGCCTTGACGATGGAACCAACCTTTATCTTTTTCATTTCCTCGTAATCATCATCCGTGTATGGACGAAGACCAGTGGAGGTTCTTACTAGATGAATTTCCATACATTATATATTAATGCTTAGAATGGGAGACCACTTTTCTGCTGACCACCTGCATATTGAGCGTTCTGCTGAATAGGTTGACCATTTGCATTAACCTGAGGTGGAAAATTCTGCATCTGCTGCTGGATAGGTGCTGTCTGATGTGGATAGTTGGTTGCTTGCTGCTGAGGAACCTGACCTATCTGACTCTGCATCATCTGTCCCTGATGCTGGGCATTTGGTCGTTCTACCTTCCAACAATCCAACTGGTTGAACCATCGTCCGTCTCTAGACTGATGTGCCTTCAATCCGATGTTGGCGGTGATGATTTCGCCTACCTGAATGCCGAACTGCTGAATCTTGTCAGAACCGTAAACTTGGATAACTGCTCTTGAAGGGTACTGCTGATTCAGTTCCTCAATAACGTACTCTACGGAACTCCATTGGGTTCCGTTTTGGGAAGTTCCCATTTGAACTTGCCCTGCTGCAATAATCTTGCCTGTAAACTTTACGTTCATATCTATACTTAATTAAGTTTGATTCTTATTGACGGCTTTGTTGTCGTTTCCTTTAGATAGTACTCATAGTGCTCTGGCTCCGTGTCCTTGAACAGCTTCGTGTCGAAGGTCTTCTTGGTGGTAGCTGCAACATAAGAGTAAGAACCGATATTGGTCTTGATGGATTTCTGCTTGTTGGCTTCCATCATCTTCATTATCTGCTCCTTCAAACCATCCTGCTTAATCTTAAGGGCATCCATACGAGCGGTGATAAGTCTGTACTCCTGCTCCAGTTCCGAGAACTGCTCAGGAACCTCCACCTTATATTGGTACTCTGCATCATCAGAGAGATAAGCGTTGATTAATTCGTCTATCTGCTCATCTGATACCCTTGGGAGTGGCTGGAACTTGCTCTGTCCGTTCTTGAACCACATGCAGACAATTTCCTTCACCTTTAGGTCAGGATTCTGCTCCTCGAACCATTTTGCATAGATGGATAGCTGGAGAGATACGTTGTCGTAGTGAAGGGTGGCGGTGGTCTTGTAATCTACCAGATAGATGTTACCTTCGCTATCGGCAAAGATTCCATCAATGGCAGATGCGAAGTTCTCGCCATCTGTAACAAGATACTCTGATGCGATGTAGTGTAAGTCGAATGTGACTAACATGCTATTGAAGGCAAGAAGCTCTTCCGTAGGGTTCGGGTATTGTTTGAGGTCTGCATCGAAGATTGAACAGAAGGTTTCAAACGTGTTGTGGACAAGACCTCCTCGCTCTGCTGCCTTCATCAATACCGATTCAGGAATGTTCTTGTAGGTGTCGGGGAAGGCTTTCTTGATGAGCGTTCCAGTTACACCTTTCAGTTCTTTCTCTCCAAGGAAGTACTGATGAGATTCCTCAAAGAATGTAACCTTTGGCGCATTCAGAGTGATTTTCTTTGTTTCTGCTGTCATATTATTGTAATCCTAATTGTTTCTTCTTGGCTGATACTGCTTGCATGAACTGAGGGCTGGCGGTGAGCGGCTTGTATGTCTGAACTACCCATACCAGATTATCCTTGTTGACACATCTGCTCAGGTATTCCAATCCTTCGTTCAAGTCATTGGTGTGATATTGGGGTGTTGCTGGCTGCTGTACCTGAGTCTGCGCTTGCTGCTGCGATGCCTGATGTTGCCCATCGTTGGTGGTATCAGAATCAGCATTATCATCAATGGCAAAGAGACCGTTTAGGGCATACTTTCTGGCGTAGGAGGATGATGCACCAGTAATCTGACTGCCATCCATACCTTTCTTGGTTTCCTCTTCTCTAGCCCAACCAGTGGTTGTTTCACACTCGCCCTTCTCGTTCTTTATGGTAGCAGTTGCCTTCACGTAGATGCGGTTGCCTATCAAGACTACATCATCGGTGATGATGAGCGTGCATTTCTGCTTGGCGAGTAAAGGCTTGACGGCTTCCAAAATGTCCTCAGCCTTGCGATACTTGTAGCCACCGAATTTATTGAACTGGCTCTTCGGGGCTTTCAGTTCCGATTGAATTGCGATAAGTTCTTTCATATCTTATATGTATTTAAGTTGTTATTGATACTTCCATTCATATCGGCTGCATCTGTAGCCACCTTCTGGGTTGCAATCAGGATTGTCACATATCGTCAGAAACAGACAATCATGACAACTGCTTGATTTATATCTCATATCTTTTTTGTTTTGATGTTAAAAATAAAACCCCACGGTTCTCACGAATGGTGGGGGCGAGTGTTCGTTATTTTTATATAACCTGAGCGGTCGCTACCGCATCGCAAATGTAATCTGTATGGTAAATTCAACATGTCAATATCTTCAATTTCCTTAATAAAGGAGGGGCAGTAAAATGAATATGATTAAAACTGCCACCTCCGTGGAGCTACATCTATACAATCTTGCCGGATGCTGAATCGCTCCTTGGTTCCCTTCTGCATTTATGGAGGCTTAGGACTCCCAGCACTCGTAATCGCAAACATTTGTAGATTATGAACTGCATTTTAACAATATATTATGAACCTATACTAAGAACAACGTAGAGTTAAACGTGCTGGCTGCATTAGAACCGATTTGTAGTTGTGCGCTTCTACCTTTCTGCTACCTTATCTTTAAGGGTCACGGCATGAGGTCTGCATCTTCACAAGTGAACTCCAAGCGTTCCAAATTCCACCCAGTGGGTGTATGTATTAACTTGCCACTTCCACGTCTAAGCATCATCTGTGGTTAACGATGCTCCTTTTGGGTACGTGTACCTCTCTAGGAAGGTTTATCCTATCCGATATAAAGCCTTGGAATCGGGCTATATGGTGCGCAAGGTGGGACTCGAACCCACGACACATGAAGGCGATGAACCTTCTTGCTCTGACCAACTGAGCTACTTGCGCTGTCTAATCAACAATCTAACTAACTTAAAAACATGAGTAAAAAATGACTATATTTATAACTTGTGGAGACTGGGAGTAGCAAACTCCAAAAAACCTCTGCTGCACCGAACGGACTTTCGTCCACCTAAAAACATGGAACACAACATATCTTAATTAATTGATTATTAATAATTTAAATTCAACATTTCATATTGAGGTTCAATCTCCATATATCCGAGGCTCTACTCGCTCACTTCCTTGAAGTAGGAGCGGATTTCCAATGCGGTAATAACGAATGTGACAACTGCTGCCACAAGCATTACATCTGCTATCATAAGTTTATCTGTTTAATGGGTTACACAATAGGCTGCTGCCTCTGATTCTATCTCTGCCATGCTCTTGCTGCGGTTCTGCATCATCCAGTCTTCCAACTCGCTCTTCTTGAAGTAGAGTAGGTTGACATTCGGCTTGTAGCAGGGGAGTATGTGCTTTCTGACGTTTTCTCTCACTCCTCGAACCGTCATACCTAGTATGATTGCAGCTTCCTTGATGGTGAGCACATTCTTTGCTGCTATCAGCGAATACTGCTCGATGCGGTCTAGCTGCTCCTTAATCTCTGGGTCTATCATATCAGTCGAATTTGAGGGTTTGTTGACTGGCACCAGCTGCTTTGGTAGGCTCTGTTCCACCAGTGCCCTTATCGCTGGGAGTGTTCTCCTGCTCTATTAAGGGGAGAATGCCCTTCGCTTTGAGTGATTCATATAGGAAGATTCTTCCTTTCGTTGTCCACTCGGTGTTGTACTTCACATCGTGCTGACCATCCTTGCGGATGATGTCAACTGCTCGGCTATGTACGTAACCTCCTTTTAGGAACGGAGCAAACAATATCCATTGACCTCGAACCTTGTGCTGAATCTTCATTGCTTCCAGTTCCTTATTCATCCTGACTGCGCTCATTCCGTAGTCCTGGGCAATCTGCGTGATGGTCATGGTGGCATTACTCTGCAAGATTTTGTCGTAGTAGCTAACATTTGGCATCATTTCGGTAATCTTGTTGCCGAGTTCCATGTTCTCCTTGCTGATAGTGAGTATGGTTTCTTGCTGCTGCTTGTTCTCCAAAGCTAGCTGTTGTTTCTCCTCCTCAGCCTTGACAAGAGATTTGAGAGCTTCTAGATAGTTATGAGGGACGGATGGCTTGTTTTGCTCAATCTGTCTCTTCATAGCGTTGAAGGCTTCGATGTATTTCAGTTTGAACTCCATCGCCTTCTTGCCATTGAATCCCATCGCCAGCAGAGTGAAACCATCTTGGTTCATGATGAACATTGGATAACTCTGTTTGTTCTGCTCATTGATGTATGTAGTTTCCTCAAACATCGGGGTCTCGTCATTTTTAACGATACCCCCTTGAAGTATCTTCCTTATTGCTTTGAGGACATTATCATGAGGCTTTTCAAAGACCTCAGCAACCAGTTTGCTATTTGTTAGAGGTTGGTTGCTTTTACCTCGGTAAACGATTCCAGTCATATAACCTCCTTCTTTATTATTAGTAGAACACTACCTTTTTGTCTTCTATACCTCCGAACTCATTCAAGGCATCCTGCCTGATTCTTTCGGCTTGCCTGCTACAACTTCTAAACCCTAGAGCATTGTAGATAGTTTGCTTTCTGCAACCATACCGCTCAGCAAGTTTTTTTCGTCCTTCAGGCGAAACTTTGATAATTTTTATCTTTTTTACTTGCATATCTTAATTTTTTGTTGTAATTTTGCTTTTAATATATAGCAACTTACTTGTTTACGGTTGCAAAGGTACTCTTTTCCGAGTAAACTACCAAACAATTTCTCGAAAAAGATTAGTTCTTTAAGATTAATTAGTTAGTGTTTAAAAATGTAAAATGTATGGAAACAACTATTTATCAGAGAGTTAAGTTGGTTTTGGAGGATAAATCTATTTCCGTTAACGCTCTCTCTAAACAGATTAATGTAGCGCAAGCTACCCTGAATCCTCAGTTGAGAGGTGATAGAACTTTAGCAGCCAATATCGTAGCGAAGATACTGGATGCCTTTCCTGATGTGTCTGCTGAGTGGTTGATGCGTGGTGTTGGTACTATGTATAGTAATCAAGATACGGATGATTATTCTTATATGGTTGCTGAGACTCCTCATCGTTTAGTACCTAAGATAGAAGATTATCATCAGGATGATTCCGTCTGGAAGGCGAAGTACGATGAGTTAGAGAAACGCTATGACCAGCTACTATCCATCTTTGGCGGTGGCATGAAAAAAGCAAATGTAGGATAATTAAAATGTGGTAGATATGGATAAATCTTGTTTGATTTGGATTGTTTTGATATTAATAATTGGTGTTGGAGGTATTACTTATTCTAAAATAAAGAGTAATGAAGCTGCTGAAAAGAAAAAAGTAGAACGGCAAATGGAGATTGCTGATTCTATTGCACAAGCAAAGAAAGATGCAGAAAGCAAAAAGCCTTGCAATAGAGTAGGTAAATACGTTTATGTTGACCAAGTTGGAGTATTGCATACAGAATTACGTTGTGGTGCAATAAATGAAGGTGGAACTCTTAGTGGATATGCTACAGATGAGGATGGTGATGACGTTGAGGTTTCAAGAATCATTAAATGTGGCTCAGGCGTAAAGAGAATACTATTAAAAGATATGGATAAGTCTTTGCTGAAAAAATCATGTCATATATGTATTGATGATGATATTTATGATTACTTAGAGAATTTCAAATATCGTAAGCCTACTGGGGTTAACTGGGTGGCAGACTCTGATGATAAAAGTAATTTTACGGAAGATGATATTGACCCAGAAATAAAAAAATATGCTAATGCTAAAGCTTTGGCTAAAAAATATGGTTTTTAGTATGAAACATATAGTATTACTTTTAGCAATTATTCTGATGGCATCATGCAGCAGTTCTTCCAAGAAGTCTGCTGACGTAGAACCTGAGAAGAAGGAGTCTGCCGTAAAGTCGGCTTTCTCTGGTGGTAATGTATTCATCTGTACTGGTGGCTCATCCAAGCGTTACCATTGCGAGCGAGATTGCAAGGGTCTCTCTCGCTGCTCAGGAGAAATAGAAGAGGTAAGCGAGGAGGAAGCTGAGAATATGGGCAGAACTCCTTGCAATATATGTTATTAAATTAAAATATATATAGTATGAAGAACTTTATTTATTATTCGGTATTGGTAGCGACATTCTTTGTCTTATGGGCAATCATGGTTACTATCTTCGTTGTGATGGAAAATTTTGGTTTTAAGGCTGGACCAGTACTTTTCTGTGTGGCTTTCGCCATCATCTTTGGAATTATAGGAGCAATGAAACCTTGGCTAAAGAAGAAGCTCGATAAGAAATATGGTAAGGGAGAAAAACAATTTTCCTAACTAGGAAAAAATATTTTCCCAACTAGAAAAATAAAAATCTCTGCAAGGCTGGCTACCTCACAGAGATTTTTTTATTCCTTATCGAAGAACTTATCAATGAGTCCCATTGCATCATTCTTCTTCTTGTCTATAATCTTGGCATAAATCTCGGTTGTGGCGATTCTTGTATGCCCCATCAACTTGCTGGTAGTGTAGATGTCTGCACCCAGTGTTAGCATCATGGTTCCAAAGGTATGCCTTGCAGTATGGAAGGTGATGTCCTTCTTGATGCCAGCATTCGCCGCCCATACCTTGATATGAGTAAGAACCGTCTGTTCGCATCCCATACCATTGAAGATAAACTCGTTTCCGTCCTGCTCAGGCAACCATTCTATAGCCTTGCCTGACAGATTGTAGGAAACCATCTTGTTGGTCTTCTTCTGTATGATAGAAAGATGCCATGACTTAGTTCCGTCCTCGTTGGTCACTTCCCTGATGTCCGACCATTTCAGTCTCCTGATGTCCGAGATACGCAAACCGCAAAAGCAGGAGAACATAAATGCCTGCTTGATAACTGGAACCTTGCATTCTGTTTCTTCCAGTTTCTTCACCTCCTCAATATCCAAGAAAACCCTGCTGGTTTCAGGTTTCTTTGGCTTCTCTCGCTTATCCACCTCGCTGAATGGATTCTTGTATATCATCCCACCTTTCACGGCTCTGCTGAGCATTTCATTGAGGTGGTTGCAGTACATAATCTTGGTGTAGCTGGAAAGCGGTTCTCCATTGCTCTTCTTGGTGTTGTTCAGGAACTCAATGAATCCCACACAATACTTCTTGTCAATGCTGGATAGCTTGATGTTCTCTCCCTTGTAGGCGATGAGTTGCTTTCGGGTGCATTCTATCTGTGCTGCGATGCGGCTTGGAGACTGCGATGTCTTCATCTTGTAGGTCTTGAAGTTGTCTATCCAATCCATGAGCTTCATCTTGCTCTTGACGGATATGATACCCGAAATGCTGTTCTTGACGTCTAGTACTCTCTGAGCCTTGATAACATTGGCGGTAGCCATAGTTTCAGCATTCTTTCTTCTTGCCTCTGTCTTACCTCTACCCACCTCTGGTACGATGTAGAGTTTAAGGAACTCATAGGTTCTCTTGCCATCCTTGTAGATGTCCAGATAGACACTCTTGTTTCCGTTGGCAAGTTCCTTGAATCTGATAGTGACAGGTTCCTTTTCGATTGTTTTCTTCCTTCCCATAAGCCTTTCTTTTATAAATCTGCTGCAAAGATAAGCATTTTTTTTGTTACTCGCAAGTTTTTGGTAACAAAATAGTAACAAAACTAACACGTATCTGATGTATAGGTAATGTATATCTATCTTTCGGAAAATTAATTTTCCGTAAAGATAAAGCGTTGATAACTAAAAGTTTAGATATACATTTGATATACATTTTGTGTCAGGTGGGTTAAAGTTGGCTATCTACTATCTTTATGAATCCAAATTCAGATTTAAAGAACAAAAAGAACAATGAGAGTGTAATGGCAGCTAATGCCGAGTCTTCAACAATTAAGGCAGTTAATGCCAAGTCTTCAACTGTTGATGCAGGCTATGCCGAGTCAAGAATTTCAGAGTATGCTGCCCGTTTTGCTGCTTACAGCGATGAGCGTTTGAAGCAGACCGTGGATCACGAGCGCAAGGTTCGTGGTTGGGGCAGCGAGCGCAGTTACTTCCTCGCCGCCCTGCGAGGAGAGTGCGAGAAGCGAGGAATAGCTTACTGCTGGAAGTAGGGGATTGTTTCCCCGCAGATTTCCCGGATTTCTCAGATTTCCCGAATTTTTCTGATTTCACAAATCTTTCCGTTTGGTGGGATAGATTTGTGAAATCGGAGAAACAATGAATTCTTTTCGATATGAATCAAGCCCCATCTGTGTGAATCTGTGAAATCTGTGGGAGCTTATGATCTGTGGGAGCTTATGACTTGAATTCCTCGATGAAGGGTTGCAGGTTTCCACCTCTTGGCGAGTTATGGTCTTCAAGGATGGCGAAGGCGATGAGCTTGTACTTGTCCTTGAACTCCTTCTCGTCGATGACTTCGTGAAACAGTCTTGCGATATGTTTCGGAGGATTGTGGAAGGCACCGCAACCGAATGCACCGAGTACGATGCTGTCGTGTCCGTTCAGCAAACCGATGCGTAGCATCGTCCTCATTTTGTTTTTCGTCAATGCGGCATCTTCTTCGCAGATATTCCCATCTCTATCTAAATCAGGATGATTGATGGCCGCTACTGCCACGAACGACATATAATAAGGAGTATTGAGCAAGGCGAAGTCATCCTTGGCTCCAGCCCTGAACACGGTAGCGTATGGCACATAGATGCCTCCGAATCTCACAGGCATCGGATATTGAAACTTGCTTTTCTCCAAACCGTAATCCTCGGCATATTCTGCATAACGATACATAGAGAGAAAGAGGTTGGTGCTGCGGAAGAGACTCTCCTCCTGAGCCCGGCTTCCGTTCTTTACGCCACCGCCCGGGTTGCGCCGGCTTGCCAGGTTGAGAACCACGGGATTGTATCCTTCCTGTTGCAACTGATGACCGCAATGGATGCTGTCGTCATTCTTCACAATAATCTTGGTGGAACCTTCTGCAAGGGTAGGTATGTTTGAAGCATCCAGTGGCTTGGTATAGAATCTGCTTCCCTTCAGCATCTTCGTGTTGTCGGGCAGTTTCACTTCCTCCCCATTCTCAGAGGTGTAATGTCCCTCCAGTACAATATCTATAGTTTGCTGAAAAACTTCAGCCAGTTGTCTTCTGTCGTTTATCATGATTTCTTCTGTTTATTTTGTTCGTTTCACTAAAATTCCATTCTTTCTGGCAAAATTACAAGTTTTCTTTGTATTCTCCAAACTTTTATATATAAAAAATGTATATTTGTGCTATCAATAATACATATTGTAAGGGGATTGCTAAGAGTTGTTTATATAGCTTTACAAGATTCTATAAGACTTTCCCAAACATATTCCAATCACCGATTGGAATATCTGAGCTTCAATTTGCATATGTCCGAATTCAACAATGCACATGTTTATATATCTTATTTCATTCATATTTATGTCCTGCTATTAAAATTATTATGTTGTAAATTTCGACTTTTCTTCGTGATATCCCAATATTATTTCATAAAAATGGGGGAATCTCATTTGTTTTTTGTAACTTTGCCCTCGAAAAGGGAAAGGTTGCTGCAGGCGGCTGCTCTCTTGTAATAATTTAAATATGTTTTAAAATGGGTAAGCTAGCATTGATATTATGTTTCATCCTTTCTGTTTTCCCTGCTGATGCAAATGAAAACAGAAGGCATATCCATGTTGTTAAGCGAGGACGGAAAAACTCTCATAGGGGACATACTGTTGCTAAAATATGGATAGAAGAGAATGGACAGAAGAAGATTGAGGTGGCTTGGTCTGAATTGTCGTCATCTGAAGAGTCTGAAATCATTGCCGCTATTGATAAGCATTGGGATGAACTTAATCAGAAAATTGATGATGTCTTTGCTGGTAAGAAAATAAGAATTAAAAAGATTAAATAAAATAGGAGGAAAGATTATGTGTAAATTCAAAGATACTACTTTGGGGATTAAGAAACTGGATTTTGGAGTTAAGCGTGGTGCTATGGCTGTGTTCTTAACTGATGGCCGAGAAGTGATAGTTCCGATATCCATGTTTCCCGATATTAAGAGTCTGAGTAAGAAGCAGAGAGAGGATTATATGATTATGGATGACCAGTATTTCTCCTTTGATGCTTCAAGTAAAATTTACTCGGTAAAAGATATTTTGAAGTATTAAGTTGCATATTTCATTTATTTTTTGTAACTTTGCCCTCGAAAAGGGAAAGGTTGCCCCAGGCGGCTGCTCCCTTGTAACATAAGTTGAACAAATAAAATAGAATAATAAGAAACAGAAAGAATAAAACTTTAGATATATAACATATTAATATACAAAGCGTTTACGATATTCGGAATACTCTCGAAATTTGGCGATTTAAAGACGTATTTCCTACATAGAATAAGTGAATGCCTGCGCTATAGCGTGGGCTGAACTTATCTGTAGGAATGGGCCACGCCAAATGCCCGAGAGTTAGATAAGGGAAGCTCACGCTTCTTTTGTATCTATCTCTCGGGCATTATGTGTTAGCCCATTCTCTGAATGAAGTTCAACGCTCATCTATAGCGGCAATTCTGATGTTACAGACGAATTGTCGAACATCTTATTTTCATTTTTTGGAATAGAAATCTATCAACTATCAGTTACTGGTGGTTATTAGCTTTATCTGTTCCAAGAGAAAATATTTGCTGCTTTTTATTGGTATTGCTAAAAGTGTATTTAAGTAAATAGGCTGCCCATCTTGTGTGTTTTTTTATGCATGAGGTGGGGGCTTCTATTGCATATTTACGCTTTTGGTATGTTTCGTTGTGTTTACGAAAATGAGTAATGGCAAGTAAGTATAGATTTATAGATTTATTTTGTGGCATTGGTGGCTTCCGATTGGCTTTAGAAAGATTGGGGGCAAAATGTGTTTTCTCTTCTGATGTAGATGTGTTTGCTCAGCAAACATATTTTGATAATTTTAGTGAAAAACCATTAGGGGATATTACGCAAATAGAAGCGAAAGATATTCCTTCTTTTGATATTCTGACAGCTGGATTTCCCTGTCAGCCTTTTAGTTATGCAGGTTTGTGTAAGGGGTTTGAAGATCAAACACGAGGTACGCTATTTTTTGATGTCTGTCGAATCTTGGCTTATCATAGACCTAAGATGTTTTTTTTAGAAAATGTAAAGGGACTTGTATCGCACAATGGAGGTAATACTATCAAGGTAATATTGGATAATCTTAAGAAATTGGGATATGATGTGCATTGGAAGGTTTTAAGTTCTTTGGATTTTGGTTTGCCTCAGAAAAGAGAGCGTTGGTATTGTGTTGGCTTTGATAAAAAAGTGAATTTTGAATTTCCTCAGCCTTTGGCTATAAATCCTACATTGCGTGATATCGTAGATTTAAATGATGACAATCCTGCGTTAAAGTTGAGTAAGTTTGAACATGATAGAATACAATATCATTTTGCTCATTGTCATGAAGAAGAGAGGGTACAACATGATAACTCCAAGTATGCTCCTAATACTAAAAAAGGAAAATATGGAGTCTATTCTTTCCAAAAGCCTGATGGTTCTTTGAGATTTCATGTTGGTGATGCCGCTAAGACCCAAATTCAGGAGGCTTTCTATGCATGTTTGGATACTTATGCGCCAACTATCATTGCAGGAAGAACCCCAAAACTTTGGGATATAGATAGGAAGTTATCTGTTTTGGAGGCTAAACGTTTGCAAGGTTTTCCAGATAATTTTAAGTTTACAGTATCTGATAATCAAGCGTATAAACAACTTGGAAATTCTGTAAGTGTTCCTGTGATAGAAAGAATTGCACAAAATATGATAATGGCATATAATAATTAAAGCTTATGTATTACTTATCAAAAGAAACAGCTGTAAAAGCTTTTAATTCCTTAAAAGGAAAAGTTGAAAACAAATTCATGGGATTGCTTGGCATATTAAAAACAATCAAGTCAGATGTCATCCATTCCAATACTACTTATATTGTGCTTGATGGGGAGTTAGCTTTTTGGCTTGACTCCCAATTTTATCTTTCTGATTATAATAGAACTTATGGCAGTTCAAATCTATACGTTAAATTTTCAGATAAATGGATAGGTTATGTCGACGAAAAGTTTTTTAAGGAAGAGATTAACGTGTATTCTTTAATTGCCTTTTTGTATAAATATGAGAGCTTTGAAGAAATTCCTTCACATGTTGATTTGTTATTGAGATTTAGTAATGATTATCATTTGAGTAGAGAAAATATAAATGAATGGTTTGATACAACACCGCTCCATCTAGAATTTGATGAAGAAGTGTTGACTCCTTCTGTGTATAAAGCTTTGCTTGGAATTTCTAATAGTACCATCTCTTTTGATAAACCATATTCGGTAGCTGCTCGTGCTGGTGAGTTATCGCGAGCTCCTTTTTTGCAGACTCTTTATGCTGGAATGGATAGCATCAAATGTTTATTGATTCTAAGAGAGAATATTGATGAATATTATTCTAGCACTAAACATTCTCAGGAATGCGGTAAATCTTGTTCCGAAATCAACCAAACTTATCGTCCTTATATTACGGCCATTAAGTCGAAGCCTTTCCTTCTCTTGGCTGGTATCTCTGGTACAGGAAAAAGTAGAATCGTTCGTGAATTGGCTCGTGCTTGTTGGGGCGTAGATTCGCCTGAATATAAGGAGCATAAGCCAAAGAATTTTGAGATGATACAGGTGAAGCCTAATTGGCACGACTCTTCTGAACTTATTGGGTATGTAAGCAGACTTGGAGATGAACCAACGTTTATTGCAGGTGACTTTTTGAAGTTTGTAGTGCGAGCATGGGAGAATGAAAGTACCCCATATTTCTTATGCTTAGATGAAATGAACCTGGCTCCTGTTGAGCAGTATTTTGCAGAATATCTGAGTGTTGTGGAATCTCGAAAGCGCAATGAAACAGGTAAGGTTGTGACAGACCCAATTCTCAAGCCTGAATTTGAAAAAGAAAGGAATGGTGAACATGCTGAATTCGTTCCTAAGGCTTGGTATAAAAAACTGATAGATGAACTTTTGGTAGATTGTTCTGATAGTCAAAAGGATGTTTTAAAACAGCAGTTCATTGATGAAGGTATTACAATCCCCCAGAACCTCATTATCGTGGGAACCGTCAATATGGACGAAACAACCTTTTCCTTCTCCCGAAAAGTACTCGACAGAGCCATGACCATCGAAATGAATGAGGTGGATTTATATGGTGGATTAACTTCCCGACACGAACAGATAGGAAAACTCAACTTTGAAGACTTGGTAGGAGATAAGGTGGAGGGTGTTGACGTGTATCAGGAAAACCAGGAGGTTTGCAACCAGGCGATACTGTACTTGCAGGAAATCAATGCAGTATTGGAAGGTACACCTTTTAAGATAGCTTATCGAACCCGTAACGAGTTCCTGCTCTATGTGGTCAATAATTTGCCTTATCGTAAAAATAGCCAAGGTTTGGAAATGACGCAAAATGAAGTCGTGGCTCGTGCTTTGGATGAAATTACTTCTATGAAAATCCTATCTAGAATAGAAGGTGATGAGGAGAAGGTAAAGGTGGAGTTACTCGCTTCTTTAAAGGAAGTTGTTTCGAAGATGTTGCCGGAAAACATGAGAGATAGTTCTGTTTCTCTGGCTAAATTGGATGAAATGGAAAGGAAACTTAGTTCTGGTTATACTAGTTTTTGGAGTTAACGGTAATGGAACTTTTAAGAATCAAGCATCACGACTTTGTGATGACCATAGAATGCACCAAGTTTGATGCTATTTGGGATAAAGCGAAGAGGAATGTGGGGGAAGACAAACTTTCCTCCACCTATTCCTGGTCGGATGGTGTTGAACTGGTGGAGCGGTATTTGAATGATCAATCCACTTCTAAGGTGATATTAAAAGATTCTTCTGCTCCTGCCATATTCTTTGATAATGCAGACTATCCGATATGGGTGGAGTTTGAGGAAAAGAATGATGCCAAGATTGTAGATGCACATTTTGGTTCCATCTTGCAGAATGAAAACGATAGGTTCAGTTTCCGTCATGGTATGTTAGCTGGCTTTCTGAATTTCGGCAATGAGATAGGACGTTCTGAAATCTGTTTTGATTATATTGTTAAGAGAAAGAAGTCAGATGGTGTATCTTCTGAGCTCATCAAAAAAAAGTTTTCATTCTCCTTCGAGGTGTTGAGTACCAAACTGGATTATCATTCTCATTGGAAGAAAATTATAGAGGATATAGAGCAAGAGTATCGGATGCTCTCGCTTGATTTCCTTAAACGTACCTATCATAGCTTTGCTCCTGATAACCACGGAGAAACGCCAGAAATTATATGGTGGAGTATCTTTGCAGGTGAACAAAAGAAGTTCTTGGAGGCTTGTCGGCACATTATCGACCGACCACGTCATCGCTTGCATGGCAGGGAAACTTATCTGCGGGCAGATAAGGTGCGCCGAGTTCCTATGTCTCTTGAAAATGAAATTGCTGAGCATCGCAAAGAACCCGCTCATCTTTATCGTATCACCGAAAAAATAGAGTCGAATGATACCCAGGAAAATCGATTTCTGAAATTTGCTTTATCGCAGATTACGAGTAAGTATGAACTCTTAAAAACTCGTATAGAGCAGGTTAAGGAGGTTTCTGATGCTACTAAGCAAGAACTTCAGGCAACTTATGTTTCCCTGAATCTGTTAAGGAAAAATTCTTTCTTCCGAACCGTTGGGCGTTTCAAGGGATTGAATCAGGAAAGTATGGTTCTTCAGAAAGCCACGGGATATAGTCAGGTTTATCGGACTTGGAATTTGCTCCGTAAGGCTTACTCTCTAAATGAAGGCATCTATCGGTTGCAATCCAAGGACATCGCCACGCTTTATGAAATATGGTGTTTCATAGAGGTGAGCCACATAGTGAAGAAGGAGTTGAATCTGGATCAGGATGATGTGGAACATCGCAATCGAATGGAGCTGAATGGTCTGTTTACCTGGGAGTTGGGGAAGGGAGAACATTCTCGTGTTCTCTTTAGGAAAGATGGGGTAGAACTTGCCGAATTGGTATATAATCCAAAAAGTACGGAGCAGACCAACGATAGTATTGGAATGCAGAATCTGATAGTGCCAACGGTACCTCAGAAGCCCGATATAGTGCTACAACTTACCAAGAATGATTTGCAGAAAGATATGAAAATGACTTATCTCTTCGATGCAAAATATCGGATAGCCAGCAAGAATGCGAGCGGAGTAGATGTGCCACCGGATGATGCCATCAATCAGATGCATCGTTATCGTGATGCCATTTATTATCGTGATTATGTTGAGGCTCCGTTAAAGAAGGAGGTGATAGGCGGATACATTCTTTTTCCTGGTGATGGTGAACCAGCGGATGTGGAGGTGTCAAAGTTCTATCAAACTATCAAGGAGGTGAACATTGGTGCTTTTCCGCTTCGGCCGAACGATAACGAAAACAGAAAGTTGCTTGAAGGTTTTATCCGGGAACTGATAGAAACGAAGGCGAAAGATACAGTACAACATGTGATTCCGCAGAAGGGTACTATAATGGAAGTGGATAATCGGGTGTTGGTTGGTGTGGTTCGTCCTAGTCATCGGCGTGGTTATGAAAAGAGTTTCTTGAATCAATCTGCCACCTTATATTATACGGGTGCTAAGTTCCCGTCAACCATAGCATTGCAGGATCTTCATTATTTCGTGCCGTATATCAAAGGTAAGGGGATTCGTGATGTGTATGAGATTGTAAGAATGAGAACCATAACGGGTAAAGAGGCAAAGCAGGATGAAGGGGTTGATGCAACAGATGATTTGCGTTTGGCCTTTGAACTTCGTTTTTCTCGACAACTGTATAAGGAATATCGTATGATTGATGTCTTGAAAATGACAGATCTCACGTTCTTGGATACGACATTTAGTGATATTGATGGCTATGTTTCATTGTATATATAGAGAAAAGTTTTTTCTAATTTAATGCCACTTCTACCACGCTGAAGTGTAAGTGGTTGATATATAGTAAGTAATGCGTGGTAATAAGACATATTTTTATTGCCACTTATTACCACGCATTACCACACCTTTTTTTGCTTATTATTCTGTAATCGGCATAGAATCAGTTAGTTGCATAATTCGTGGTAATAAAACAGGTATATCCTTCTCTATGATTGAAAAGCATTATTTTATCTTGATTTGCTGATTTTTTAAGCCTTGTTGCTAAGTAAAGGCATAAAATAGAGACTGTTTCTATATTACTTATTGCCACTCAGAAGCGTTCTTGATTCTGTCCCCAAAGCTAGAGGAATGTGCCCCGAAGCATTGCCCAATTGTGCCCGAGACGTTGGGCACTTTTGACCGCTGGCTTTGGTTATATTTCCTCGTAGTTACGGGCATGTTTCCTCGTACTTATGGGCATGTTTACCCGTAGCGACGGGCAAATATTTGTGATGCTTCTCTTTGACTTTTCCTGATTTCAGTAGACACTTTTTTACTTTATAAACTAGAAAGGTAGACACTATCAATTTCATAAAACTGAAATAGTAGACACTCCTTATTTTTTGTTCCTAATTTGATAGACACAATAAAAAGAATCGTACTATATTTGTAGTCACTACTCTTCCACTGGACTTACCGAACCCGGACTTGCTCTTTTGGTAAAGTAGGGAGCCCCTCGATGGGGCTTCCTGCTTTTTCGGATTACTGGATTATACCATTTCCAATATCTTATCCAGTATCCCCACATAATAGAAGGGAAGATTGATAAGGCGGAAGGGATGACCTGTAGGGGATACCACTTCGTCTATGCTATATTCTCCTGGCCAAATGCGGATGGCAATGCTTGGGGCATCAGGCTGAGACATGAAGGAGTGGAGGGATCGAAGATGGGCATTTGTGCCAGACTTCACTTCTATCGGGAGAATCTGTGAGTGATGTTGCCAAACAAAATCTACCTCTGCTGATGAACCCTTTTTGTCTCTTACCCAGTAATATTGCTCGTTGCGGAAGTTGCGATCCAAAACAATGCGCAGCTCTTGGGCTACGATTTGTTCCGCAGCATGCCCCTTCCATACATCCAAGAGAGAATTGCCTTGCAGATATTCTGCCTGAATGTCAACGGAGAAATTCATGATGCCCGTATCTACCCATACTAGCTTGGGTTGTCTTGCTATGGCTGGTACAGCTGGGGCTTTCACTGATGTGACGGGATAGTCCAAATTGAGCAAGAATGCTTTCTGCATCACTTCCAAAGCCTCATGTACCTCCTTGCTTGTGTAGTTGCTACCTCCAAATCGAGCGAAAGTAATGGATTGTCCTGCCTCTGCCCAGCCATGTGTAAGCAGATGGCGGATAACCTTTACTTGGTTTTCATTACGAGCATATTTTTCTACATCTTCATTGTAGCCATCAAGCAGTGAACGATAGATAGGGGCTAACTTGGTTAGGTTATGAGTCTTGGCATATTCTACTAAGGCTTCAGGCATACCACCTATCAAGGTGTAATGATTGAAATGGTTCAGTAACATCTCGTGATATAGAGGTGATACGCTGACTTCTTTCACCATTTGTACCAATTGGTCTTCACCTATAGCATCGAGATATTCCAAGAAGGAGCACGGACGGAGGGATAGATAATCCACTCTTCCCACAGGGAAAGAGATGCGCTGCTTGATGAGGGTTTGAAGTCTGGAACCTGCTGCTATGATGTGCAACCATGGCATCTCTTCATAGAAGTATCTCAGCAGACCAACTGCTTTTGGTTCGTTTTGTATCTCATCAATAAAAAGTAGGGTACGCTTACATTCATCTACCTTAATTTTCTTCTTGAGGCAGATGTATTGATATATCTCTTTTACATTGTCTGATTTGGCAAAGATTTCTGCATCTGAGCTTTTTTCTAGATTCAGTTTGATATATACATCGTATTTCTTACCCAATTCATTGACTAATGTTGTCTTTCCAACTTGTCTTGCGCCTCGTAAAACCAATGGCTTCCTGTTGTCTCTTTCACTCCATTTCTGGAGTTCTTCTGTCAATTGTCTATATATCATAACGTTTCCTTCTCTTTAAGTTATGCTGCAAAGTTACTCTTTTTTCCTAAAACATAGGCAAAAATATAGTGAAACTTTCCTAAAACATAGGCAACTTATATGATAACCTTCCTAAAGAATAGGCAAAAAACGCAGAAATTTACCTAAAATATAGGCAAATCCCTGCGGAAATTTACACTTTTTTCAATATAAAATAGGGGTGAAATAATACACATTGCCTACTTCCTAAGTATTTTAGCACTCCGTTACTTTCCACAAGTCATTACCTTTATAGATGATGGCTATCTTGTGGATAGGCTTTCCATTCATCAGCTGTGGCAATCTTGCGTCTTGCGCATATTGCTCCAACTGAGCTCTTGCTTCTTCCAAGGCCTTGTTTCCTTCTTCATCGGTATCGCCCGTTTTCAGATATTTCAACTCCAAGAGGTAGGCATGGGCAACCTCAGGGAAACGGGTGAGATCTGGAATCATCGTCAAGTCGCAATAACCGCCGTTCAACTCCATTTCCTGGATGATGTAGTAATAACCACTATGATTGAGATAAGCAGCGATGAAACCTTGCAGATTGCGCTCTGCCTGGATGCTGGAGTGAATACTTGTGCAGTTTCTGTAACCCTCGGCGATGTATTCGATGGCTGGCTTGATGTTACCATCCAGAGCCATTACATCGTATCGGTCGGCAAGATGATTATTGTTGATTTTGGCATCCCTGTTGTATTCATCCAACACATAGCCGTAATATTGGCGGCGTACATTCTCGTTAGGGATTCCCAACTTTACTCTTCTGCCACGCTTGCCAATGATGGTCAGCATGCCATAATAGTAGAGCAGACTTGGGAACAGGTCTGGGTCAACCAAGTCTTCAGCAGGGAAACTTTCTCTCAGTTCA
The DNA here is from genome assembly GCA_900555035.1 of uncultured Prevotella sp. GTDB lineage: Bacteria > Bacteroidota > Bacteroidia > Bacteroidales > Bacteroidaceae > Prevotella. The sequence goes on from USJX01000001.1 coordinate 98,773, forward strand.
GCCCAGATGTAACCTTGGTTGATGATTTCTTTCAGCACGCTCTTGCGGTCGCCCTGCAGCTTGTCCAGGAAGATGATTTTCTTCATCTTGGCATAATCAGTCATGGTGTTTGGATCTACCATCTCGTCCGGTGCTTTGCCAAAACGGATGAAATGGCGGAGATAATAGATAACCATATCCGAATTGAACATCTTTGGATCTGTGACCAGACTGTCCTTTGCGAAACAATAGTTATCATACCAAGGCTTCATGTCAGTAATCAGCTGGTCGGTCGGAACCTTGATGAGTCCTACTTCTCTGTAGTATTCTATCATTTCCCGCACCTCGTTCTCGCTGAATCCCAGCATCATGTTGAACATGGGGTCCATGGAGAGATTGGTGCCGATGTTATAGCCGCTGTTGAGGTCGTTCACGGTGACAGGACTTACTCCCATCATCATGATGCGTTGGAACATTCCCTTGAATAGCTTGAAGAAGTCACGGTAGAAGCCTTGTGCATGAGTCAGGGCGTGATATACAGCTTCTCCTTCCTCGCTCAGGATAATGTTGGTGAAGTTGTCATACTCGTCGATGATGAGATAAAGTTGCGTACCTTTGCTTTTGGAATAAGTATTCAGTGCATTTAGCTTATAGGAGGCACCGGAAAAGCCAAGGTATTCCTCCATGTTGAAATCTTCATCATAATAGGCAGCATACTTTTTGATGAAGCCATCCAATACGCTGTTACAATATTGATTGAAGTTTTCCTCCAAAGTACTAGGACCTGCAGCAGCTCTGGAGAAATCAAAGTATAAAACTTGGTATTTGCCAAGTCCTTCGGTTGGGTGCGACTCAATCCAAGTATCCTTGAATGTGGTATGGAACGAGTCTTTCTTCTCGATGTCGTAGTAGGCTTGAAGCATCGTGAGGAAGACACTCTTGCCAAAACGGCGTGGGCGGATGAGATAGAGAAAGTCTCCAGCTTCCTCCATCTTAGGTATAAACATAGTCTTGTCAGCACAGTATCTGTTCTGACTCTTAATCCAGGTATAATCGGCAACGCCGTATGGTAATCTCTTGTAATCCATATCTTCTTCGTTTTATCGAGTGCAACTAATTCAATTGCAAAGATAGTGGAAATAATCGGGAATAGCAAGGCTTTTCTCAAAAACTTCCTTAAATGATGTTTTTTCGTTGTAGTAAATTAAATATCCGCAAAGCTGGTATATGCAAAAAGGGTCTATACGCCACCTTTTCATCGTGGCATATAGACCCTTGTCGTTTCCCGTGAAGATTTGTTTTCTGGAAAAACAGATGACGTTTCTTGCAGGAACAGATGATGCTTCTAGAAATCGCAAGGCAGGGCAGAGAGCTGCTGCATGATGGTCTTCGCCATGCGGGAGTGGCCGGCATCATTAGGATGAAGACGGTCGGTATTTGGCTTGTTAAACATCTGGGCACCAGCATCGTAAAGAGGGAAGAGTCCCGAAAGAGAGTTGAGATCGATGACAGGCACCGCCCACACATTGCCCACTTCCTTAATCGCCTTTACGTATTCATCGAAGAAGATGCCACGTACGTTCTCGTACATCTCATCGGGCTGGATGTTCTTGTCGCTGCTTCCAAAGTAAGCACGATGGATAGGAGTCATCACCACAATTTGCTTTGTAGGATACATCTGCTTCAACTTCGACATGGCTATGTTGATGCGACCTTTCAAGGTGTTCTTATCCATGGCAAAATGACGATGGCGACGCTGAACCATTTCGCTTGGCTTGTGAAGGGCTACTCTTACGCTGTCGAAAGTCTCCGTGTACCATTCGCCGATAGGCACACCATTGTTATAATCGTTGGTACCCATAAAAATGAGAATGGCATCGAAATCATCACCATGCTCTTTCTGGAGTAGATCAGCCTGTCGGGGAATATCGTTCCACTGTCTGCCGCTTACACCATAAACGTAGGGGGTAATGCCAAGCCAATCCTGCAGGAATCCCCAGTATTTCACTTTCGATGCCTTGATTCTTGGATCTGTGATGGAGTCGCCGAAATAAGCCACCTTCTTTCCCTTCCAAGGATGCTGAAGGTTCTTGAAAGCCTTTTCCTTTTCGGCGATTTCTTTCTTGCTCATCGCCTTCTGGGCGAAGGCGGGCATGGTTGGCATCGCCAAAGTCAAGGCGAGTACCAGGGTAATCATTGTCTGTTTCTTCATTGCTAGTTTGTTTTTAATTCTTTTTCTAAGTGCAAAGTTACGGCTAATTTCTTAAACAAAGCTACATTTTTTGTTCAAATATCGGTATTTTTCTGCATTTTTTTGTAATTTTGCAGCCGCAAATATAAATAGGCATATTAAAAGGCATATAAATAAGCATATAAATTAAGGTATATAAAATAAGGTATTAAGAAGGATGACTGTAAGTTTGATTAATATGAATAGTTTGAGCAATTTGGGAGATTTAACCCGTAAGCGAGTAGCTGTTGCAGCTTATTATTTTGTGCCGGGCGTGGTGTTTGCCAGTTGGGCAAGCCGCATTCCGGATGTGAAGCAGATGTTGCACTTGAGCAACGGACAGTTGGGATCGGTGCTTTTCGCCATTCCTATCGGTCAGCTTCTGATGATGGCTTTCTCGGGTGTCTTGGTGAGCAGGTTTGGCAGCAAGAGGATGCTTGCCTTATCTGAAATTCTCTATGCATTGGTGCTCTTCTGCATAGGAAGCAGCACTACGGTTTTCAATTTGATATTGAGTCTGATGGCTTTCGGAATGATGGCGAATCTGATGAACATCGCCACCAATACCCAGGCTTGCCTGGTAGAGAAGATGTATGGGCGTAACATCATGTCGTCGTTTCACGGTTTGTGGAGCCTGGGCGGTTTTGCGGGTGGTATCATCGGAGCCGTCTTTGCCAATACCCTGCTTCCGATAGAGGTTCACTTTGGAGCCATCCTGGCGATGAGTCTTCTTGTCATTGCCATCGGATTCCGTTTTCTAGTAGATGATGCTACGGCGAAGGCGGAAGAGGAGGATGTGCCGAAGTTCTCTTTCAAGACCATCGACCCGATTCTTTTTCTCCTGGGATTGATGGGATTTGCCGGCATGTTCTGTGAAGGAACTGTTTACGATTGGAGTGGTGTGTATTTCTCATCTGTAGTAAAACCCGATGAGGCTTTTATACGTGCGGGCTATGTGGCTGGTATGGGAGCGATGACTCTGGGTAGATTCCTGGCCGATGGTTTCGTAACGAAATATGGACCATCCAGGGTGTTGAAGGTTTGTGGTGGTTTGATTGTGGGTGGTTTGTGGCTGGCAGCTGCCTTGCCTTATCTGATTCCTGCCACCTTGGGCTTCCTGCTGGTAGGTTTCGGCATCTCTTCGTCTGTGCCTATCTGTTACAGCATCGCCGGAAAACTCGGAACCATCAAGGCTAGCATCGCCATCACCATCGTTTCGAGCATCAGTTTCTTCGGTTTCCTGGTAGGACCTCCGGTTATCGGATGGCTTGCTGAGGCCACCGGTCTCCGTATCGCCATCAGCATTGCCGCCTGCCTGGGCTTGATGATTGCTTTTGTTGCCGCAAAGGTGGAAAAGAGAATATCTTGAATAAGATGAATATCTTGAAAATAAGATGAATATCTGAATAAAAATACAAAAAACCGTGGATGCTCCATGCATTCACGGTTTTTTGTTTGAATTCACGTTGTTATATTAGATAAACAAACTTCCTATCTGGAAGACCAGGGCTGATACTACCCATGCCAGGAGCGTGG
>USJX01000002.1 GCA_900555035.1 uncultured Prevotella sp.
TGCGACCACCTGTTCCCAAAACAGGAGCGCTACCGGGCTGCGCTACACCCCGCTTTATTCTCACAACAATTTATCTTTGTTAGCGTAAGCATCATTTCTGAATTGCGGGTGCAAAGGTACGATTTTTTTTTGGTTCCACCAAATTTTTGAGCAACTTTTTTTGAAAAAAAATGCATTTTCTTATTTTTTGCCCAAAAACAAAGGGCAACTTCCGAAAAAGTCGCCCTTTATACCTTATTATATATAGCGATTCTGGCAAAACTGCCATCGCTATGTTAATTGCTATTACGCCTTGATGATTCCTTCCTCAACGAAAATCTTCTTCAAAATCTGAACAGCCTTCTCTACCTGGTCTGTGGTATGAGTTGCCATGAGGGCGAAACGTACCAATGTATCCTGTGGAGCACATGCAGGAGGAATAACCGGATTGATGAACACACCCGCATCATAAGCCAGCTTAGTAACAACGAATGTCTTCTCAGCATCGCGAACGTAGAGAGGAATGATAGGACTCTCGGTCTCACCAATCTCAAAACCTTCCTCGCGGAAGCGCTTCAAAGCATAGTTGGTTACATTCCACAAATTCTCAAAACGCTCTGGCTCCTCCTGAATGATGTGGAGAGCTTCAAGAGCTGCAGCTGTAGCAGCTGGAGTATTTGAAGCACTGAAGATGTAAGTACGGCAGTTGTGACGAAGGAAGTTGATGGTATCCTTATCAGATGCGATGAAGCCACCGATTGAAGCCAAACTCTTAGAGAATGTACCCATGATGAGGTCAACCTCGTCGGTCAAGCCAAAGTGGTCGCAAACACCACGTCCCTGCTTACCGAATACGCCGAGACCATGAGCCTCATCTACCATGATAGAGCAGTTGTACTTGTGCTTGAGCTTAACAATCTCTGGCAAGTTGGCCAAGTCACCCTCCATAGAGAATACGCCATCAACAACGATAAGCTTGATAGCATCCTCAGGAAGCTTAGAGAGCACACGCTCCAAATCTTCCATATCGTTGTGCTTGTAGTGAAGCTGAGTTGCGAATGAAAGACGACGACCATCTACGATACTAGCGTGGTCACGGTCATCGCAAATGATATAGTCATTTCTACCTACGACACATGCCAACACACCCTGGTTCACAGAGAAACCAGTAGAGAAGCACAAAGTCTCGTCCTTACCCATAAACTCAGCCAGCTCCTTTTCGAGCTGCACATGTAAATCGAGGGTACCATTGAGGAAACGACTACCGGCACAGCCTGAGCCATACTTGTCGAGAGCTGCCTTAGCTGCATCGATTACACGCTGGTCGTTTGTCAAACCCTGATAAGCATTAGAACCGAACATCAGGATATGATGCCCATTGATGTCGGTAACTTCTGTCATCTGCTTACTTGTGATCTCGCGGAAATATGGATACACACCGGCAGCCATATACTTCTGAGGAACACGATAATTCTTGTATCTTTCTTGTAATTGTCCCATTATAAATAGGTGTACTTTATTTTCTTTTTATATTTATTCTAAGTTTCAGGGTGCAAAGATACAAAAAAAGACTAATATAACCGCTTTTTTCCTAAGAAAGTTTACTTTTAGAGTTTTTTTAATGGATATTTCTTGCTATTTTAGGGATTTTTATTACTTTTGCACTTTAAATATTATGTTTTCTTGACTAAGATATGAAAAAAAAGATAGTTTTCATCATGAACCCGATTTCTGGAACCAGCAGCAAAGCGGCTGTTCCCAGTTTGATAGATTCTACTTTGGACAAGGAGCTGTTCGAGTACGAGATAAGATTAACCGAGAGGGCCGGGCACGCATCTGAGATTGCTGCCGAAGCAAGAGACAACCATGCCGACATTGTAGTGGCAGTGGGAGGCGACGGCACCGTCAACGAAGTAGCTCGCTCTATCGTCCATTCCGATACAGCCTTAGGCATCCTGCCTTGCGGATCGGGCAACGGACTGGCGCGCCACCTGCTCTTACCCATGAATTTAAAGAAGAGCATCGAGGTAATCAATGCTTGTCAGATACGCGACCTTGACTATGGAGTCATCAACGACTACCCTTTCTTCTGCACCTGCGGAATGGGATTCGATGCCTTTGTCAGCATGAAATTTGCTGAGAGCGGCAAGCGAGGACCTATCAGCTATGCGGAGAACATACTCAGAGAGGGGCTGAAATATGAGCCAGAGACATACACTCTGGAAGACGAGACGGGGACCAAGCAATACAAGGCTTTCCTCATTTCATGCGCCAATGCCTCGCAATATGGCAACAATGCCTATATTGCACCGCAGGCATCCATGAGCGATGGCTTGATGGATGTTGTCATCATGGAACCCTTCGATGTCATCGAGGCTTCACAGGTTAGCTTCGATATGTTCAACAAGACGCTCGATAAAAACTCGAAAATCAAGTCATTCCGCTGCAAGAAGCTTCATATCACACGCAGCAAGCCGGGCGTAATCCATTACGATGGCGACCCGGTAATGACTGGAGCTGACATTGATGTACACTTAGAAGAAAAAGGCATCAAGATGATTATCAATCCGTTTGCAGACAAAAGCGCCCGCAAACCAAATATGTTCCAATCGGCATTCGCTGATTTCTTCAACGACATCAATGTGGTTCGCGACGACATCCACAAGGATATACAGCGACAAAGCAAGAGAGTTGAGGCCATCAGCAAATTGGTGCAACGCAAATTGAACTTCTAATAAAGACAGAAGTTGGAAGCCAGGAGATTTCAGCAGACATTATCACAGTCCTGCAACTCCCAGCTTCCAACTTCTGTTTTTTCAAAAGAGCTAACTCACATAGAATTCTTCCGTAATTTTCGCATACCATTCAGAACGGTTTCCTTCGCTATCCATCATCGTCTCCACCATATCATCCATCTCCATACTTCTGTGCTTGGCAAAGGTCAACAAATAGCGTTTCGGCTGCTTTCGTTCCACAGTCTTAATTCCACATTGACGAAGTAGATAAAATCCATGCATGTAACCCTCTGACGCAAAGGCTTCCAGTACTTCCACAGGAACTATTGCCGAGAACACGCCATCATCCGAAAGCAAAAGTTTTACGCCTCGGAACAACTCCCTGAAAGGCAAGCTATCCGCATGACGGGCCATGGAGCGTTTACTGTCTGGATTTTTCAGACTATTCAAGAAGAATGGCGGATTACTTACGATGGCGTCAAACTTTTCCACCGATTCATAATCCTGCAATCTACAGTCCACAATATTCACCCTATCAGCGAAAGGGCTAGCCGCCACATTCTCACGAGCCTCAGCACAAGCCTCAGCATCCAAATCGATGCCCACCACCTGCGCCTCGGGATAGCGCTGCGCCATCATGAGCGAGATGAGTCCGGTTCCCGAACCAATATCCAATATACGCTTTCCGCCAAGAGCCCATGCCCCCAGCAGCACACCATCCGTACCCACCTTCATGGCGCAACGGTCTTGGTGAATTTCAAAATGCTTAAACTTAAATCCTGCCATTTATCAAACTGTTATATCTAAAGCCAACACATAATTATGCAAAAAGGCCGGCACATCATGCCAAAAGCCGACATCATTAATTGAGTTACGCTTCTATTTTTACTTAAAATCATAACGCAAATATCAGCATTTTATTACATTTACCCTCCTCTATTAAAAATAAAATATAATAAAGAGGAGTTTTTTGAAAAAACAGATGGGATTTTCACCAAAAATCACTAACTTTGCAAAATAAAAATAGTATATTCATCAAATTTACACCCCCAGAAAGTGTTTATTTAACAAATATGAACGATAATACAAATACACGAATCCAGATGATTGCCGATTTCGAAGGTGATGCATCCGTGCTGATTCAAGAAAGAGAAGCAGGTGTCTATCCTACCCTCTGCACCCGCGACCTGGTAGTTTTCCCAGCCGTTCTAACCCCCATCCTGGTGGGTAGAAAAGAGAGTCAGGAACTGGTAAACATGCTGGAACAAAATCCAGAAACAATCATCTGTGTCTTCTGCCAAAAGCATCAGGACACAGAAGCTCCCGCAACGAAAGATCTCTACGAGCAGGGAACTTTCGCAAAACTGGTGAAAGTCATCAACATGCCCAACGAGGAGCACCAGAAGACTGTCATCGTACAGGGTTTGGGCAGATGCAAACTGAAAAGCATCATTGAAACCAATCCCTTCTATATGGCCGATGTGGAGAGTCTGCCAGAAATCTGGCCTTCTGAGAAAGAGGCAAAAGGACAGTTGTTCAAAGCCCTGACCCAGACTTTCTTCGAGGAGTCCATTGGATTCATACAGTATAACGACAACATTCCAGACGAGGCAGTTTATGCCGTCAACGAGATTTCCAATATCTTCGTGAAGTGCAATTTTCTCTGCACTTCTCTGCCTTTTTCGGCAAGAGACAGGATAAAAATGCTGGAGAAAGAGACTCTTACCGACCGCCTGATGGTGGCACTGAAATCTTTGCACAAGGAGCAGAAATTGCTCTACTTGCAATCCGAAATCAAGAGAAAGACCCAATTCGAACTTGAGGAGCAACAGAAGGAATACTTCCTGAAACAGCAGATCAAGCACATCAGAGCAGAATTGGGAGAAGGTGAAGGCAGTCCGGAAAAGAAAGAACTGCTTGAGAAGGCTCAAAACAAATTGTGGAACGAGGCAACCCAAGAGGTTTTCAAGAAGGAGATGGCCAAACTTGACAACATCAATCCTCAGAGCCCCGACTATCCTATCCAGCTCACCTATCTGCAGACATTGGTAGGCTTGCCTTGGAATGAGTACACATCGGACAACCTGAGTCTGACTCATGCCAAGAAGATTCTCAATCAAGACCACTATGGCATGGAGAAGGTGAAGGAGCGCATCCTGGAATATCTCGCCGTAAGATCGCTGAAAAGTGGCACACAGAGCCCTATCCTCTGTCTCTATGGTCCTCCAGGAGTAGGAAAGACCAGTTTGGGAAGAAGCATTGCCAAGGCCATGAACCGCAAGTATGTCCGCATGTCACTCGGCGGCTTGCACGATGAGTCGGAAATTCGCGGTCATCGCCGCACCTACATCGGCGCAATGCCAGGTCGTATCATCAAGAACATCCAGAAAGCAGGAAGCAGTAACCCTGTGTTCATTCTCGACGAGATTGACAAGGTATCAAGCAACAACTATCAGGGCGACCCTGCATCGGCACTGCTCGAGGTTCTCGACCCGGAACAGAACGTTGCCTTCCACGACAACTACCTGGATGTGGATTTCGACCTTTCGAAGGTTCTCTTCATTGCCACCGCCAATGATATCAGTTCTATACCACGCCCACTGCTCGACCGCATGGAACTGATAGAAGTAGGCGGCTACATCACCGAAGAGAAGATAGAAATAGCCAAGCGCCACCTGATTCCGAAGGAGTTGGAAAATACGGGACTCTATACGTTTACCCCAAAGGTCACCTTCAATAAGGCTGCCATCGAATGCATCATTGAGCACTACACCCGAGAAAGCGGCGTGCGCCAGTTGAAAAAACAGATTAACAAGGGACTGCGCAAGATGGCCTACAAGCTAGCCTCATCCAAGGAATTGGAAAAGACCGCCATCACCCCTGCCGACTTAAAAGATATTCTTGGCACGGCACCTTTCAATAGAGACATCTATCAAGGCAACAGCTATGCAGGAGTAGTAACCGGTTTGGCATGGACATCCGTAGGCGGAGAAATCCTCTTCATTGAAACCTCCCTGAGCAAAGGCAAGCAAGGCAAGCTGACTCTGACCGGAAACCTCGGCGACGTGATGAAGGAGTCTGCTGTCATCGCCCTGGAATACATCAAGGCGCATATCGACCTGCTCGGTGTAGATTATCGCATCTTCGAAAACTGGAATCTCCATATCCATGTACCAGAAGGAGCAACCCCGAAGGATGGTCCATCGGCAGGAATCACCATCGCCACCAGCATCGCCTCGGCCATCACCCAGCGCAAGGTGCGCAAGAACACAGCCATGACGGGCGAGATAACCCTTCGAGGCAAGGTGCTCCCTGTGGGTGGCATCAAGGAGAAGATACTTGCAGCCAAGCGTGCCGGCATTACCGACATCGTGATTTGCAAGGAAAACGAGAAAGACATCCTCGACATTCCGGAAAAGTATCTCAAAGGCGTAACATTCCATTATGTAGAAGACGTGGCAGATGTATGGGAATTCGCACTCACCGACGAGAAAGTGGAGCACCCTATCAACTTCACCATTCCAGATAACGACAAAAAAGAAGAAAAATAAAGAACATGAAATTTGAACTACAAGTAACAGATAAGGCTAGCGATGCCCGCACCGGCATCATTACCACCGACCACGGACAGATTAAGACACCTATTTTCATGCCTGTAGGCACCGTGGGTAGCGTGAAGGGCGTTCACTTCGAGGAGTTGCGCCAGCAGGTGAAAGCCCAGATTATCCTGGGCAACACCTACCACCTCTACTTGCGTCCGGGACTCGATGTCATCAAGGCGGCAGGAGGATTGCACAAGTTTAACGGCTGGGACCGCCCTATCCTCACCGACAGCGGCGGCTTCCAAGTATTCTCACTCACGGGAATCCGTAAACTGAAAGAAGAGGGATGCGAGTTCCGCTCACACATCGACGGCAGCAAGCACTTCTTCACCCCAGAGAATGTGATGGACACAGAGCGCATCATCGGTGCCGACATCATGATGGCATTCGATGAGTGTCCTCCAGGACAGAGCGACTTCCAGTACGCCAAGAAGAGTCTGGAGATGACCCAGCGCTGGCTAGACCGCTGCTTCAAGCGCTTCAACGAAACGGAGCCTCTCTATGGTTACCAGCAGAGTCTCTTCCCTATCGTGCAGGGCTGCACCTTCCCTGAGTTGCGCCGCGAAGCTGCCAAGTTCATCGCCGACAAGGGCGCAGACGGCAATGCCATCGGCGGTCTTGCCGTGGGAGAACCAACCGAAGTGATGTATGAAATGATAGAGGTGGTTAACGAGATTCTGCCTAAAGACAAGCCTCGCTATCTGATGGGCGTAGGAACACCTCAGAACATTCTGGAAGCCATCGAGCGTGGCGTGGATATGTTCGACTGCGTAATGCCTACCCGCAACGGCCGCAATGCGATGCTCTTCACCTACAACGGTACGATGAACATGCGAAACAAGAAATGGGAGATGGATTTCAGTCCGGTAGATCCAGACGGATGCGACATCGACCAGATTACCACCAAGGCCTACCTGCACCACCTGTTCAAGGCTCAGGAACTCCTGGCGATGCAGATAGCCAGCATCCACAACCTCTCGTTCTACCTGCGACTCGTCACCGATGCCCGCCATCACATAGAACAAGGCGACTTTGTGGAGTGGAAACGCTCCATCATCGACCAGCTCGGCAGACGTATTTAGTTAGATGTTAGGAATTAGAAAATGAAAGATTTTAAATACATCAGAAAACATCGCAGACGACTGAAGATGGGCAGAACCATTGCCCATCGCTTCAGTTGGCTAGTCCCCATTCTCCACCGCATGGGCAAGGTGCTTGGCTGGATGGGGCACAAACTGCGTTTCCTCAAGGTGCTCAGGTTTCTCAACCCACTGAGATACATCAAGCGACTGGATTGGTATATCATCAAGAAGTTCGTAGGCTACTACTTCTTCTCGATAGCCTTGATTATCTCCATTGCCATCGTGTTCGACTTCAATGAGAACCTGGCGAAATTCACGGAGTATCACGCACCAACCAAGGCCATCATCTTTGACTATTACGCCAACTTCGTACCTTACTTCGCCAACCTCTTCAGTGCGTTGTTCGTGTTTGTGGCAGTCATCCTCTTCACCTCCAAGCTGGCCGGTAATTCAGAGATAATTGCCATCATGGCATCTGGCGTTTCGTTCAAGCGACTCCTGCGCCCGTATCTCATCACCTGTGTGATGCTTTCCGCCCTGAGTTACGCCCTCTCAGCCTATGTCATTCCCCACGGCACCGTGGTGCGACAGAACTTCGAGAACCTGTATAAGAACAAGAAGAAGAATACTTCGGCCGAAAATGTGCAATTGCAGGTAGATAAAGGTGTCATCGCCTACATTCAGCACTACGACAACAACGCCAAACGAGGATATGGCTTCTGTCTGGACAAATTCCAGGACAAGAAACTCGTTAGCCACCTCACGGCGATGGAGATTCAATACGATACCATCTCAGACAGTAAATACCACTGGAAACTGAGCAGTTGGAAGGTACGCCAGCTGAAGGGCATGAAGGAGCACATTACGAGTGGAGAACAGAAGGATACGCTCATCATGATGGAACCTACCGACCTGGTTTACTCCAAGGGACAGCAGGAGACCTTCACCAGCCCGGAGCTGAAGGAGTACATCTCCAAGCAGATCAACCGCGGTTCCGGCAATGTGGTGCAATATCAGGTGGAGTACTACAAGCGCATCGCCTCTTCGTTTGCCTCCTTCATCCTCACCATCATCGGTGTATCGCTCTCATCCCGCAAGCGAAAGGGAGGAATGGGAATGTCGCTGGGCATCGGTCTGGCATTGAGCTTCGGCTACATCATGCTGCAAACCGTATCGGCCACCTTTGCCATCCAGGCGAATTTCCCTCCGGCATTGGCAGCATGGATGCCAAACATCATCTTTGCCTTCGTGGCCTACTTCTGCTATCGCAAGGCTCCGAGGTAGTTATCAATTATGAATTAAGAGTTTATAGTTTATAGGAGCACTGCTGCTATAAGCTATAAACTATAAATTAAAACTTTATAGAAATGTATTTCGACGAATTAGATTTAAATGACAACGTGCTCGATGCATTATACGATATGCGATTCGACACTTGTACCCCCGTACAGGAAAAATGTATCCCTGAGATATTGGACGGTCACGACGTGTTAGGCGTTGCACAGACCGGCACTGGTAAAACTGCAGCCTACCTGCTCCCTGTATTGAGCAAACTCGATGACGGCGGTTATCCAAAAGATGCCATCAACTGCGTCATCATGTCGCCAACCCGCGAGTTGGCTCAGCAGATAGACCAGGCAATGCAAGGCTTCGGCTACTACCTGCAAGGCGTAAGCAGCGTGGCTGTTTATGGTGGAAACGATGGCAACCGATACGACCAGGAATTGAAGAGCCTCCGCATGGGTGCCGATGTAGTCATTGCTACCCCAGGTCGCCTCATCACCCATATCTCTTTGGGCAATGTAGATTTGAGCAAGGTAAGTTTCTTTATTCTCGATGAGGCAGACCGCATGCTCGACATGGGTTTCTCTGAGGATATCAATACCATCGCAAGCAAGTTGCCTAAGACCTGCCAGACCATCATGTTCTCTGCCACCATGCCAGAGAAGATTGAGGAACTGGCAAAGACTCTGCTCAAGGACCCAGTAGAGATTAAGCTTGCCGTAAGCAAACCTGCCGAAAAGATCAAGCAGGAAGCATACGTATGTTATGAGACTCAGAAGATGACCATCATCAAGGATATCTTCAAGGCTGGTGACATGAAGCGTGTCATTATATTCAGCGGCAGCAAGATGAAGGTTAAGCAGCTGGCTGCTGCCCTGCAGCAGAGCGGCATTAACTGTGGTGCAATGCACTCGGATCTGGAACAGGCAGAGCGCGACGACGTAATGTTCAAGTTCAAGAGCGGACAATACGATGTACTCGTAGCTACCGATATTGTGGCTCGTGGTATTGATATCGATGACATCGAGATGGTCATCAACTACGATGTGCCGCATGATACAGAAGACTATGTGCACCGCATAGGCCGTACAGCCCGTGCCAACCGAGATGGTAGAGCCATCACCTTCGTAAACGAGGAAGACCAGTATTGGTTCCAGCAGATTGAGAAGTTCCTGGAGAAAGTGGTAGAGAAAATGCCTCTGCCAGAGGAGTGCGGCGAAGGCCCTGAATACATCAAGCTTAACAAGCCTAAGAAGAAGGACAAGGGCAACGGCCGTGGTGGCAATGGCAGAAAGCAAGGCGGAAAAGGTCGTGGTAGAAACGGCGACAACCGCAACAAGAACAACGGAGGAAACAAAAACAACGGCGAGAATAAGAAGAACGGCGAGAATAAAAACGATGCCGAGAATGGTAACGAAGGCAACAATGGCAACAGCGAGGGTAAGACCAAGACCAGTGCCAAGAGCCGCCGACAGAAAGACCGCGACCAGACTTCACATAAGCACAAGCCAAACAAGCCAAGCGATCGACAGGAAAAGGCTCCTCGCAACAACGGCGAAAATGGTGAGCAGCAGAATGCTTCTAAAGATGTCAAGCAGCAGAACGCTCCTAAGGGAGGCAAGCCACAGAACAACCAGCAAGGTGCTCCACAAAATGGCGAGCAGAAAAACAATAACAACAAGCGCCGAAACAATAATAACAATAAGCGCCGAAATGATGAGAACGGCAACCAGCAGCCTAATGGAAACCAGCGTCCTGGTGCAGAGAACAATGTTCGCCCAGGCAGCAATGGTCGTGGCAAAGGCGTTGCACAGAAGAAGCAGAACACCGAGGGTTCCGGTAATCGCAAATATGCTCCAGTGGTAAACCCACAGAAGAACGAGAATGTGGTAAAGAAGTTCATCAAGCGCATCTTCGGATTCGGCAAATAATGAATGGGCAACTTATCACCAGTAAGTATTCCACATTATTATATATATAAAGATAAGCCCGATAAGAGAGTTGGACTATCGCCAACCTCTTATCGGGCTTTTACACTAAGTATGAACAGAACCAAAAAGCAACATTTCACCCCGCTTATGTCCTTCAGCCTTGTACTGACGGCAAGTATCATCACAGCCAGATATGGCTATGATTATCTCAGCACGCGCCTTTGGCTCATCAGCACCATCATTGCCTGGAGTGTTTCCGCCTGTTGTTATGTACTCACAAAGCTGGTCCATCGCCCTACTCTAATAGGCACCCAAGTCAGCAATCTTATCCATTACCAATGTCTCAACCTATATCTTTGCATCTTCTGTCTCGGCGGCACCATCACCTCTCATCATATCGATGAAGCCCATGCACCTATTCAGATAAAAACCTATCAATCACTCTCATATTTGGAACGCACCATCCTGAAAGCCCACGACTTCAGGGAACACGTTGAACAAAGGATACGTACCTTCCATATCGAAGAACAAGACTTTGCCATCATTTCCGCAATGGCAATGGGCGACAAAACTGCCCTCAACCAGGAAACCAAAGAGGCTTATTCCATATCCGGAACAAGCCATATATTGGCAGTAAGCGGTTTGCACATCGGCATCATCTTCCAACTCATCATCCTGCTGTTAGGCGGCAAGCGCAGGTCTAAGCTAACCATCATCCTATCCACCACCATTGTGTGGGCATACGTCATTTTCATCGGTTTTCCGGCCAGTGCCGTCAGGGCAGCCACCATGCTCAGCATCTACAGTCTGGTGTTGCTCTCTCTGCGTCCCGACCCTACACTCAACACGTTGGCATTAGCCTATGTCATCATGGTGCTAGTCAATCCATTAAACATCTTCGATATCGGTTTTCAGATGTCTTTTCTTGCCGTAGCATCCATCCTTCTGTTCTATCCTCTGTTCTTCAATCTCCTTTCATCCCACAGCAACATCATCCGCGCAATATGGGGTCTTTTCTGTGTTTCCCTGGCAGCCCAGATAGGCACCCTTCCCCTCATCATTTTCTATTTCGGACGTCTTTCCTGCTACTCTCTGCTCACCAGCTTCATTGCCATTCCAGCCGCCACATTCATTCTCTATCTTTGTGCGCTGCTCTTCATTCTTTCGCCTCTCACTTACATCCCATGTTTGGCAACTGCCATTGAAGGACTGATGCAGATAGTCATGAACGTTCTCACCGCCATCACCCAATTCATCAACACCGCCTTCAAACTGACGAGTATGTTGCCTGGGGCAAGCATCGAACACATCCACCTTTCCCTGCTCCAACTGCTCATTCTCTATATAGCCATCCTAGCCGGCTACTTTGCCCTCAGAAAATGGTACCGAGTGAAAGAGAAGGAGGCCTGAAAATTTGTGTATCACAAAAATAATGCGTATCTTTGCAGTATCAATTAAGAATATGTGTATCTTTGCAGTATGAATTACGATAGAATCAAACAACAGGCAGGACATCTGCCAGCCTTCCAGATAGCCGACGCCATCAACAGCACCCAGAAAGAGTCGGCAAACCTTGTTGTTACCGCTCCACCGGGAGCCGGAAAATCCACCGTGCTCCCACTCACCCTCCTCGGAGCCACCCCACAAGGCAAAATTCTGATGCTGGAACCACGCCGCCTTGCTGCCCGTCAGATAGCCGAACGGATGGCTAACATCTTAGGCGAACCTGTGGGAAAGACCATAGGTTATCGGGTACGCTTCGAGAACAAGGTTTCCTCAGAAACCCGCATTGAGGTGCTCACCGAGGGAATACTAACCCGAATGCTCATCCATGATGCCACGCTCGAAGGAGTGAGCGCCATCATCTTCGATGAGTTTCACGAGCGAAGCATCAACTCCGACCTGGCGCTAGCACTCACCCGACAGGCGCAGGAGATAATCCGTCCCGACCTGAAGATTATCATCATGTCGGCTACCATCGATGCTTCCGCCATCTGCAAAGCTCTGCAAGCGCCTCTGATAGAGAGCGAAGGGCGAATGTTCCCTGTAGAGACCATTTATTCTGAAATCGACATTGCACGATACGACATATATAAAGAGGTGGCGGCTACCATCCTCAAGGCTGCCGATAAGCACGAGGGCGATATTCTGGCTTTCCTTCCTGGACAGTCGGAGATTCTGAAATGCAAGGAGATATTGGATGCGAGCCTCAGCAGGGCTGCAGCTGCATTATCTGCTTCAGATAAACTTTCCGTTCCGCAGGTTTATCCTCTCTACGGCAATCTCCCACCCGAGAAGCAGCGCCTCGCCATAGCCCCTTCGAAAGAGGGAGAAAGGAAAATTGTGCTCGCCACACCTATTGCAGAAACCTCACTTACCATCGAAGGCGTGAGGATCGTGGTGGATTCCGGACTTTGCAGAAAACTGGTTTACGACGCCCGTACGGGATTGAGCCACCTGGAAACCGTAACTATCAGCAAGGATATGGCTACCCAAAGAAGAGGACGAGCCGGACGAGTGGCTGAAGGAATCTGCTACCGGTTGTGGACTCAGTCCTCGGAACATCTGATGGAAGACCAGCGCCGACCGGAAATAGAAGAAGCCGACCTTACGTCGATGGTACTCGATATTGCAGCCTTTGGCGAGAACAATCCCCAATCGCTGCTCTGGCTTACCCCACCATCAAGCAGTAACCTACTCAATGCCAAGGAATTGCTTCTATCGCTCGAAGCAATAGAACCGGATGGCAGCATCACCCCATTGGGCAGGAAGATGGCAACATTGCCTTGTCATCCGCGCATCGCCAAGATGATGATGAGTTCAGAATCTTCTGCACTCAAAGCTCTAGCCTGCGACGTTGCCGCCCTGCTGGAAGAGAAAGACCCGATGAGCGATTCAGAGGATTCGGATATGGCGCTGCGCCTCTCCATCCTCCGTTCGCAGCGACAGAAAAACAGTCTGGGCAGATGGGCACGCATTGCCCAGATAGCCCAGGAATACCGCAAGATGCTCAAGGTGAAGGAAGACAATGAGCCGGTGGATGCAGAGGAGGTGGGCAGGCTGATAGCCCTAGCCTATCCTGAGCGCATCGCCATGGCCATCGATAACATCGGCCATTTCAGAATGTCGAACGGCAAGACGCTCTTCATCGATTCAAGCGATGCGATGTCGGCGCAGCAATGGCTCGCCATCGCCTCGCTCAATGTATCTGTCCAGCCGTCGGGCACGAATACTTCCACCCCGCTTCCATCTTCAGGAAAGGCAGGCAGGGTGTTTCTCTCGGCTCCCGTAAACATCAACGACCTCCCTATCCACGAGTTCAACAACGTCTCGTGGGACAGTAAGGCGGGAATGATCAGGATGCAGAGAGAGCGACGCATCGAAACCCTGGTGGTGGATAGCAAACCGCTCCAGGATGCCGACAAGCAGCAGATTATCCATATCCTCTGCACTGCCATCCGGAAGGAAGGACTCAGCATGCTGGATTGGAACGAAGACGTTCAGCGGTTGCAGCGGAGAGTGGCGCAGGTAAGAGAGTGGCATCCGGAAATGGAGTTGCCCGATTTATCCACCGCACACCTGATGGAGACAGCCAGCGAATGGTTGCCCTTCTATCTGGACCAGGGCGGAAAGCTCAAGACGAGCACCGCCGAACTCAGGAAGCTCAATCTCCCGGAAATACTCTGGGCACAGATTCCATACGAGCAGCAGCAGGAAATAGACCGTCTCGCACCCACCCACATCGTGGTTCCATCGGGCAGTCATATCCGCATCGACTATCGTCAGGGAGCTGAGGCACCCATCCTCAGTGTCCGGCTGCAGGAATGCTTCGGAATGACTCAGACGCCAGCTGTTGATGATGGCAGGCAGCCTCTGTTGCTGGAGCTGCTCTCTCCGGGTTTCAAGCCCGTTCAGCTTACGCAGGATCTCGCCAGTTTTTGGCAATCCACCTATTTCGAGGTGCGCAAGGAGCTGAAGCACCGCTACCCCAAGCACTTCTGGCCCGAGAATCCTTTGGAAAGTGAGGCAGTAAGAGGGGTGAAAAGGAAGAAATGATAGATAGAAGAATAGTATAACTTTTTAAATAATAAATAATTATGAATGTAGGAGATAAAATACCAGAGATTCTTGGCATTGACCAGGACGGACGTGAAATCAAGGCAAGCGACTATCGTGGTCGCAAGCTCGTGCTCTACAGTTATCCAAAGGCTAACACCAGCGGATGCACTGCCGAGGCCTGCTCCCTGCAGGCTCATAAGGAAGAACTGGCAGCAGCCGGTTACGAGATTATCGGCGTGAGCAAGGACAAGCAGGCGCTGCAGAAGAAGTTTGCAGAAACCAAGGGTCTGCAGTTTCCTCTTATTGCCGATACCGAGACCACCCTTTTGCAGGAACTCGGCTGCTGGGGCGAGAAGGTAACCTGCGGCAGAAAGACCATCGGAATCCTCCGCACCACCTATCTTGTCAACGAAGAAGGCATTATTGAGAAAATCTTCACTCCAAAGGAGATCAAGACCAAGATTCATGCAGAGCAGATTCTGGATTACATCCATCAATAAGCCTACAACAGAATGGACAATATAGTCATCGAACTTTTTCTGTTGAGCATCGGAGCCAGTTTTGTGCAACGCACTACTGGCTTCGGTTTTGGCATCTTCATCATGACGATGCTCCCCTCCATCATGCCCTCTTATGGTGAGGCAACAACCCTCTCAGGCATCCTGGCGATGACCACCTCCCTGATCATCGTCATTCAGAAATACAAGTACATCACCTGGAGGCGACTGCTGCCCATTCTGTTCACCTTCATCGTCATCTCCATCGGAGCCATCTTCGTGCTCAAGCGGATGGAATATCACATACTGAACATATTGCTCGGTATTACGCTGATCATCGTGAGCATCTACTTCACCTTCTTCAGCAAACGCATCAAGGTGAAGACAACGCTTCCTGTGCAGGTTACGGCAGGAACATTGAGCGGACTGATGGGAGGATTCTTCGGAATGCAGGGACCACCAGCCGTACTCTATTTCGTCAGTTCAGAGCCCGACAAGGAACGCTATCTGGCGATGACGCAGACCTATTTCCTGGCAGGCAATCTGATGATGACACTGGCAAGAGCATACAATGGTTTCTTCACCACCACGGTCTCCATAGGTTATGTATATGGAATAGCCGGAGTCTTCATCGGCAACCTGATAGGCTCCTGGGTGTTCAGGCACCTCAGCGGCTTCCTGCTCAAATACATCATCTATGCCTATATCGGAATCAGCGGATTAGCCTTCCTTCTGGGGGCGTAGCGTATGGTGGCTATAGGTAATTGAAATAAGAAAAAAAGAATTTTAAAAAACATAAGATTATGACAAACAATGAATTGACACTCGCCCAACTGATGAGGGCGATGATCAAGTACGATGGTGGCGATGCGCAACGTATCCAGCATTTCGTAAAGGTGCACGACTTTGCCCGTATGATTGCGATAGCAGAGGGAATGAACGAAGAAGAACTCTTCGTGCTCGAAGCAGCAGCCATTCTTCACGATGTGGGCATTCACGTTTCAGAAGCCCGATACGGCAACTGCGATGGCAAGCACCAGGAAGAACTGGGTCCCGATGAGGCAAGAAAAGTACTGTCAGAAGTTGATGGATTCACAGCCGCGCAGACAGAAAGAATCTGCTGGCTCATTGCCCATCATCATACTTATAAGGATGTAACCAGCCTCGACCATCGCATTCTGCTCGAAGCAGATTTCCTGGTCAATTCCTTCGAAGCCCACCTTGCTCCCGAAGGCATCATCACCTTCCGCGATCATGTTTTCCGCTCGGAGTCAGCAATCAGTATGCTGAATGATATGTGGGGGTTGGAATAAGGAGAATACTTTTGTCTAAAAAATAATAATTTAAAATCATGGTAAAAACAATAAATGATATGGGAAATAGACAGCCGGACAGCAATGCCGGCTGCAGTAACCAAAAAGGAGTGAAGAAAGTGAAGAATAAGCAAACCCGGCAGCTGGTACTATGGATTGGCGCTTTGATAGTAGGCGCAGTTTTGGGTATGTTCGGCACCAGCTGGCTGGATGGCCTGATGAATTTCATCGCCACGGTCTATACCCGCTTATTCCAACTTCTGGCAGTACCAACCATAGCCTTGGCTGTCATCACAACCCTGGCATCCTTGGGCAACCAGGCAGATACCGGTAAGATATTCCGCCACGCCATCACCTACACCCTGCTCACGACAATAGCAGCTGCAGCAGTGGGGCTGGTGCTCTACAACATCGTTTCTCCAGGCAATTTACCTACAGCCTTGGTGCAGAGCGGTATGGCAGATGTACCCCAAAAGCTGGGAGAAACCAGCTATTATGACCATATTCTTGGGGTAATACCCAACAACATCATCAAGCCGTTTGCCGAAGGAAATGTACTCTCCATCCTGATTTTGGCGGCAGCAGCAGGTATTGCTTTAACCAAAATGCTATCAAGCGACAAGAAAGAAGTCGTGATGAAGGGATTGTTTGGATTACAGGATCTGCTCTTCATGCTGATTCATGGATTAATCTGGGCTCTGCCTCTGGGTATCGTTGCCTTTGCAGCACAACTCTCAGCCCAGTTCTCTGCGGGTATCGTGATGGCTTCTCTAGGAAAGTACGTAGCTGTTATCCTGGGAGGTAATGTCATTCAATTCTTCATCATCCTCCCGCTCTTCCTCTTGGCAAGAGGCTTGAATCCTGTGCGAACATTGGGCAAGATGATGCCGGCAGTATTGATGGCTCTTTTTACAAAGAGTTCTGCTGCTACGTTGCCGGTAACGATGCAGACAGCAGAAGATAGACTGGGAGTTTCCAATCAGGTTTCCCGCTTCGTATTGCCTATCTGTACAACCATCAACATGAATGGCTGCGCTGCGTTTATCCTCGTAACCTCCTTGTTCCTGATGCAGAATGGAGGAATGCCCTTACCTTGGACTACGATGATTCTCTGGCTTTTCATTTCAGTTATCTCAGCAGTGGGTAATGCAGGAGTGCCGATGGGATGTTATTTCCTTACCCTATCTCTGATGTCCGGCATCAATGCTCCTATCGGCATCATGGGTATCATCCTGCCAATCTATACCATTATCGACATGGTAGAGACGGCAGAGAATGTATGGTCAGACTCCTGTGTCTGCGCCATGGTGGATAGGGATTTGAAGAACAGACATCATATTGGCAGATAAGGAGAGCAAGGAGCAAGCTTCCAACAAGCTTCGCTTCATCTACTTGGCCCTGCCTCTTTTCAAAAAAGAGCCAGCGGAATGTGAGAGTGATTTTGATAAATGGATTTATGTATTGACTCATATGGAAGCATTAACAAGAATGCCTTGGACGGCACAAAAGAAGATTTTCGAGAAGCTTGAGGAATATGCCGACAGTCATAGACTCTCGAAGAAAGAATGGGAAGCCTACGAGAACAGTCTTTGGATTGCTCGCGATAATTTGGCATGCATGGCTGCCGCAGAATCGGAAGCCAGAGCCGAAGGTATGGCAAAAGGAAGAGCCGAAGGTATGGCTGAAGGAAGAGCTGAAGGCTCTAATCAGGCAAATATAAAGGCTGCACAGCGTATGCTTGCTGATGGTATGTCGAAAGAGCTTGTAATGAAATATACTGGTCTTTCACCTGAGCAAATCAGCAAAATCAATTAAAGAAGTATAAATAGAAGAAAATAAAACAAGGGTGTATCAGAAAGCTTCATGGTTTCTGATACACCCTTATTTTTTATTTATCTTTCATTCTCCTTTCACATCACCAGCAATCTTCTGATATTCATCCGCTTAAGTGTGAAGGCATTTTTCATCAATGACATTTCTCGCCGCTTTCAATAAGAGTAAACGAAGGAACATATACTACAGGGAGAAGAAACCCTTACCTGAGGGAGAAAGAGATAGGAAAAAAGGAGGGGTAACGCCTTCCTCGCATCGGTTGACTCGGGTCATCCATATAGCTGACACGAGTCATCTATATGGATGACTGGAGTGGTCTATATGGATGACACGAGTCAACCGATGTGAGAAAGATGTTTCTTCGCCTTCAGATGTAGGCTATTACTCCATCAAGTAAACCCTCTTTGTTCCCCCTGGATTTATTGCAACATTTATCGATAAAAGTGTTGTAAACGATGAATTATTGTTGTATCTTTGCAGCGATATAAAACTTTAAGTATAACTAATGGTTATAACACATGAATATCAGAAAAACACTGAAGAGACTGATTGACATCTGTATCTCGTAGAAGAAATCTGATAGAAGATCAGAATGTAAAATAGCATGAAAGAAAAGTCCTTTCACCCTCAATACTCTGTTTATCAACAACAAAAGCTGATTTGTGAAAGGACTTTTTCTGCGTTATTATTTATTAAACTCCTATCCTCCGGTAAATATACACCCTACCTTCACGCTCACGGGTCATCTTCGGAAACTCGCCCTCGCATAAATCGGCCAATACTTTCTGGGCATGATACTTGGTAACACCATGAAGACGCATGAAATCTCGAACCGTGATATAGCCATGCTCACGGCAGAAGTTGGTAATATCCAGCAATTCCTGTGCAGACTCCTTAGGAGGCGCACTCACCTTCCAAGTGTCACGAGTGCAACTGCATCTATAATTGCAGAAAAACTCCTTATCAAATTCACGGGTAGTCCTCACTTCAAAACCCCCAATTTCCACCTCACTTGCCGGAATCAGATCGCCCTCATGATACACCTTATGATATATGTTTCCATCGGCATCCTTATGATCTTTCAATTTCAACTTAGGCTTGATGATGAACATATCACCCACCTTCACCTCCTTGCCCTGTGAAAGAGCCATCATCGTCTCATCCTTGATAGACTGGATGGCAGCCAAAAACTGAGGAGTAGCCATCTGATAATGCTGACGCATACCATCACGCATATCCTTGAAATCATACACATCCTTATAGACAAACTGAGGATGAATCAAATACTTGCCAGTCTCGTCTTTCTTCGGAGATCGGTGCTCTATGTAACCTATCGGTCCAGTTGCTCTTGGCATAATCTTTATAATATTAGAATGTTGCATGAAGAAATCTCCCTTGTGGAGTTCCTTACACCCTGCAAAGATACGAAAAAATACCAGAATACCAACAAAAAGACAGGGAAAAACGTTTTTTACTTACTATTTATTTATTTCAGTCCTTGCTTTGCAGACCCGTTTTCTATCCGTTTTATCCTATATATAATAATGTGTACGCATACAATTATACTACATTAACTATTAGAAAAAGTTAAAAGAATGACTTTTTTCTACTTTTTCTTCATTTTTTCTTTCTTTTTGTTGGCTATTCCAATAAAAATCTATACCTTTGCAAACAGAAAATAGAAAATAAGAATTTAAACACAATAAAAGATTAAAGATTATGAAAGCATCTGAAGTAATCGCGAATCTCCAAAGAAGATTCCCAAACGAGCCTGAGTACATTCAGGCTGTTAGTCAGGTTCTCGGTACTATCGAGGAAGAGTACAACAAGCACCCTGAGTTTGAGAAGGCAAACCTCATTGAGCGTCTTTGTATTCCAGATCGTATCATCCAGTTCCGTGTATCTTGGGTAGATGATAAGGGTAACGTACAGACTAACATGGGTTACCGCGTTCAGCACAACAACGTGATTGGCCCTTACAAGGGAGGTCTTCGCTTCCACAAGTCTGTGAACTTGGGTATCCTGAAGTTCTTGGCTTTCGAGCAGACATTCAAGAACTCTCTTACAACTCTGCCTATGGGTGGTGCCAAGGGTGGTTCTGACTTCTCTCCACGTGGTAAGAGCAACAACGAGGTGATGCGTTTCTGCCAGGCTTTCATGACTGAGCTCTACCGTCACATGGGTCCAGACGAGGATGTTCCAGCTGGTGACATCGGTGTAGGCGGCCGCGAGGTAGGTTACCTCTTCGGTATGTACAAGAAGCTGACTCACCAGTTCCAGGGTGTCTTGACTGGTAAGGGTCAGGAGTTCGGTGGTTCTTTGATCCGTCCTGAGGCTACTGGTTATGGTAACGTTTACTTCCTCTGCAACATGCTCGCTACCAAGGGCATCGACATCAAGGGCAAGACTGTATTGGTTTCTGGTTCTGGTAACGTTGCTCAGTACACTATGGAGAAGTTGCTCCAGTTGGGTGCTAAGCCTGTTACATGTTCAGACTCTGATGGTTACATCTACGATCCAGATGGTATCGACCGCGAGAAACTCGACTACATCATGGAGTTGAAGAACGTAGAGCGTGGCCGTATCAAGGAGTATGCTGAGAAATATGGCGTGAAGTATGTAGAGGGTGCTAAGCCTTGGTTCGAGAAGGCTGATATCGCTCTTCCTTCTGCAACTCAGAACGAGATTAACGAGGAGGCTGCCAAGGCTCTCATCGCCAACGGCGTTATCGCAGTGAGCGAGGGTGCTAACATGCCATCTACCCCAGAGGCTATCAAGGTATTCCAGGATGCTAAGATTCTCTACTCTCCAGGTAAGGCTGCCAACGCTGGTGGTGTGGCAGTATCTGGCCTTGAGATGAGTCAGAACTCTGAGCGCTTGAAGTGGTCTCGTGAGGAGGTTGATGCTAAGCTCCACGACATCATGAACGATATTCACGCTAACTGTGTGAAGTATGGTACAGAGGCTGATGGTTACGTTAACTACGTAAAGGGTGCCAACGTAGCAGGCTTCCTGAAGGTAGCTAAGGCTATGATGGCTCAGGGCATCGTTTAATCAAAGGAAACGACAAATTTGATTATAATATACCAGAAAGAGGGCAATCCGAAATTTCGGATTGCCCTCTCTTTATTTAAACCGGAGTACAAAAAACTTTTATTTAAACCGGTGTATCTTCTGGCTTCTCCTTGAAGAGGTCATCTGCCTCCTTAGGCAGTTCATCCTCATCAAACCACTGCGAAAGCTTGCTGTATGCTTTCTGCTTAGCATCTTCTGAGACATCGCCCCAAACTTTCTTGAGCACGAAAAGCAACACAGCCAGGTCGTCACCTAAACCAGCGATAGGTATGGCATCGGGGATGACATCAAGCGGACTGATCAGATAGCCCAACGCTCCAATAATCATCGCCTTGTCTCTCAGCGGCACCTTGTCACTCTCTAATGTATAATAGAGTATAAGGGCTGCATAAACCATCTTGGCACCTGCACGCTTTGCCACGTGCGAAATCTTCTCGACAAATGCACTCTGAGTGAACTTGTCCTTATAAGCCATAAAGTCAGGTAAAGTCATGTTAATTAATAATTTATAATTAATAATTTATAGTTTATAGTTTCTGGAAGGCTTCTGGAAAACTTCCGAGAGGCTTCCGGAAGGCTACGCTTTCTGCTCGTAGAATAGAACTGCCTTGATAAAGGTCTCCATCTTGGTTTGCTTGTGCTTGTTAACACGATAGGCGATGATCATCTGGAGCAACGCCTTGAAGAAGCAGGCAAGCAACAGACCGATGATGATGGCGATGACAGTAGTGATGGCCTTTCCATTCTCATAGATAGGCGACTTGTCTGGGAAACAAGACAGAATCAATACTGGGATTACTGTGATGAAACCGCCCACCGTGAGCTGGGTACGCTTGGAACCCCCCATATCAAGAATGGCCTGCTTATCGAAAAGATAATCATCCAAGTCCATACGGGTAATGCCATAGTTCTCAAACTTAGGGAAATCGGCATTCGCACCATACTTCTCTATCTTGCTGGTCACCTTGTGCTCAAAATCATCTAATATCTGCTTTTCTGGTTCTCTGAGATTCATAATCCTGCTAGTTATATTAAAAACGTTTGAAATATCGCATCCTACCTTATTATATATATATAATGGAATGATGCGGAAAGAACTAAAAAAGAAAGCAGTGCCCCTATAAGCCGAGTTCTGTACCTGCCCTAAGAAAAAGAACAGGTGCCTGTCATTTATCTAGTCCCAAAGTCACCCCTGGGCTCAAGCACTCTACCCTCCGCAGCAGCCCGAAGGCAATCGGACGAGCCGCCCTCAATCTGCGGTTTACATGAGCTTACAGCTCCCAGATGGCACAGCCTGACGATCACCCGCCAGCTGGTGGTCTCTTACACCACCTTCTCACCCTTACCCGACACTAAACCACGACGAATGCTGAAAGCCTCATCGCTACGGAATAAGTTTCGGGCGGTTATTTTCTTCTACCGACACCTACTGTCACCAATAGCTTCTATTTTCGGAAGTGGGATGCCCTATGCTGCCCGGACTTTCCTCTCGCATCCCCATGAAGGAATGCCAGCGACAAGCCGGGGCACTGCTTTCGAACTGCAAAGATAACAAAAAAGATTGACTTAACCGCCAATTTGCCTAAGTTTTTAAACTCTTTTCGCTTTTCTTTGGTTTTCCGCTATCATTTTTGAGATATCCTGGAAGGTTTTCTGACTACTTTTCTGCTAATCAACTTTATATTCGTTCACAATTAACAGATTTATAGTTACATATACAAAAGTAAGAAAATTCAGAAAAGTAGCAAACATTTGTAAAAATAGGGTTATTCTTGTTTAAGAGCCGTTAAAGTGTTAATTTCAAATGTTAAAACGGGATAAAAATTAGCACTAAGTTATCCGTATATCAAAAAATGATTCTATATTTGCAACCGGAAAGCTGAGGCTAGGGCTGACAGAAGTGGCAGACTCGGGAAGTTTGGCACAGTATTGGCAAAGCTGAAGGCTATAACATAAAATGAAAGTAATAATAAAACGAAAGTAATAATAAAAAAGATATTGAAACATGAAAAAGGTAACTAATTATGTAATGGCAGTGCTATGCGTAGGTTCGCTAGCATTCTCAACAGGTGCATTCATGAAGGTTAATGCTTCACCAGCTGTAACAGCAGAGGCACCAGGCCAACCAGTAGATTTGACTTACGCAGCAGAGAAGGCTCTGCCAGCCGTGGTACATATCAAATACGTTCAGAACTCTAAGGTGAAGACCGTAGATGTGCAGAGCGATCCATTCGGAGGTTTCTTCGACCCATTCGGATTCTTCGGAAATCCAGGTCAGGGAAATGGCGGAACACGCAAGCAGCAGGTTCAGACTCCTAAGAGAGAGGCTACAGGTTCGGGTGTCATCATCAGCGCAGACGGCTACATCGTAACCAACAACCACGTGGTGGAAGGTGCTGACGAGCTGACCGTGACACTGAACGACAACCGTGAATATTCAGCACGCATCATCGGTACAGACAAGAGCACCGACCTCGCCCTTATCAAGATTGACGGCAAGAACCTCCCTACTCTTCCTATCGCCAACAGCGACAACGTGAAGGTGGGCGAATGGGTCATCGCTGTGGGTAACCCATTCGGACTGAACAACACCGTTACAGCAGGCATCATCTCTGCCAAGGCACGTTCGCTGGGTGCTAACGGCGTAGAGAGTTTTATCCAGACCGATGCAGCCATCAACGCAGGTAACTCGGGTGGTGCACTCGTCAATACTCAGGGCGAACTGGTAGGCATCAATGCCATGCTCTATTCTCAGACCGGTTCTTATGCAGGTTACGGTTTCGCTATCCCTACCTCTATCATGAACAAGGTGGTAGATGACTTGAAGAAATACGGTAGCGTACAGCGCGTAATGCTGAGCATCCAGGGAAGTGATGTGCTCAACTACATCAACGCCCAGAAGGAGAACGGCAAGGAGGTTGACTTGGGCACCAACGAGGGCGTATATATTGCCAAGGTAGATGAAGATGGCAATGGTGCTGCAGCCGGCCTGAAGGAAGGCGATGTGATTACCAAGGTTGACGGCAAGAAGGTGACCAAGATGGCAGAGCTCCAGGAGTCACTGAACGGCAAGCGTCCTGGCGACAAGATGAGCATCACTTACATGCGCAACAAGAAGACAAATACCAAGACCATCACCCTGAAGAATGCCCAGGGCAACACTTCCGTAATCAAGAGTGCAGACCTCGATGTACTCGGTGGCACCTTCCGCCCTATCACCGAGAGCCAGAAGAACCAGCTCGGCATCAAGTATGGCGTAGAGGTATTGAAGGTGAACAGCGGTGCCTTGAAGGATGCAGGCGTATCTCGCGGATTCATTATCCAGCGCATCAATGACAGCAACATCACATCACTCGACGACCTGCAGAAAGCTGTGAAGAGTGCATCAACCAGCAAGGACCCAGTGCTTTACATTCAGGGTGTATGGCCTACAGGCAAGAAGGCATACTTCGCCGTACCTTTGCAGAAAGACTAATCGGAGTTGACGAAAACTTAAATGAGTTGACGAAGACTTAGACGAGTTGATGAAGAATCGTTAAAAAGGGGGCTTTTGCCTCTTTCCAAGAGGAGTCAATTGCCTTTGAAATGATAAAAAATGACAAAATAGCAGGTATTTTCAAAAATATCTGCTATTTTTTTTGTCATTTCAAACAAAAAGTGTAATTTTGCATCAACATAAAATAAAGTGTTACCATGAGACAACTAAAAATTTCAAAGTCGATAACGAATCGTGAAAGCGCATCGTTAGAAAAGTATCTCCAAGAAATTGGACACGAGGATCTTCTCACCACAGATGAGGAAGTGGAACTCGCGCAGAAAATAAGGGAAGGTGATAAGAGAGCTCTAGAGAGATTGACCAAGGCAAACTTGCGTTTCGTGGTATCTGTGGCAAAGCAGTATCAAAATCAGGGACTCAGCTTACCAGACCTTATCAATGAGGGCAACGTAGGTCTTATCAAGGCTGCCCAGAAATTTGATGAAACCCGCGGCTTCAAGTTCATATCCTACGCCGTATGGTGGATTCGCCAGAGTATTCTGCAGGCCATAGCCGAGCAGAGTAGAATAGTGCGCCTTCCACTTAACCAGGTGGGAAGTGTTAACAAGATAGCAAGGGAACTCAATAAGTTTGAGCAAGAACACGAACGCAAACCTAGCGTGAATGAGATTGCCGAACGAATTGACCTGCCAGAAGACAAGATCAATGATGCCCTAAAGGCTAACTCACGCCACGTGAGCATGGATGCTCCTATTGGCGATGGTGAAGACAGCAGCATGATGGATTTCTATGCATCAAGCGATGCTGCCAGCACTGACAATCAGCTGGACCTGGAATCATTGCACAAGGAAATAGAGAGAATATTGGAAACGCTCGATGAGCGTGACCGGAAGGTAATCAGAGCCTTCTATGGTATCGGAGAACCGGAGCTTACTCTCGAAGAAATAGGAGTTAAATATAATCTGACCAAAGAGCGAGTGAGACAGATTAGAGAAAAAGCCATCCGCAAGATCAGACATAACACAAAAAATCAACTGCTGAAATCCTACCTGGGGCGATAGTAACACACTACTCCACAGATGCATAGGACAACGGCACTTAAATATCAGTACAAGAAGAAAGAAATGAAAGTATTTAAAATTGCATTAGCTTTGGCCATTGTTGCCATCTCTTCGCTTGCTGCACAGGCAAAGGTTGAACCGACGACTGCATATATGTTTGGATTTGCATCGTCATTCAATGACTCTACCGTGTACATCACCAGCGTACAGAAAGTAGATTCCGTATATCTCAGCCACAAGAACCTGTTCCTGGAAGGCAGAGACAACTACTCTTTCCAGCTGCGTGACTACCTGGAGTCGATTGGCGAGCCAAAGAGAACCTGCATCGTGGTGTTCGACCGCAACTTCAAGAAAGCTGAAAAGAAATGGGCCAAGCTTTATGAGCGCTACACTAAGAAGCCTAAGGCAAAGCGCCTGAAGAGTGGCGAAAAGCCAAAGGAACTTCCTTCTCCCTGGCAGGTGAAGAGCGTAGATGAAAACAAATTCACCTTCAAGCCTATCGCTCCTGACGATATTCAGGAACCTATGACCAAGCAGGAGCGAAAAGAAGCAAAAGTGAAGGCTAAGGAAGAAGCTAAACAGCAGAAAGTGGAAGCCAAGCAGCAGAAAGCGGAAGCTAAAAAGAAAAAAGCCGAGGCAAAAGCCCAAGCTAAGAAAGCCCAGGCAAAATAGAGAGACCAGCTTGTTATATAGCGAACCGAAAATGAAAGACAATATTTATCGTGTTGCCGAGTTGGACATGAAGATTCAGTTTGCTGAATCAACCACCAACAATAAGCAACTTATAGAATCATTCGAACCCTTCAGAGTATCTGCTCTGAAGGGCTCGATTTTATTTCACCTTACCATAGATGACAATACCCAACCTTATCCCAAGGAAAAACGCGAAAGAATCAGAAACTTCGATACAGGTAGCGGACACACCATCGTTGACAAACTCGATGATGGCGGATACCAATTCATTATTCGTGACATCTATGATGCCGACTGTGCGCTGGTGATTACCAACGCCGACTTCAGCGAATGCCGCTGCGCCCTAAACGGCAACATGAACATGCGCAGATTCGGACTCAACAACACGCTGATGCTCATCTATGCCTTTGCATCGTGCCCATACGACACCCTGATGCTCCATGCTTCACTGGTGCGTCAGAACGGCTACGGCTATGCCTTCATCGCCAAGAGCGGAACGGGAAAGAGCACACACGTGAGCCTCTGGCTAAGGCACCTGAAAGGCTGCGACCTGATGAACGATGACAACCCAATCCTCCGAATCATCGGGGGCAAGGTATATATCTTCGGAAGTCCATGGAGCGGCAAGACGCCATGCTATCGAAACGTGAAGGCACCGCTGGGTGCCATCACCCGCATAGACCGGGCAGAAGAAAACTCCATCGACAAGCTTTCGCCTGTGGCAGCCTTCGCATCACTTCTACCCGCCTGCTCCACCATGAAATGGGACAAGGCACTCTACGACCGCATCTGCGCTACCATCACCAAAGTGATAGAATCCATAGGCATCTATACCCTCCACTGCCTGCCAAACAAGGAGGCAGCCCTGGTTTGCAACAAGGCCATCAGCGTGAGGGAAAGTCTGGTTGAGGCTACCGCCCGGCTTCTGGAAGAAGGTCATACGGTGACCCTTCCGCTTCGCGGCTATTCTATGCGCCCCTTCCTGGAAGACAACCGCGACAAGGCTCTGCTCCGCAAAGCTACACCAGAAGATATGAAAGAAGGAAATGCCGTACTTGCCGAGGTGAAGCCTCATCAATACGTGCTCCATCGCATCGTGAAAATAGAAGGAGAAAAGGTAATCCTCAGGGGCGATGGCAACTTTGGCGTAGAAGTCTGCCAAAGAAAAAATGTAAAGGGTGCCGTAATAGGTTTCTACCGGAAAGGAAGGAAAACCATCGACAGGACAGACGCACTTAAATGGCGCATCTACTCCAAACTATGGACCCGCCTCTTCCCTATCCGCCGCTATCTGCTGGCAGCATGGAAGGTTTGGAATGGAAAATATAAGAAATAAAAATATAAAAAATTGGGCAACCCTCTAAGACGAGGATTGCCCAATTTTTTATATTTATCCAGTTACCTATTATTCGATAATACCAGCCTTGAGCCACTGTGCCACAAGTGCTTCTACATCCTTGGCTGCCGTATCGGCATCAACATCATATTCCTGAGTAAGCAACTCTACCAAATCGTTCTTATCGAACTCCTTACCCTGGATGTTGTTCCAAAGGTAAGCAGAACTCTCGTTCATACTGATGATGCTGCTGAAATCAATGTTCTCAACGCCCTCTGCCACAATTACATTCTCTCCGCACACCTGGCGAAGGTTGAATCCTTTCTTTGTCTTCATGCGATTATTCTTTATTTATTCAGGTGAGTCTTGAACCAATCAGCAATCTGACGCAGCAGATGGTTACGGGTGTTTCCACCAGAGATGCCATGGTTACGATTGGTGTACCAAAGCTCCTTGAAATCCTTGTCTGCCTGTACCAATGCCTCAGAATACTCAAAGGTGTTCTGTGGATGCACATTGTCATCTGCCAAACCATGACAGAGAAGCAGAGCACCATGCTGCTTGCCGGCACGCTCGATAGGATTGTCGTTGTAACCCTTTTCGTTCTCCTTAGGAGTACGCATATAGCGCTCGGTATAAACAGAATCGTAGTAACGGTAGCAGGTAGGAGGCGCTACGGCTACACCTGCATAGAACACAGGGCGACCCTCGCTCATACTCATCAGGGTATTGAAGCCACCATAGCTCCATCCCCAGATTCCGATGTTGTTCTTATCCACGTATGGAAGACTTCCCATATAAAGGGCTGTCTCCACCTGATCCTTAGATTCCAAGTTGCCAAGTGTAAGATAGGTGCATTTCTCGAAATCTGCACCACGGCCACCTGTGCCACGACCATCTACGCAAGCCACGATGAATCCCTCCTGTGCCAGATAGTAATCGAAAGCTCCGCCAGAGCCCATACTACCTGTGCTCCAGGCATTGAGCACCTGCTGACTGCCAGGACCCGAATACTGGAAGAGGATGACAGGATACTTTTTGCTGGCATCGAAATCTACAGGCTTCACCATCCAACCATCGAGCTTCACGCCCTCGGATGTAGTGAAGGAGAATGTCTCACGCTTACCCCAATAGTACTTCTTAGTCTTCGCAAGCAACTCCTTGTTGTCTTCCAGCGTCTTGATTACCTTACCCTTGTTGTTACGAACGGTGTAAACGTATGGATGACTGTAGTCACTCCAGTTGTTCACGAAATAACGGTAATCGCCTGAAAAATAAGCAGAGTTGGAACCCTCCTCAGAAGTGAGTCGCTCAACCTTTCCGTTCTTGTGAGCCACATATACCTGGCGGTCGTGTGCATTGAGCATGGCGGCCTGGAAATAAACATCGCCCGTCTTCTCATTCATACCATAGATGGCGGTAACATCATAGTTACCCTTCTCCACCTGGCGAATCAGCTTGCCGTTCATATCATAGAGATAGAGGTGCATATAGCCATCACGGTCGCTAGGAAGCAGAATATTCTTCTTGCCCACAATGCTATTCTCTACTACCTCTTCCTTCACAAACTTAGGAACAACTTCCTGGATGAGCTGCTTGCTCTTGCCGGTGAAAGGATTTACGGAATAGAGACGCATGTCGTCCTGATGACGATTCATCGTATAGACGATGAGACTGTTGGCATCAGGAGATGTCTTGATGCGAGGATAATAACCATCTGCATCTACAGGCACATCAAGGGCAATGGTCTTGCCCGACTTCA
Source organism: uncultured Prevotella sp. (assembly GCA_900555035.1). Classification (GTDB taxonomy): domain Bacteria; phylum Bacteroidota; class Bacteroidia; order Bacteroidales; family Bacteroidaceae; genus Prevotella. Next base: position 29,739 of record USJX01000002.1, read on the forward strand.
TATCATAGCTCCAAAGGCTTACCTTGGAATTATCCTGTCCTGCCTTAGGATATTTATAGGAATATTCTCCCGGATAGTCGTGAAACTCCTTCCTGGTTGGGTTGGCACCCTCGAAGAGCTGGAGCGAATAAGTCTTCACATGGCTCTCGTCGAAACGAATCCAACCGATGGAAGTTCCATCTGCATTCCAGGCAAAGGCACGGTTGAAGGCAAACTCCTCTTCGTAAACCCAGTCTGGGATACCATTGATTACCTTATTGAACTTACCATCCTTGGTTACCTGCACTTCCTTCTGACCATCGGTTACGAAGATATTGTTGTCCTTGACGAAAGCCACATGACGAGAGTCTGGCGACCAGGTTGCCACCTGCTGATTCTCGCCCTCAGAGAGTTTCTTGATGGTCTTTGAAGCGATGTCGTAGATAAAATACTCCGCCTTGAACGAACGGCGATACACCGGCTTACGCTTGGTGAAGACGAGCATCTTCTTGCCGTCAGGACTGATGACATAACCATCCACACTCTTCATGGGAGCCTTGGCAGCCTCTACATCGAAGAGCACAGCCACCTGCTTACCAGTCTTGAAAGAATAACTTACTACCTGCTTTCCATCATTGCTGATAGAAGCATAAAGGTCAGTACCCTCGATAGGGTTGATACCGGTAACGTATGAGGCAGAGAATTCGCCAGAAGTAATAGCCTTCAAGTCGAGTTTCTCTGCCGCTTGCATTGCTGATACCATCATGATACTTGCAATTAAAACTGAAAATCTTTTCATGTATTATGTTGAATACTTTATGTATTATGTTGAATACTAATGATATTACTCTATCATTTAATCCTTATGCAACGCCTCGATAGGAGAATAATCTTCGTCAAGGAGCAATTCTCTGACGGTTACCTTCGGATTACGCTTCACATAAGCCTGGATGGTCTTCACATACTTGGTTTCGAACACATCCTTGCCCATCGCCTTGTTCACAGCCCACATAATCTTGCCCATGTGAAGGTCGCGATCCAGCTGGGCACGGGTATCGAAGTTCTTCATCTGATAGTTGCTGAGCAGATAGAAGGTAAGACAATCCGGCACGATATACTGGGGCTGCATGGTGCTACGCTGCTGCGGCGTATAGAATTTCTTGTAGAGCGGATAGTCAGAACCCATATACTTATCAAGCGAAATGCCTACGGAATGCTCACCCACCACGATACTCTGGTCGAGCGCTCCAATCTGGGCATAGAAATAAGGCTGAGGAAGTTCTGGAATCCAATCGTGCAAACGGCCGAACGCCTTCTTGAGCTGGGCATTGATGTCATCCATATTGGCATATTCAGCCTCAGCATCGGCAATCAGAGCCTGCAGGGTGGAATCCTGATAGAACATCAGGAATCGGTTGCTGATGTTGGCATCAGTGATGGTGCCAAGTTGCAACATCTTCTCTATCAGGGTACGGGTTTCGATGGGATAATCGGTGTTCATCTGCTGAAGGGCAGAGAAATCACCGGTAGTAAGATATCTACTTTGCAGGCGATCGTAACGCTGCACCGTCAGAGGTACAGCATCAGCCTCCTCGTTCGGCTTGAACTTAAATTCGCAAGCTGAACAAAGTAGTATAAGTGCTAATATGACAATATAATCAAATATCTTTTTCACGATAATTCACATTCTTCTAGTTACGACTGCAAAAATACTAAAAATTATTTAAATTACCAAGTATTTTTGCTAAAAAATCAGGTTCATTCGTGAAAAAAGATTGGTTTTCACCTAAATTCATTAACAAAAAAGCCAATAATGAGCAAAGAAGACTTACTTTCTGCTCATTATTGGCTATTTGCGCAATATTTTAATGATCGGATGATGCAACAAGTCTATTATCGGATGATGCATGAAACAGCCACCTTGATAGGCTCTTCTATCTGCTTCTTCCAATCCTTCAACCATTGATACCACTCCTTCTCACCCTTGAAGCCATAGGTTTCATTGGCGCTGGTATAAGCAAGCTTATAGCTCAGTTTATTGCCGGTAGGTTTCACCACCTGAGTATAGCAATCCTTGTTGGCTGGTTCCTGGCTAACCAGGGCCGGCTGTGGCACGTAGATTCCCAAGCCCACTGTCTCCAACTTGTGCTTGCCATCATCCTTGCCCGTTGGCCAGTCGCTGCCATAGCAGCCACGCAAGCCCTTACCATCAGCAAACTCGCTGGAGCCCTTCACGTTGATGAGACCGGTGGCAAACTGATAATCAGAGACATCCTTATTGAAGAACACATCTACATCAAAATCACGATGACCGGCATAGATGGTATAACGGATTGTGGCATTGACAGGCTTCAAACCCGGGGCTGGCACCCAACCATTATCCACCACTTCAACGATGGCACGGAGCGGACCTTCGGAAATGACTCTCTGCTCCTGATACCTCACATCATTAAAGTGCAACTGGTTCTTTCCATCCCATCCACGCAGGGCACCTAATCCATAGGTATTTCCTACCCAAAGGCAGTCATCACCCGAACCGGCCTGAATCTGTTCGTCGGTTGGATAGAACTGGGTATCATAGACAACCAGACCTTTGTTGATTTTGCCATAGAGGTCGATGGTCTGGCGATGGTCGAAATAAACACGCATGGCAACCAGCTCACTCTCGAAGCAGACGCCATGAGAATGCACATAGTGATAGACATCCTTAGTTTTCTTGTCGAAGGAGATGCTGCGCAGATAGATGTCCTGCTTGTTCTTCGCCAACTTTTTGTTCTTGCTAGGCAAGCAAAGTTCAGCAAAGGTACGGGCCGGATACTGTGCCTGCTCACCCTCCTGATAGAGTTGCACCTGATAGGTCTTAGTCTCCTTCTTGCCAAGGTCAACCAGGAAGCAGAGTTCATCGTTGGTGCAATCGCGATTGGTATCGTCGAGCTGCGAAGGAATCTCCTTGCCATCCACGGTAACCACGGCACGCTGAATAGAGCCAATGGATCCTAACTTACTGAGGTCGATAACCACCGGAGCATCGGTCTTAGCCGATTTGGAAGGGTTGGATACCGACACTTCGAAATTTGCCTGAGCCTGGGCCGATAAAGCCATCAGCGATACCAGTGCCATCATCATTTGTTTCTTCATCATAGATTCTTATTTTAAGTTTGTTATAATCGAAATTCTAAGTTTTACCAAAAGCTCCATTACCTACAGTTTCGAGAAGATTTTCTTACCCTTAACGTAGTATTGCCAAAGGATGGAACAGTTGAAAATCTGAGGGATTTCTCCCTCTACTCTATTCGTCTGAATCTTCTTGCGATCTTCATCAAAATCGTGCTTCCATGCCTTAAAAGCCTTGCGAGCCTTGAAGATAGCCTTGAAGTCGCCCAAGTTACGTTTCAGGATGAGCATCTCGAAAGCAGCCAGGTAATCCAAAAACCATCTTACCCTCATCACACGATTCAAATCACTATCACTCAAATTCTTATAGAGCATCGTCAGATTGTTTCTGAAGTTCAGATAGGTCTTCATCGGATTGCATTTCGGCAAGGTTCCACCACCCACATGATACACTTCACTCTCGGGAATGCAATAGATTTTCCTGCCCATCAGGCGCAATCGCCAGCACAGGTCTATCTCTTCATTGTGAGCAAAGAAGCGACCATCCAAGCCGCCTGCCTCCCAATAATCCTTAGAACGGATCATCATGCAGGCACCTGTAGCCCAAAGCACTTCCTGCTGATAATCATACTGCCCATTATCACGCTCCACCGTATCAAAGATTCTGCCACGGCAGAACGGATAGCCATACTTATCGAGGAATCCGCCACAAGCCCCGGCATATTCGAAACTATCCTTGTCATATTCCGCAAGGAGCTTAGGCTGGCAAGCTGCCACCTGCGAATGGGAATCCATAAACTCAATGAGCGGAGTGAGCCAATGATGCGAAACCTCCACATCACTATTCAATAGCACATAATACTCTGCTTCTATCTCCTTCAAGGCCCGGTTATATCCCTCGGCAAAACCGAAGTTCTGCTCCAGAACAATGGTCTTGACATGAGGAAACTGGGTTTCCAAAAGGAGCATGGATTGGTCTGACGAACTGTTGTCCGCCACCCAAATCTCGGCATCCTGCCGTGAATACTCCACGACATTAGGCAGATACTTGGCAAGCATCTGCTGCCCGTTCCAGTTTAATATTACGATTGCAACTTTTGCCATATTTTTAGAGAAGAGTTATTTTACTGTAAACTCTTTAATTTATTATTCAAGAGATTGGTGAACTCGTAGTTCTTGAGCCCCCATTTAGGTGCGATAAGCAAATCTTTAGGCGACTGACTGACGAATCGTTCCAGCACCAGGTCTTTGCGAAGCAGCCGGATATACTTCACTATGACATCAATGTATTCATCTACCGAATAGACATGGAAGGGATGCTCGGCATATTCCTGCGCCAACCGGGTTCCCTTGATAATCTGCATCTGATGAATCTTCAGAATGTCGATAGGAAGGGATGAGATGATGGGAGCCTGCCTCAGGCTCTCTTCTGCATCCTCGCCAGGCAAACCTATAATGATATGAGCTCCCGTCAGGATTCCCCTGGCATGGGTTCGCTCCACTGCATCACGGCAGCAGGCAAAGTCGTGACCTCGATTGATCCTCTTCAGAGTCTCATCGTTGGCACTTTCTATACCATACTCCACAAGAACGAAGGTGCGCCGGTTCAACTCCTCCAGATAATCCAGCAGTTCATCGCTCATGCAGTCGGGACGGGTTCCGATTACAATACCCACCACATCCTCCACCAGCAAAGCCTCCTCATACATCTGCCTGAGGAGTTCCACCTTGGCGTAGGTATTGGTGTAAGCCTGGAAATAAGCCAGATACTTCATATCCGGATATTTTCTGCAGAAGAAAGCCTTACCCTCCTCCAATTGCTCCGTAATCGACTTCTTCCTGTCGCAATAGCTAGGGTTGAACGTCCGATTGTCGCAATAAGTACAACCACCGCTCGATATTCTCCCATCCCTATTCGGACAAGAGAACCCTGCGTCTATCGAAATCTTCTGAACACGGAAATCAGGAAACTGCTTCCTGATCCATGTTCCAAAATCGTTGTAATACATTGAACTTTGAGCTTTGAACTTTGAACTTTATGATTAGCCTTGAATATTAGCTTTTAACTTGATAATCAGCCTTTGAGCTATAAACTATCTCCCCCTTCAACGCCGTCTTGTCGTGATTGAAATCTCCCAGGCGAACCTTGATGAGCTGGTTGTCGTATTCCTCCTTGGCGAGGGCTGGTGAAAGTTCTACACGAATATAGTTCTTGGTAAAGCCATGCATCGCCTTGCCTCTTGGTGCCTTTTCGAAGAGTACCTCAGCCTCTGTACCGATATACTGGGCATAGAACTCCTGAGTCTTCTGGTCGCTCAACTCCAAAAGGCGCTTAGAGCGCAACTTCTTTTCCTTCTCCTCTACCACGTATGGAATCTTCAAGGCAGCAGTTCCTGGACGCTCGGAATATGGGAACACATGGAGCTGCGTAACAGGCAGACTCTTCAGAAACTCATAGCATTCCTCAAAGCACTCTGGGGTCTCGCCACGACAACCCACCATCACATCTACACCGATAAAGGCATCAGGCATTTTTTCCTTGATGAGGTTCACCTTGTGGGCGAAGAGCGCCTTGTCGTAACGGCGGTGCATCAGCTTGAGCACCTCGTCGCTTCCACTCTGCAATGGGATGTGGAAGTGAGGCATGAAGGCACGGCTCTCTGCACAATAGGCAATGAGATCATCGTCGCAAAGGTCTGGCTCCAAACTGGAGATACGATAACGCTTGATGCCTTCCACCTGATCCATCGCCTTCACGAGGTCGAGGAATCGTTCGTGGGTGGTCTGACCGAAGTCACCGATGTTCACACCGGTAATCACGATTTCCTTACCACCCTCGGCTGCCGCCTGCTCACATTGAGCCACGAGCGACTCGATGCTTGGGTTACGGGAGTTGCCACGGGCGAAAGGAATGGTGCAATAGGTGCAATAGTAGTTGCAGCCATCCTGTACCTTCAGGAAATAGCGGGTGCGGTTACCACGGGAGCATGAAGGCTGGAAAGTCTTGATCTCCTTGGTCTTCACGCTGTGATGCTGATGAAGTGCAGAATCTGTCTGCTCCAGATTCTCTCCGTTGGCAGACAGTCCGTTCTCTGCAGCAAACTTCTTAGCCCACGCATCGCTGAGATATTGAATCAAATGTGCCTTCTCATTGGCTCCAAGCACCAGGTCAACGCCTTCAATCTTGCTCACATTCTCCGATTCCAACTGTGCATAACAGCCAGTAACGATAACGAAGGCACCAGGGTTCTGGCGCACCATGCGATGGATGGCCTGACGGCACTTATGGTCGGCAACTTCAGTCACCGAACAGGTATTGATGAGACAAATGTCTGCTTTCTCCCCCTTCTGTGCAGTAATGACGCCCATGTCTTCGAGCATCTTGCCGAAAGTGGAAGTTTCCGAGAAGTTGAGTTTGCAGCCCAAAGTATAATAGGCTGCCTTTTTGCCTTGGAAGGCACTTGAATCTATCATATATTTATCTTTTTCTTTGTTTTTTAAAGCTTTTGCCCTTTACCTTTCCCTTCGGCCGGTGACCGTTGGTTCAGGGCACATTGTTGATTGCTTTTATACCCCAGGGGCTATAAAACGAAAAAGCCGCTAGACCGAAGTCCAGCGGTTGTTTCTCTCATTTTTTCGTTCGCAAGTAATTCTAAATTACTTAGCAGAATCAGCAGCAGCTGTATCAGCAGCAGCAGTGTCAGCAGCAGTTGTATCAACCTGAGCTGTGTCAGAATCAGCAGAAGCTGTATTCTGAGCTGTTTTGTTACCATTGCATGATGCGAAAGAGATAGCTGCGATAGCTACGAACATAAAAACTAATTTCTTCATTTTCTTTGCTTTTTAAATCTGTAAAACAATCATTCGTTTATTAAAACTGATGCAAAGGTAAGCATTTTTTTGATACGGCGTACTTTTTTTTGTGTTTTTTTTTAGGGGCATTTTGTAACAAAATTACAAACTATTGATAATCAGCTAATTGCAAAGTGCTAACGAAAGTTAAAGTTTTTGGTGTGCTCGAAAACAGCCCAAAATTAACACTTTTCGGTGTTTTTTAGCGCAACAAAGGTGTGCGCCAACACCCCTACCAAAGTGAGAGTAGATACATATAATAAGGTACGCGCGAGGAAAAGAGCAGAAACTTTTCTTCAAAGAGAGCAACTTTTTCATCGAAGAAAGATGATTTTTCCAAGAAGAGAGATGATTTTTCCAAGAAATCGAACCCAAAAACTTTGCTAGCCGAGAACTTTTTAGTAACTTTGCCCTCAGAAACAAAATAGTAAACAAACAAAAATGATACAGCTAAAAGAAAATCGGGGCATTCCCCGCAGCATTCTCCTGATGATGGCCATCATCGCAGGACTTACCGTAGCCAACTGCTACTACAATCAGCCGCTTCTCGAACTGATCCGTCATGACCTGGGTATTACCGAACAAAGTGCCAATCTCATCACCGTGATAACCCAAATTGGTTATGCACTAGGACTGTTCTTTCTCATTCCCTTGGGCGACATGTTTTCACGCAAGAAACTCATCCTTGTGAACATGACCATCGCAGCCGTGATGGCTATCGTGATGGCTGTGGCACAAAACGTATGGATGCTTTGGGGAGCTTCGTTGCTGATTGGTGCCTGTTCCGTGATTCCGCAGTTCTTCATCCCGATAGCAGGACAGTTTTCAGAACCCAAGAACAAGAGCAGGAATATGGGCATCGTACTCTCCGGACTGCTTACGGGTATCCTTGCCTCGCGAGTAATCAGCGGCTACATCGGCGAATGGCTGGGATGGCGAGAGATGTTTTTCATTGCCGCCCTCGTCATGATTGTCTGCATGGGCGTGATGCTGCTGATGATGCCTGAGATGAAGCGCAACTATGTGGGTACCTATAGAGGATTGATGACTACCGTGGCTGAGATTTTCATCCTCCACCCTTCTATCCGCATTTACTCCATCCGTGCAGCCTTCGGTTTCGGCAGCATGATGGCTATATGGGCCTGTCTTGCCTTCCACCTTGCCCAACCTCCTTTTAGGGCAGGAAGCGACATGGTGGGAATGCTCGGACTTTGCGGAATCATGGGAGCCATGGCGGCAAGTGGCGTAGGAAAGCTGGTTCCTAAGTTCGGCATTCATAATTTCAGCCTGCTTGGAGCAGGCATGCAGATTATGGCCTGGGGAATAGCCTTGCTCTTCGGTGACACCTATGCCGGACTCATCGCAGCCATCAGTTTGGTTGATATAGGTCTGCAATGTCAGCAGCTCAGCAATCAGAGCGGTTGCCTGCAGGAGATTCCACAGGCTTCCAACCGTGCCAACACCATCTTCATGACCACCTATTTTATTGGCGGTTCACTCGGTACTTTCTGTGCCGGATATGTATGGACCCGTGCCAACTGGCTAGGAGTCTGCATCGTGGGCATTACCTTTGCCTTCATCTCCTTGGCCATCACGCTAAGCAACAAGAAATAAGAATCCAGAAAAGAGATTATATTTGCAACAAGCAACAACACAAAAAGAGATTATATTCCCATAAAGAAGGAATATAATCTCTTTTGTTTTATAAAGACTAAAGCCAGCTTTTCTCTAGCCAGGCATCAACTACATTTTTTCCTCACCATACATTTCCTTCCACCAGCTGCCATCATCCTGCAACCACTTGGCGAACCAGGCGAAGATGGTATCCTGCCACTTGAGACGCTTCTCATAATCGATGATGTGATGGTCCTGACCATCTACCAATACCATCGCCGTAGGACGACCGAGGAGTTTCAATGCCGTATAGAGCTGGATACTCTCGCCCACAGGCACATTGTTATCGGCAGTTCCGTGAACGAAAAGCAATGGTGTATGAATCTTATCTGCATTATAAAGCGGACTCTGATCTACAAAGAGATGTTTGTTGGTCCAAGGATACTCGTTAGCCATGGAAACCTCGCTGTAACTGTAGCCCCAATAACCTTCACCCCAATAGCTGGTATGGTCGCTGATGCCTGCATGCGAGATAGCCGCTGCAAAGAGGTCGGTCTTGGTCTGAAGATACTGCGTCATGAAACCACCATAGCTGGCACCGATGCAACCTATCTTCTTTCTGTTCACGAAAGCATGCTCATCGCAGAAAGCCTGGGTGCTGGAAATGATGTCTTCAGCCACACCCTCGCCCGCAGTATCCACATGGCGGGCAGAGAACTTCTGACCGAAACCAGTAGCTCCGCTCGGATTCACTACCAGCACCACATAACCCATCGCAGCATATACATGATGAGGATAGCGGCTCTGGAACATTCGGGTAGTAGGACTGCATCCGCCATAGTAATTCACCACCATCGGATACTTCTTCGATGCATCGAAATGAGGTGGCAGATAGTAACGGCAGCAAAGCGTGTCGCCACGAGAGTTCACGAAATTCCAAGCCTTGCACTCGCCCAACTCGATATTCTTCAACAAACGGGCACTGAGATCATCAACAAGCTGAGACTTCTGCGCCTTCAGATTCATCTTATAGAGTCGGTCGGCATTGGATGCGCTCTGTCCGGAGAACGCCATTTCCGTAGCAGATGATGCAACAGAGAAGCTCTTGATGTTCTCCTCCGGAGTCTTGAGCAATGTAAACTTGCCTGATTTCGGATTGAGCTGGAAGAGATGCATGCAATCCTTATCTTCTGCCGTGAAGTAGATATTGCCATCTGCCTTACTCCAATCCACACTCTGCACGTTCGGATTGAAATCCTTGGTCAGCGGACGAACCTTCTTATCCGCAAGAGTCATCAGATAGAGCTGGGTATCTATCATACTAGGAATCTGCCCCTCCTCTACATTCTTTCCGATGCCATTGAAAGCCTCAGGCGAACCCGTAACGAGAATGCTCTTGCCATCTGGCGAGAACTGGGCGCCATTCAGGAATTCACCCTTCTCTATCAAAGTCTCTACACTCATATCATTGAGATTGAGACGATAGTAGAAATTAAGAGTGGTTGGACGCTTGGTAAGGCGTTCCTCGCTCTTGCCGATGAGCAGATAGCGGGAATCTGCAGAAATATCGCTGAGATAGACGTTGTGATAGCCGAAAGTGAGCGGCTGGAGAACACCCGACGCCAAATCAAACTTGGCAAGATAGCTACGGCTTCGCCATCCTGGTTGACGGTCATCAGGCTCCTTCACATCATACACCTGCGCGTCTTTCTTTCTGCCCTCGGTATAAAGAGTGTAGATAAGCGTCTTCTCATCGGGAGTAAACTGGAACCATCCGTCTGGAATATTGGCAGCCAACACTTCGCGATCCATATTGAGCGGATTGATGGTGATGAGCTGCAATTCGCCATCTGCCTTGCCTTCGCCGGCAATAGAGCTGTCGCTCGCCTTCTGGGTAAAGTACATCTTGTTGGTACGAGGCATCCATCTTACGCTCTCTTCGAAAGAAGCTACCACCTTGTTGGTCTGACTGTTTCGCAATTCGTTGATGCTATGATTCTTGCCCTGTCTATCTACCCAAGTCTTGCGCACAATCATAAACTTGCCGTTCGGCGACATCTGAACACTTGCATAGTTAGGCATACAGATTACATCATATATACTGAATGCGCGCTTGGTGCTGGCAGCAGATTCACCTACGCTGAGCTGCTTGCCATCGGCTGCGGTAATACTGATCTTGAAATCCTTGTCAGATGACTCAGTGAGGTACTTAATCACCACTGTATGACTAGATGGCATTAAGGTGGTTTCTGCCTTGCCACCATTCACGGTCACCTGCTCTCCATCAACGAAGAGGCGATATTGCTTCAAGCCCTTCACCTCGATGGTAGCCTTGGTACGGCTGGAATTTGATACGGTGAAAGAAGCCAGGTGAATTGCATTCTGCTTGCTATCCGCCAGAAGCCGGGATGCAGCCACCTCTTTTCCATTATTCAATAAAGTAAACGAAAGTGGAGAGTCGAGCACACCCTCCATCGAAAATTTCTCCCCCTTCACATTTACGCTATCCGCCATCCAAGGGGTAGCTACAGGATAAGGGCCGGCATGCTTCAGCTTCTGCACTTCGATGGTCTCGGCATTCGCAGAAAGCGACAAGCCGAGCGAAGCACAGAAAGCAGCGCTAAAAGTAAGAGCCTTGAGGCTCATGGTTGTTGTTTTCATCATGATTTTATGTATATCTTTTATCTGTTCGATTCAATTCCTTTACGGATTATCTTTCCTTCTCTATCCAGATAATCTATCCTTCTCTATTCTTCTGTCTGTTCTATCCTCCTTCAGAAAACATTATAGTTTGATGGCAAATTCGATGCCTGTAGGAGCAACCGAAAGACTGAGATTATCATTCACCCCATTCTTCATTTCCAACTCCCCATCCATCTCCTTTGCTTTCTTCTTTTTCTTTCCCAGAATCCAGTCACCCAACAGATAGCCAGCCTCAGCAGAAGCCACACCAATGGCGGCACCGGCCACGACATCCCCCCAGTGATGCCGGTTCCTTCTCACTCTATCCACTGCCACGGTAGTGGCCACAGCATATCCTGCCACACCAATCCAAGGCGAAACCTTACGGTATTCGTGCATCAGGACAGTGGCTCCAGAAAAGGCGACAGAGGTATGCCCCGAAGGGAACGAATGATTGTCCGTTCCATCCGGACGCTTCTCATGGATAGCATGTTTCAGCGAATAAGTCACGGCGGCATTCACACCAAACGATAATACCTGGGCGCTGATACTTCGCTGCCAAGTACTTTCAGCCTCCACTCCACACGCCTTCAATCCGAAGACGGCAATGGTAGGAACAAAGCGAAGAACATCATCAATGCCATCACCATGATAACGCTTATCTTGCGAGTAAACTGGGAGTACCATCAGCATACTCAAAGCTATTATAATCAACTTTTTTTTCTTCATGGGTACAAAGGTACTGCAAAAAACAGAAATTCCAGCTACTTCACCCTCAGAAAAGAAAGAAATCCTACCAATATTATATCTTTTTAAACAAAATATCTAACATTTGTATAGGAAAACTAGAGATTTTTTCGTAATTTTGCAGCCAAAATAGATAGAAGAGAGTAACAACCCAAAAGATTGTTCAATACACATCGATTGCCTGATGCAAGAGATTAGTAAATACACATTATTATATATATAGGATAAAATGAAGAAACAGACCCAAGCCATTCATTTGGAGTATGAGCGCCGCGATGCCTACGATTCGCTGAGCGTGCCAGTATATAACACCCTCGCCTACGAGTTTGACAATGCCGCCATCATGTCGGAGGCATTTACAGACAAAATCAAGGCTCCAGATTACTCCCGAGTAGAAAACCCTACGGTTACCAATCTGGAGCGCCGTGTGGCTGCATTGACAAATGCCGCTCACGCCACTGCTTTCAACTCAGGCATGGCTGCCATCAGCAATACCCTTATGTCGCTGGCGGCACAAGGCAAGAACATCGTTACCTCGAAGCATCTCTTCGGTAACACCTATGCGCTACTCGTGGCTACCCTGCGCCGTTTTGGTGTAAAGGTCCGCCTACGCGATTTAACCAATATCGAGGCTGTGCGTGAGGCTATCGACGACGACACCTGTTGCGTATTCCTTGAAATTCTGACCAACCCACAGTTGGAGGTTGCCGATTTGAAGGCTATTTCAGAAGTGGCTCACGAAAAGAATGTGCCTCTGGTGGTAGATTCTACCGTGATTCCTTTCACCCAATTTTCAGCAAAGAGCTTGGGCGTGGATATCGAAGTGGTTTCCAGTTCCAAGTATGTAAGCGGTGGTGCTACTTCGCTCGGCGGTCTGGTCATCGACTACGGAACCCCTTTCAATGGCGACTTCGCCAAACGTCTCTACGGTGAGATGCTCTTCAACTTCGGTGCCTACATGACACCACAGGTAGCCTACATGCAGACCATCGGACTCGAAACGCTCGATGCCCGCTATCGTGTACAGAGCAGCAACGCCCTGGAACTCGCCAAGAAGTTGCGCACTCTGCCACAAATTCAATATGTGAACTATGTAGGTTTGGAAGATAATCCTTATCACGAGTTGGCACAGCACCAGTTTGGCAAAACAGCAGGAGCCATGATCTGCATCGACTTGGAGAGCAAGGAGGCATGCTTCAACTTCCTCAACAATCTGAAGCTCATCCATCGTGCCACCAACCTCTTCGACAACCGCTCTCTTGCCATCCACCCGGCAAGCACCATCTTCGGTGCATTCTCTGAGAACATGCGTAGATCAATGGATGTTAAGGACACGACCATCCGACTGAGCGTAGGTCTGGAAGATGTAGATGACCTCTTCGAAGACATCAAGCAGGCGGCTGAAAGTTTATAGTTGACAGTCTTCTTTTAGTTGATAGTTAATAGTTTATAGTTAACAGGTCAGAGAAAAAGGCTAATCATAAAGTTCAATGTTCAAAGCTCAAAGTTCAAAGTACATGTACAATTTCGATAAGATAATAGACCGTTCGGGCAGCGACGACCTCAAGCATGGCGCCCTGCTGCCTCGCTGGGGACGCGACGACCTGCTGCCACTCTGGGTAGCCGATATGGATTTCGAGACCCCATCATTCATCACCGATGCCCTCAAGACACGATTGGAACATTCGCTCTTCGGCTACACCATGGAGCCAGACGATTATCTGCCTAGCATCATCGACTGGGTTCGCAACCATCATCAATGGAATGTTCAAAAGGAGTGGATCCGATTCATCCCGGGCATCGTAAAAGGCATCGGACTCGTGGTGAATGTCTTTACCCAGCCCGATGAGAAAGTCATCATCCAGCCACCCGTTTATCATCCCTTCCGCCTTACCCCAAAAGGCAACGGAAGAGAGGTGGTTTTCAACCCACTGAAGATGAGAGAGGATGGATATTACGAGATGGACTTCGATAATCTGGAGAAAGTTTGCGATGAAAAGTGCAAGATACTCATTCTTTGCAACCCTCATAATCCAGGCGGAATCACCTGGAGCATGGAGACCCTTCAGCAACTCGCCGACTTCTGCTACGAGCACCATCTGCTCGTTATCAGCGACGAGATTCATGCCGACATGGCTCTCTTCGGGCACAAGCACATCCCATTCGCTTCGGTTTCTGACAAGGCAAGAGACATCAGCATCACCTTCCAGGCACCATCCAAGACCTTCAACATCGCAGGTATCGTGAGCAGTTACGCCATTGTTCCCAACGACCAGATTCGCAGGAAGTTCTATACATGGTTGTCTGCCAACGAATTAGACGAACCTACCCTGTTTGCTCCCATCGCCACCATTTCCGCCTTCCGCAAGGGAGAAGAATGGCGAAAGGCAATGCTTGCCTACATAGAGGACAACATCCGATTCGTAGAGGATTATTGCCGAGAGCATATCCCTGGCATCCGTCCGCTGCGCCCACAGGCTTCCTTCCTCGTGTGGCTCAACTGCCAAGACCTGCATCTTTCACACGATGCCCTCCTCGACCTCTTCATCGACAAGGCACACCTGGCACTGAACGATGGCGAAATGTTTGGTCCTGGCGGTGAAGGCTTCATGCGACTGAATGTGGCAACACCAAGAAGCATCCTCCAGCAAGCCTTGAAGCAGCTGGAAGAAGCCGTAAAAACTATAGAAAATTAGCCAAGGCTTGAGAATTCAAAGACGATGCTCGAAGCATCTGCCCGCATTATCCCTCGTCTTCCATCAAATCACGAATCAGCTTGATCTCGGAGTAGTCGATGCTATCCCCCATCGCCTCCTTGATCTCGCTGAAATGCTCTATCTCTGGATGAGCCTTCATGAAATCTCGAATCTTCTTCTCATGGGCACTTGATATCAGTGCTCGCAAACCAACCTTTCCTTCCTTCACGTATGGGGTAAGATGACCTATGATAGTACTCTTGGCAAAACCTCGTTCGGTAGCAATCTGATCCACGGTCATACCTTGTTTATAAAGGTTGTAACTGATTTCCTTTGTAGGGGTTTTCGGCTCTTTTGCACCATTCGAATTCTTTGATTTTCTCGCTTTCTTACTAGAGCCATTCTTCCCTGAACCTTCCCCTGAAGATGCAGTCTCATCCATCAAGAGGAACTGTGCCTTCTTCTTCAGATAATCTGTCACACTGAACTCAGCGCTCTGCTCATATCGCAGAAGTCTCTCCTTCAATCTTACATCTTCTGAAAAAACAGAAAAGCGGTCTTCAAACTGCTTCTTACCCACCTTATTGTCTGTTTCAAGATTCGACTTTTTGATCAAATCGCTCAGAATACCAATTTTATCGAAGAAATACTGGGCACCCTTGTGGATGCGGTCTTGCAGTTCGGCTTGACAGACATCAGGATTCTGCCCCAGCATACGAGTGTATTGCACGCGGAATTTATCCGATACACTAATCAGACTCTTCAATACCACCTGCAGTTTCTGATACTCGCCCACCACACGAGGATATTTACCCGTAAAGAACTCCACCAGGCAACGCATCAAGTGCTCATAGCTGCCACTGATGGCATAGAAATCGAAGAGCTCACCAATGCAGTGCAACACATATTGCTGTTCCAGATAGCTGATTTGTTCCTGACTAGGCGAAGCAAGTTGGCTATTGAAGGCATCCACCGTCTGGTCACTGATGATGGCACCACGAGACAACGGCTGGCTGAGTACCATACCTTCCAGAGTCTTGCAACGGCTCAACGCCACGTAGGTTTGACCATGGGTAAAGCTATGGGAAGCATCGATGATGGCATGCTCAAAGGTAAGACCCTGACTCTTATGAATGGTAATCGCCCACGCCAGTCGGAGCGGATACTGGCGGAACCGTCCTTCCACGCTCTCCTCAATCTCCTTGGTTTCCTCATTCAGAGTATATTTCGAATTGGTCCACTCCATCTGCTCCAGTTCAAAATCCTGGTAGGTATCCTTGCTGCGCACGGTAATCTTGTCGCCGATGATGGTGCGCACCTCGCCAATCATACCATTATAGAAACGGTGCTGCGGATCGTTCTTGATAAACATCACCTGCGCTCCCGGTTTCAAGATGAGCTTGAAATCAGCAGGATAAGATGATTCCGGGAAATTGCCTTCCACCTCGGCAGTAAAGGAATACGCCTGCGACGGAAGGGCTGCAAGCTGCTGCTCGTTGATATACTGTGCAGGAGCATTATGGGTGGTAAGACGGATATAGTTGCCCTCCTTGGGCGGTTCGAAGTTTGGGATATATCGCTGGTTCAGAGCCTGCAACGTGGCTTCGGAAGCCTTGTTCTCCCTAATCTGATTAAGAAGAGAGATAAACTGCTGGTCTTGCTGACGATACACCTTTTTGAGTTCGATGGTAAGATAGCCTGCCTGCTTCAAGGCATTGCTGCTGAAGAAGAAAGGGGTATCATAATACTGCCCTATCATCTGCTCTTCCTGCGGAGTAACCACAGGAGCAAGCTGATGCAAATCGCCTATCATGAGAAGCTGAACGCCTCCGAAAGGCAAGTCGTGACGCTTGCGGTATTGACGCAATACGGAATCGATGGCATCAAGCAGATCGCTGCGCACCATACTGATTTCGTCGATGACAAGCAGGTCGATGCTTCGGATGATGTTACGTTTCAGATTACTGAATTTATAGCGTTTCTGTTCGCCACTACCGAAGGTCGTACCTGGCACGTATGGCGAAAACGGAAGTTGGAAGAACGAATGAATGGTCATTCCTCCAGCGTTGATGGCAGCGATGCCCGTAGGAGCCAGCACCACCATGCGTTTAGGCGACAGTTCTTTCAATCGCTTGAGGAAGGTCGTCTTACCTGTGCCCGCCTTTCCCGTAAGGAAAAGGTTGGCACTTGTCTTTTCTATAATGTTCCATGCCAGGATGGATTCTTCGTTCATTTCCATGACCACTTCTTTTTAAAATGCTAGATTTCCTCTACTATCTCGCTCATCTCCTTGCGCTTCTTCTCGGCACGAGGACAATCATCGGCAATATGCCCGATAGGAATGATGACCACAGCCTCATATCCCTCACGTGGGAATAGCAGCTGCATCTTCTCAGTATCATAATTGCATACCCAGCAGGTTCCCAAACCTCTTTCAGTAGCAGCCAGACAGAGGTGCTCGGTAGCTATTGCTACATCAATATCTCCATGAGGCTTCTCATCGTATCTGCGAACCCAATTCTCGTCCACATTTCTCATGCCCACGATATACATCGGAGCCGTCTTGAACCACTCGCGGTCGTAGCACTGCTGCAACTTCTGCTTAGCCTCATCCGAGCGGATGATGAGCCAATGCCAAGGCTGCCTGTTCACTGCCGATGGTGCCAAACGCACACACTCCATGATGTAATCCAAATCCTCCTGGCTCACAGCCTCTGGAGTAAACTTACGAGCCGAGAAACGTTCCTGACTCAATGCCAACATATTATTCTTATTGTTCATATTATTCTGCTTTATCATGTTTTAAACTAGTTTATGGTACAAAGATAAGAATAAATCATGGAACGACAAAAAACTTAGATGAAATATTATCGTTTTCGGATTATTTTTTGTATTTTTGCACATCAAACAAGAATTATTGGTAGTAAAAAAAGTGGTTAAATAAAAAATATGATAGGATTGGCAGATTGCAATAACTTCTACTGTTCGTGCGAACGAGTATTTCGCCCCGACTTGACAGGAAAGCCCGTGGTTGTTTTGAGCAACAACGACGGGTGCGTCATTGCACGCTCAGAAGAAGCCAAGGCTTTGGGATATAAGATGGGCGACCCTTTCTATCAGGTAAAGGAAAAACTGGAGGCAGAAGGCGTGGCCATTTTCTCCAGCAACTATACACTTTATGGATCGCTTTCCAACAGGGTGATGTCGATGCTTTCGCACTACTCGCCCCGCATCGACCAATACTCCATCGATGAAAGTTTCTTCGAAGTGGATAGTTCCATGGCAAAGAGCTTTTTCGAAACAACTCATCCCATGGCAGAGCACTTCTTCCAGGAAAGTCTGAAAGAAAACAATACTCTTCTGAATGATGACTCCCTGCTTCATCAATATGGCGCCAGGATTTCTGCCGATGTGCTCCGAGCCGTGGGAATCCCTATCTCCATCGGCATTGCAGAAACGAAAACCCTGGCAAAAATCGGATCCAAATTCGCCAAGAAATACAAGGGCTACAAGGGCTGCTGCCTCATCGATACCGATGAACGAAGACACAAAGCCTTGTCGCTGTTCCCTATAGAAGATGTATGGGGAATCGGACGACAGATTGCCAGAAAGCTTGACTATATGGGCATCCGAACTGCTGCCCAATTTGCCGACAAGAAAGAAAGTTGGGTGCGCAGCCATTTCAACATCACCACGGTGAGAACGTGGAAGGAACTGAATGGCGAAAGCTGCATCAGCATCGAGGAACTGCCGCAGAAGAAGAGTATCTGCACCAGCCGGAGCTTTGCCGGTGAAGGCATCAGCGATAAGGATGTGGTGGAAGAAGCCGTGGCAAATTTCGCCGTGCGCTGCACCGAAAAGCTGCGACATCAGGGCAGCGTATGCCAGGGAATCACGGTGTTTGCCTGGACATCCAGGTTCAATGAGAACGTGCCGGAATACACCATCCACGATTCCCTTACCCTGCCCATTGCCACCAATGCGCAGGAAGAGATAGTAGGTGCCGCACTCAGCATTCTACGGACCAAATACCCGAAACCGATGGCTGACAGCAGACCCGATCGCCCCGACATGTCGTTTCACTTCAAAAAAGCTGGCGTTATCCTGTGGCAGATTTCACCCGACCATCCCCGTCAGCAAGACCTCTTCGACACCATCGACCGGAGCAGGCAAAAGGCATTGATGGAAGCCATTGATGCCATTAACCGGAAGAATGGCTATGGAACCATCCGCCAAGCCGTTCAAGGCAATGGTTGCCGATTCGATCTGAAGCGGGAATATATGTCGAAGCGGTTTACTACAGACATCCATGATATTCTGAAAGTAAAAACCCAATGAGAGTCAGAATAAGCCCTTTCTAAAAATAGGTTCCATCAACAAAAAAAACAAGATGAATAATAACAAGATAAAACTGACGTTTCACCCTGCGGAATTCGGAGCCAAGATGCCGATTCCGCTGGCAGAGCAAAGCGTAAAGGCAGGCTTCCCTTCGCCGGCACAAGACTATATGGAGGGAGAGATAGACCTCAACGACATTCTGGTTCGCCATCGTGAGGCCACTTTCTATGTACGTGTTTCAGGCGACAGCATGCAGGATGCAGGCATTCTCGACGGCGACCTTGCCATCGTGGATAGACAGCTGGAACCATCAAACGGCAACTTCGTCATCGCCTTCGTGGATGGCGAATTCACCATCAAGCAATTCAAGATGGATGAGAGCGGAGCCTTCGGATGGCTCATCCCATGGAACAAGAACTTCTCCCCTATCCGGGTAGATGAAACCAACCGCTTCATGATCTGGGGAGTGGTTACCTATGTGATTCATCAGATTGCGGAATGATAAAAAAAAGAAATTGAAGAGATAGAAAAACCGGGATGCTTCGAATAGGAAACATCCCGGTTTTTATGTCTATTATAACTATTGCCTTTTATACTTCCTGTTTCTTGTAACCCACAAGTCCGTACCAGAGGATAACGAACTCGCAGAAGAGAGGGACGAGCCAGGTAAACTGCCATGAACCGATATAGTCGGCAAGCAATCCCTGAATCACAGGAAAGACGGCACCACCGAAAACACCCATCATGAATACGCCCGAAGCCTTGGAAGTATATTCCTTCAAGCCATCCACCGCCAAAGTAAAGATGCAACTCCACATCACACTATGAAATAATACCACAGCAGCCATCAGCCAGAGATTCTCGGTAAACATGGAAACAGACATCAATACGATTGCCGCCACCGTAACGGTGATGAGCATAGGGCGAGGTGCCACGTTCTTCAAACCGGCAGAAACCATTCTGCCTATCATGAACCCACCCCAATAGAGCGTGGCAAGAAGGGCTGGCGAAAGATTGAAACCATGCCCCATCAGATCCATTGCATGGAGATTCATATTGTTGCCGATTCCCACCTCGGTTCCTACATAAAAGAAGATGGTAATCACACCATATTTCAAATGGCGGAACGACCAGATGCTGCGCTTCTTCGCATTTCTGGAATCAGCTGCAGCAGTTGTCACACCATCGGAATTTTCATTCGCAGAATTCTCTTTTGTACCCTCAATATCAGGGAGATTCGCTCTTGACGTGCTCCATGTGGTAAAGGCGATGATGAGCATCATTACCAGGAATGGAATGGTGAGCTGATCGGCCGAAACACTGTCCAGAGACACACCTGCAAACATCACGCCCGTCACGAAGAAAGGAGCTATGGTAGTACCGAATGAATTCACCGCACAAGTAAAATTCATGCGCTGTACAGGTTGAGTTCCCGGCAAAGGATAGGCTGCAATGTAAGGATTGATAACCACCTGAAGCATAGCTGCTGACGTACCCATCAGATAAGATCCGAAAAGGAAAACGAAATATCCGAATGGCACGAAATCCTGAGAAAGATGCACACCTGCCCCACCCCAATATTCAGCAATCAGCGCCGAAGCAAGATAGAAGGCGAGACCCAGCACCATTACCAGCATCGAACGGATGAGCGTCTTCTTATAGCCCACCTTATTAAGCAAGCGTCCCGTCTTCGCACTATTGAGCAGATAGCCCAGAAAGAAGGCGAAGGAGATGAGCGTTGCCAGGGAGTTCTTGGTAGTGGTAACCTCTGAGAGGAAGGCTATCTTCAAGGGACCCTGACACTGACCGTTGACGGTGGTGAGGAAGCCCACTATAAAATAGATGAATGTCAGGAGCAGAAATGGTCCTGCACTCTTGAGTGTTATCGATTGTTTCATGTTTATCTAGGTTTAAATGAGAGAAAGTTACACTATCGTCAGGTATTTCGATGAATTATACAATCCATTCAAAACACCTGACTTTTATTCCCAAAAACTATTCTCTAAGTTACAAGATTTCTTCTTCCAAAACCTTCATGGCACCCTTTGCCTTGATGTCTTCCACCATCTTCTGGTAAAGCTCTACGAAATGAGAAGCGGCCTTGAGATCGGTGCTTGTAAAGGCAGAGATACCGAGGAAATCGAGGGCATCATCGCTGTCAATGGCCTTATGGTCATCCATGGTGAGCCATGGATCAGCCACTTCGAAAGCATCGCCATTGTCATCCACCTGATACTTCAGATAATGACGGTAAGCAGCAAAGAGGTAAGCCACACGCTTGAACTCCACATCCTGACGCTTGCCAGAAGCATCATCAGCAATCATCTTCTCCAGGTTCGGCATCACATAAACAGGGAACTTGCTGGCACCATCGAAGCAGAGACGAGCCACCTGGTCGCTGACCATGCGGTTGCCGAAACGCTCTACCAGGCACTGCTTGTATGCCTCCAGATCAGTATCCTTTGGAGCTGGCACGTAAGGAGTGATGTCTTCATCCATGAAGGCACGTACAAACTTACGGATTCTCTCATCGTGCATAGCTGCATCTACCTTGCGGTAACCGCCAAGGAAAGATGGATAAGAGAGCAATGTATGAGAAGCATTCAAGAGAGAAAGCTTCATATTCTCGAAGGCAGTCACATCGTCGGTCATCTGAGCACCCACGGTTTCCCATGCTGGGCGACCGGCTGCAAAATTATCCTCTACTACCCACTGGATGAAATCCTCACAATAAACAGGAGCCTCATCGCAGGTTCCGTTCTGAGCATTCAGTCGCTCGATGTCGGCAGGACGGGTAGCTGGAGTAATGCGGTCAACCATTGAGTTAGGGAAGGTAACGTTCTCCTCCATCCAGGCAGCGAGTTCCTTGTCCTGAGCTCCCACGAAAGTCATGAAAGCCTTACGGGCTGTATTGCCATTATGCTGCAGATTATCGCAGGAGAGGATGGTGATAGGACCATTGCCTGCAGCCTTGCGGCGACGCAATCCCTCGGCTACATATCCGAAGGCTGTAACCGGCTTGGCTGGGTTCTCGATATCGTGAGCTACCTGCGCATTGTCGAGTATAAATTCGCCACTCTGACGAGAAATATTGTATCCGCCCTCGGTGATAGTAAGGGTGATGATCTTAATATCCTTAGACGCAATCTTGTCCAGAATCTGCTCCTGCTCCTCAATACCCCAATAGAGTTCTACGAGCGCACCCAACTGATAAACCTGGATACTGTCGTCGCGTCCACATACGGTAAGGGTGTATTCACCGTCCTGCTTCTTCAGGGCGTGGTAGAGACGCTCATCGCCTGGGAGAATCATTGCTCCACAGATGCCCCAGTTCTGCTGGGTATTGTTCTCGAGGAGCATATTGGTCATAAACTCCAGGTGAGCACGATGGAAGTTACCTACTCCGAAGTGCAGGATACCTGCCTTTACCAAACTGCGGTTATAAGCATAACCATTCACTACCTGAGTTGCATTTGCTGCGTTTGCATTTACTAAATTTGCCATAATTCTTTTATTGTTAGCTGTTATTATTTAATTGTTTACACTTTCCGAAAGCAAGCCACCTGGATGTGTCTCTCCAGCAAGCCTGTCTCTCGTTTTCGATGGCAAAGATAGTTCGTTTTTTCGAGATAAAAAGATATTTTTTTCGAAAAAACCTTGCAAACGTTCCCGCAAACGTTCCCAATTTCTGCAAACGTTTTAAATACTATTCTCCCGTAGATTCCCTACATTGCATCGTGGTCTTCAGCACCACCTGCCTGTCCTCCATCTCCGGATTGTTGATTTTCTCCATCACCAGTTCTGCCGCCTTTCTGCCCATCTCCTCCAGCGGAGGCTCCATGGTAGTAATCTGCGGAGATACAATGGTTGATAGTTCGGTGCCCGAAAAACCAGCCACAAAAATCTCTTCCGGCACTCGTTTGCCTAAGGCACGGAGCCGATTCTGCGCACCTATCGCCAAAGTATCAGTAAAGGCGAAGACGGCATCAAATTCCACCTTATTATATTTAAGGCGGTCGATGGCATCGGCTCCATCCTTGAAGGTCATTCCCGTCTTCACGATCAGCGAAGGATCGAAGAGATGGAATTTCTCCATCGCCTCACGATAACCCAAGCCTCGCTGATAGGCATTGTAAATGTCGTCGGGTCCCTGCAGATAGACGATGCGCTTCCTGCCCAGGCGAATCAGATGCTCCACCATGAAATAAGAATCTACATTATCATTCACCACAACCTGCGACATCTTCAATCCATACGGAATGCGGTCGTAGAAGACAATCGCCATACCATCTGCCGCCAACTGCTGATACATTTCTATATTCTTGCGATAGCTGCAGAGGCTCACAATCAGCCCATCTACCATAAACTGCTCCATCATCTTCAGGTTCTCCAGTTCCCGCTCCGGCTTCTCATCGCTCTCGGCAATCATCACCTTCTGGTTCTTCTTGTAGAGCACCTCCTGTATTCCGTTAATCACCTGCGAAGCATAAGGGGTGTGCATCTCCGGCACGATGACACCAATGGTGTTCGTACGTCCCATCTTCAGGTTCATCGCCACCGGATTGCGCTTGTAGCCGAGTCGCTTAGCCTCCTCTACCACCATCTCGCGCGTCTCCTTGCGAATGTTCTTGTCATCCGTCAACGCTCTGGAAACGGTGGAGACCGAAATGCAGAGCGAACGGGCTATATCCTTGATAGTTACATGTTTCATTATTATGTTTTTATAAGATAAACGTTCGAATATTGAAGTTGTCGATGCAAAAGTACAACATTTCCTTGAAAATCAAAAACATTTCTTGAAAAAAGATAAGAACAAGTATCAAAATGCTATCTGCATATTACATTCTGCAACATCATTTACAAGAATATAAAATGAGAACGATTGCAACAAGCTTCAATCCCATATTTCTACCCATCTTCCTTTGCCACCTCATAAAAAAGTTGTACCTTTGCAGTCGAATTTTCAGCGATGACTAGGCTATATGCCTTCTAAGAATAGAATTTTCAGCAAATATATGTATTTAGTTATTCCAAACAAACAGCAGTAGTTATGAGTATTAATATCAAGAGAAATCAGTTGAAGAGAGTTGTTATCGTAGGTGGCGGACTCGGTGGTCTTCGTTTGGCAGAAGATCTCTGCAATGCAAACCTGCAGGTGGTGTTGATCGATAAGAACAATTTCCATCAGTTCCCTCCGCTTATCTATCAGATAGCTTCGGCAGGTATCGACCCAAGTTCCATCTCCTTCCCGTTCCGCCAGATTTTCCGCAAGCGCAAGAACTTCTACTTCCGCATGGCAGAAGCGAGAGCCGTATTCCCAGACAAGAAGATTCTGCAGACTTCCATCGGTAAGATTGAGTACGATTACCTAGTGTTCGCAGCAGGAACCACCACCAATTTCTATGGCAATGCCAACATCGAGAAATGGGCGATTCCGATGAAGACCGTTTCTGAAGCAATGGGATTGCGCAACGCCGTGCTGAGTAACCTGGAGCGTGCATTGACCTGTGCCACAGAAGAGGAGCGACAGGAACTCCTGAACGTGGTCATTGTGGGCGGTGGTGCCACAGGTGTAGAGATTGCCGGAGCCCTCTCTGAAATGAAGCGCTACGTGATTCCTTATGATTATCCTGATATGGACTCATCTCTGATGCACATCTATCTCCTGGAAGCGGGCGACAGACTGCTCGCCGGAATGTCACAGGACTCTTCTAAGAAAGCATACGAATTCCTTACCAGCATGGGTGTGGATGTACAGTTTGGCAAAATGGTAACCGACTACAAGGACCACAAGGTTCTGATGAAGGACGGTCAGGAGATTCCTACCCGCACATTCCTCTGGGTATCAGGTGTAAAGGCACAGCCTATCACGGGTATCGATGGCGACCATCTGGGCCGTGGTTTCCGAATCGTAGTAGATGAATTCAACCGCATCCCTGGCATGGACGGTCTCTTCGCCATCGGCGACCAGTGTATCCAGACCACAGACCCAGCTTATCCTGGCGGTCATCCACAGTTGGCTCAGGTAGCCATTCAGCAGGCAGCACTCCTGGCTAAGAATATCCAGAAGATTGCCGAGGGAGCCACTGATTCCCAGCTCAAGCCTTTCCGCTACAAGAACCTGGGTTCTATGGCTACCATCGGAAGACACAAGGCTGTGGTAGAGCTTGGCAAGTTCCACAGCCAGGGCTTCTTTGCCTGGGTATTGTGGCTGGTAGTTCACCTCCGCTCTATCCTTGGCGTAAAGAACAAGGTAATGGTAATGCTCAACTGGCTCTGGAAGTACGTAAGCTATAACGATTCTATCCGAATGATTACCTACGCCACCAAGCCTAAGGAGGTGCGCGACCGTTTAAAGCGTGAGCAGACCACTCACCTCGGCACCGACTTGCTGGAGAATGAAGAAGAGGAAGAGGAAGCTTAAGATAAGGCGATAGATTAAGTTTAAAAGCTAAGATAAAGAGATAGAAAACGGGTGTATCATTCAATAAATATAGATGATACACCCGTTTCTTTTACACTGTTTTCAAAAACAGCTTCTTTTACACTGTTTTCTGAAAACAGCTTTTTTTATGCAGATTCCAGAAGTCGATACCTTTATTAAGTAGATTCCCTTATCACGGTTTCACCTCTCAATGCAATTTCCTCTATCCTTCTATAACCTTCGGCAATATGCTCCAGCAGCAATCGGCAACTTTCCTGCGCCATTTTCTCAATAGGCTGTTCCACTACCGTCAACTGAGGATGAACCAAGGTAGCCAAGGCTGTGCCCGACATGCAGCAAAGCGCCACATCCTCCGGAATGCGCAAGCCACGCTTCTGGATAGCACTCTTGGCTCCCAACACAGCAGTCTCCGTAAAGCCAAAGACCGCATCAAAGGATACATTCTTCTCCAGGAAACGCTCCATCACCCAACTACCCTCTTCTGCCGACAAGGCTGGCGACAAGACATCTTGCGCCTGATACTCTATATGAAACTTTTCCAGCGCATCCCGATAGCCCCTCAATCGTTCATAGCTGTTTCGGATATAAGCAGGTCCCGGGATATGAATAATATGCTTATAGCCCTTGCGCAACAAAGCCTCCACCATGAAAAACGACATGATGTAATCGTCCATGTGCACCTGTGAAGCCTTTACCTTCTCCACCGTTCTATCGAAAAACACGATGGGAATGCCCCTTTCTATCACCTTATTATATAGGTCCACATTATGCTCCTTGTCGCATGCACTCATCAGGATGCCATCCACACGCAGCTGCTCCATCATCAGAATGTTCTCTCTCTCCTGCTCAGGATTCTCGTTAGAGATGGCAATCATCACCTTATACCCCTGCTTGCGCAAGATGGCTTGAGCATCATTGATAAAGGTCATATAGAACGTTGTTACGATTTCGGGGATGATGATGCCGATGTTATGGGTACTCTGCTGGCGAAAGTTCACAGCCAGTTCGTTGCGATGATAGCCCATCCGCTCGGCAGTTGCCAATATCTTCTGCAAGGTTTCCGCCTTCACATTACCAGTATCTCCCGAAAGAGCACGCGAAACGGTGGACTTGGAAATCCCCAGTTCCCTTGCAATATCCATGATGGTTACATATTTTGCCATATCTCTTTTTCTTTCTTGTTAAATGCGCCCGCAAAGATACTTATTTTCCATGAAAGCAACAACAAAAAACAGAGAAATCTTTTTGGGAACGGTTGCGGAAAATGGGAACGGTTGCGGGAACGGTTGCGAAAAAAGAGTCGTTTTTTTTCTTGTTTCTTCTGCAAAATCGTTCTATCTTTGCAACGTGAAAAGGAAAAACGATTTTTCAAATCGCTCTATTCCTACACAAAACAAAGAATAAACAACATTAAGTATCACAATCAAACCTAAGAAAAAGGATATGGAACAAGATTCTAAATTTCAAGCGAACACTTCGCTAGAGAACAATTCACAGGGAAAGGTTCCCTTCATCAGTAAGCTCGCCTATGGCATGGGCGATGTGGGCTGCAACTTCAGTTGGATGTTCGTGGGCAACTTCCTCATGATTTTCTACACCGATGTGTTCGGAATCAGCATGAGTGCCGTAGCAACCCTGATGCTTGTTTCCCGATTCTGGGATGCCATCAACGACCCAATCATCGGCACACTTACCGATAAGACCCACACCCGATGGGGACGATTCCGCCCATGGCTGCTCTTCGGAGCTCCTATCACGGCACTGGTACTGATACTCACTTTCTGGGCACATCCGGAATGGAGCCAGACCGCCAAGATTATCTATATGGCAGTAACCTACTGCATCCTGGTGCTGGGATATACCTGCGTAAACCTGCCTTACGGCACACTCTGCGGAGCCATGACACAAGACATCGATGAGAGAGCCAAGCTCAACACCAGCCGTTCGGTGAGCGCCATGATGGCCATCGGAGTAATCAACATCGTAACCGTTCCGCTCATCAGCTGGTTTGGCGCAGGCGATACCAAATATGGTTATCTGGCTGTGGCTGTACTCTACGGCATCATCTTCGCTGCCTGCCATCTGTTCTGCTTCCACAAGACCAAGGAAGTGGTAGAAGTTCCTGTGGGACAGAAGCTCCCATTAAAGGTGCAGCTTCGTTCCGTGATGAAAAACAAGCCCTATCTGCTCGCCCTTCTGGGACAGTTGCTCTTCGGTTTCATCCACTACGGACGCAACGCCGACATGCTCTACTATTTCACTTATGTAGAAGGTTCGGCAACACTCTTCTCCTACTATTCCATGGCCATCATCGTGCCAAGTATCATAGGTGCCGCCTGCTTCCCTCTGGTATTCAGAAAAACGGGCAACAAGGGTTACACGGCAGCCATCTTCGCCTTCCTCACCGGTATTACGATGATAGGTCTGTACTTCTTCAGCCCTAACGGCAGCGCCATTATGTTCTATCTGTTCTCAGCTTTGTCGTGGTTCTTCTTCTCAGGCTTCAATACAGCCATCTATGCCATCATCCCCGACTGTGTGGAGTATGGCGAGTGGAAGACGGGCATCAGAAACGACGGTTTCCAATACGCCTTCATCTCGCTGGGCAACAAGATAGGAATGGCACTCGGCACATCGCTTCTCGCCATTGCCCTGGGCAGCGCAGGATACGTAAGCAATACCATGCAGAATCCGGAAGTATTGAGCATTATGCACCACGCCTTCAGCACCATTCCTGGAGTTTTGTGGATTGTCACCGCAGGATGCCTCTGCTTCTACAAGCTCAACAAGAAGCAATACAAGCAGATTATGGCAGATCTGGAAAACAAAAAGAAATAAAAAGAAATAAAGATAAACCGGGATCTTTTATCCCACCAACATAACAATAACATTTTTAAAACATTATAATCATGAGACAGGCAATATTGGTAGAACCAAAGCATATCGAGTTCAAGGAAGTAGCAGAACCAAAGGCAGCAGACTTAACTGCTCATCAGGTTCTCGTCAACATCAAGCGCATCGGCATCTGCGGTAGCGAGATTCACTCTTACCACGGTCTTCACCCAGCCACCTTCTACCCAGTGGTTCAGGGACATGAGTACTCAGGAGTGGTTATGGCTGTAGGCAGCGAAGTTACCGTCTGCAAGCCTGGCGACCACATCACTGCTCGCCCACAGTTGGTTTGCGGCAAGTGCAACCCTTGCAAGCGCGGACAGTATAATGTTTGTGAGCACCTGCGTGTTCAGGCTTTCCAGGCAGATGGTGCAGCACAGGATTTCTTCGTAGTAGATGACGACCGCGTGGCTAAGTTGCCGGAAGGCATGAGCCTCGACTATGGTGCCATGATTGAGCCTTCAGCCGTTGGTGCCCATGCCAGCAACCGCACCGATGTAAAGGGCAAGAATGTAGTAGTGAGCGGTGCAGGAACCATCGGCAACCTCATAGCCCAGTTCTGCATTGCCCGTGGTGCCAAGAATGTACTCATTACCGATGTAAGCGACCTTCGCCTGGCTAAGGCTCGCGAATGCGGCATCAAGCATACCCTCAACATCACCAAGAAGACCTTGAAGGAGGCAGCCCAGGAACTCTTCGGTGAGGAAGGCTATCAGGTAGGTTTCGAGGTAGCAGGTGTAGAAGTTTCCATCCGTTCGCTGATGGAGACCATCGAGAAAGGTAGCGACATCGTGGTTGTGGCTGTCTTTGCCAAGGACCCAGCCCTCAGCATGTTCTATCTGGGCGAGCATGAGTTGAGACTCATCGGTTCAATGATGTATCGCCACGAAGATTATCTCACAGCCATCGATTATGTCAACAAGGGCATCGTCAACCTTAAGCCACTCGTAAGCAACCGCTTCGCCTTCGAAGAATACGATGATGCCTATAAGTTTATCGACACCCATCGCGAAACCAGCATGAAGGTTCTCATCGATTTCGAACAGAAACCTGGAGAGAAGAAGTAAAGGATTGAAGAGAAGAAACATACTGCAAACGATTGCAGAAATTGGAAACGATTGCGGGAACGTTTGCAGAAAGTTTAGATGATTTTTCTTTGTGAAGGTAGCTGAAAAATGCTACCTTTGCAACAGAAATCAAGTAACATCTCTAACATTCTTAAAGTAAAAATGACAATGGAAAAGAAACAATCAGTGATAGGTATCGGTGAGGCACTCTTCGATGTGCTTCCAGAAGGAAAGAAGCTAGGTGGCGCTCCAGCCAACTTTGCTTACCACGTTTCACAGTTCGGACTCAATAGCTGTGCGGTCAGCGCAATAGGCGATGATGAGCTGGGCAAGGAACTGGAGAAGGAACTCAACGATCACCATCTCAACTATCAGATAGACAAGGTAGCCTACCCTACAGGCACCGTCCAGGTTTCACTCGATGCCAACGGCATTCCTTGCTACGACATCAAGGAGGGAGCAGCCTGGGACAACATCCCCTACACGCCAGCCCTGGAGAAGTTGGCAAAGAATTGCACCGCAGCCTGCTTCGGTTCGCTGGCTCAGCGCAACGAGGTTTCCCGCAACACCATCTACCGCTTCCTTGATAACATGCCGAAGGAAGAAGGAATCCTCAAAATCTTCGATATCAATCTCCGTCAGGGATTCTATACCAAGGAAATTATCACCGAGAGCATCAAGCGATGCAACATCCTCAAGATCAACGACGAGGAATTGATTACCGTAAGCCGCATCTTCGGTTATCCGGGCATCGACCTGGAGAACAAATGCTGGCTCCTCTTGGGCAAGTACAATCTGAAGATGCTCATTCTTACCTGCGGTGTAAACGGCAGTTATGTGTTCACCCCTGGCGAAGTTTCGTTTATAGAGACACCAAAGGTGGAAGTGGCAGACACAGTGGGTGCAGGCGATTCATTCACAGGTGCATTCGTGGCAAGCATCCTGAAGGGCAAGAGCGTAAAGGAAGCTCACGAATTGGCTGTAAAGGTTTCGGCATTCGTCTGTACACAGAATGGAGCCATACCTGTTTTGCCTGATGAATTTACCAAGTAAAGCCACATTTGCCCAAAGTTATTGCGAAGATTATTTTCATATAAATATACGTTTCGTTAATTTTGATTTTTTAGTGAAGGTTTATAAGGTTCAATAAGTTATTAGTTTGTTTTAGTAAGTTTTAGTTAGGTTCAAAAAGTTTATTTTGTAGTAAAACCATGAAAAGAATTGTAGTTATTGTTTTGATGATGGCTGCTTGCCTGGGAAACGCCCAGGCACAGCTCCATCTGAAAGCCAACGTGCAGAACAATCATCTGTGGCGTGGCATGGAAGTTTCCGACGGCATCGTCCTCCTCACCGACCTGAGCTATACGATGGTCAACGACCACGTTACCGTGGGACTTTGGGGTGGCTGCAACTCGGAAGGCTCCTACAAGGAGTTTAACCATTATCTGAATCTGAAGGCTGGCGGTTGGGGATTCGCCCTGTGGGACACCTACAACTTCTCCCCTGGCGCCAGCTATAATAATAAGGAATACTGGAACTACTCTGCTCATACCACGGGCCGATTCCTCGATGCTACATTAAGCTACCGGTTTCAGGACGAGAAGTTTCCACTGCTCCTGAGCTGGTCAACGGTAGTCTTCGGACGCGACCGCAACAGCGACAATACGAAGCAGAAATATTCCACCTTCGCCTATGCGGAATACCCTATCTACCAGAAGGATGGCTGGAAGGTAGATGCAGGAGTAGGTGGAGCCTTCGCCCTGAACAGATCTGGCGAGGATGCCCACTTCTTCGGAACCACGGCAGGCATCGTTCACGTACCACTGCAAGCCACCCACGATCTCAAGCTCGGCAACTACACCGTTCCGGTTTACGCCAAGGGCATGTGGAATCCGCAGAGCAACGAGAGCTATTTCCAGATTGGAGCAGAAATCATCCGCTTCTAAATCTTCAAAAAAACACAGAAAGTTTTATCATAACAATCATCTAAACACAAATTCATTATGAAGATCAAAGAATTTACAACAGGCGTGCAGCACATCGGCATTCCTACCAACGACATCAACAAGACCATTGAGTTTTATCATGCCCTGGGCTTCGAGACAGCCCTCCGCACAGTGAACGGCACCGAGGAAGTAGCCTTCCTCCAGCTCCACAATCTCATCATCGAGACCTATCAGAACCATCAGGCAAAGATGGAATATGGAGCCATCGACCACATCGCCATCGATGTAAAGAACATAGAGGATCTCTTCCAGGTAGTAAAGGAAGCCGGAACCTTCAAGATGCTGGATCAGCAGGTAAATGGTCTCCCTTTCTGGGAGAACGGTGTAAAGTTCTTCACCATCGAGGGGCCAAACAAGGAGAAAATCGAGTTCTGCGAGAAACTATAATCAGCAGCATATTCTTTTAGATAAAAAACAGATGACTATAGCAATATAAAAGAGAGAGAGAAATGACGAAAGTCCAGCTTGGAGCCTTTCTGAATGAGAGGCATCCGAGTTGGACTTTCTTTTTTCGTTTTCCTTGAGGAATATGATGTGTTTTTCCCTGATACTCCAGGGATATTAATGATGCTCAGGCACAATGGCGAGATACACCAGATCATGGTCGGTGAGATTCTCCATATAATGAGCGTGGTTCATCGGGCAGTAATGCACCTGTCCCTGTCGAACCTCCTCCACGGTATCATCATAATGGAAAGTAGCAGTGCCGCTTACCACATAGATAATCTCGCAGTTGCCCTCATGAGTATGAAGACCAGTTGATGCACCCGGACGCAAGGTAGAATACATAATCTTCACCTTGTCATCCACATAGTTACGAGTATCGAGTTTACCCTGTCCACCCTTGAAGCCCTCCAAATGAGCCTCAGCAATCTTTTCGAAATCTATTACCATCTTTATAATGTTTATTGTTTAATGTCTAATATTTACTTGGCTTTTATAAATGAAGCCCTGCAGCTTACTTTGCTTTCGCAAAATACTTCCAGAGCGGAGCGGCCATCAGGCTTTGCCAGATTTCTCCCTTCTCCAGCATTTCCATCACTTCATCCCTGGAGAAGAGGCGAACCTCGATATCCTCAGCCTGGTCCAGATGCTGTACATCCATGCGCTCCACATCCGTAGCCAGATAACAATGGGTAAGATTGGTATGCGTGCTTGGGTTGGCAGAAATCGTCATCCACTTCTGCCAGTTTCCGCCACCGAATCCAGTCTCTTCCATCAGTTCTCGCTTGGCAGCCACCATCGGATCCTCGCCCTTCTCTATCACTCCGGCACAGAGTTCATTCACCGTCTTCCCTATCGCATAGCGATACTGGCGAACGAAGACGAACTCTCCCTTCTTCGTAATGGCGATGGTATTTACCCAGTCAGGATATTCCAGCACGTAATATTCATCGATGATGGCACCCGTAGGCAATTCCACCTTATCCACTCGTGCCGTGAGCCAAGGCTTCTCTATCAGATACTTCTGCGAGAGCGTCTTCCATTTCATATCTTTATCAGCCATATCTTTTTCTATTTTTTAAAATCAGACTTCTTCTTCAATTAAATTGATGGTGCAAAAGTACAAAAAAAGATTGAAAGGAGAAAAAGTTTACCTGTTATTTCTTTCGAAAAAAACATTAGTTGCCGCCAAATCGCCAACCCAAGCCTAGCATCAGATTGTTAGGAGTCTTGAAATCCACCAGACTGTAGCCGATGTGCAGCATAGCACGTCGGCTCACATGAATCTTCAGGGCAAGCACCTCATATACACCCCTGAAATCGTTGCGATTGCCAAGCAGATAGGTTCCCGCACCAAAGTTGATGCTGAAATAAGGCATGGCAAACTCGCCACGAGCAGAAAGGCCCAGACCAGCCTGGGTACTAAACTTATGATTCACCACCTCGCCCCAAGGATCATTCTCCCTGCTAGCCGAACGGTCGTACACACCATCAAGCGAAGCACCCAAACTCAGCCACGGGTTCAACCGGTACATCGGGTTTACATTGAAGCCCATCACGGCATACTTGCCATCCAGCAGATAGCTCGACACCCCATCATGGGCAATACCCTGCTTCCAGGCGCCATACAATACCACATCCGTGTAAAGGCCACGGCTATCCGGCAGTTTCTCCCGCTCCACCTTCGGCACAGCCAACGGTTGCCGGTTGATGTAATAAGCCAGTCCCAATCTTATGCCGCCTGTGTTAAGTCCCATGTTAGGATAAGTGGTGTTGCCATTAGAGAAATGAGTCAGCGAAATACCGGCATTCAGGTCTAGATATTTCGAGAGCATCCACTTCATATACACATCAACATCAATATATGCCGTTGCCTTTGAGCCAATCACCTTGTTTTCAGGATTGTTCAGCTCGTCATAGGCATTCCATCCGAACGCCATACCCAGGTTCCACTCATAGTTGAGCGACACCCTGCGGGATAGGTTCACAATCGGTGCCCCCTGAAACAGATACACGGATATCGGATTTGCCAGCCACTGGTTAAACTCATGTCTAGCCAAGCCTACACCCTGATACGCCCCCTGATAGATGGAGCCAGGTCTCACCTCCTCCTTATTCATGAAGGCATACTTCAGCGTAAAAGTCATGTCGTGATTCATCGTCCGAGCCTCATCATTCCCTCCACGCAGAAACTCGTTAGTATGAAATATGGTAGATGGCACCGCATCCAGTGCGATGCGGTGTATAGTCTTGGTGCTATCCTCCTGCGAGGAGGCAGGCAACGCCATGGCAGCAAACATGGATATAACCAATAAACTTAGTTTCATTATTCTAGAGCACTCCTTTCTCTTTCATGAAATCAATAAGATCTTCCATCAGATACTCCTTGCTAAAAGTATGGAGCACATCATAGCTTGGGATAATATAACCAGTAAGTATACCAGAAGTCTTTAGACGCTGATATACATCACGAGCATTCAATCCCAATCTGCGAGATAAGTTGCCAATGCAATATGTTACAAAATCAATATTATCACTATTCATAACTTCTGCTTTTTAATCATACCACTATTGCTACGCTTACAAAATCTATCCGATTAGTTTGCGCTATAATAAATCGCATTCTCATCATCTTTGCTGTTGCAAAGACCAGCATCAGAAAACAGACCAGAGAAACTAAGATCTTCATCTAGTTCAGGCCAATGAATTCCATAACGACTAAGAAAGAACCTCTGACGCTGTTCCGTTGTAGCCTTTGCCAGACAACTCCATCGATTAAAAGGATAGTTCGCCTTCCAACCATTCGCAGTTTCTGCCCAAACATGAGCATCATCTACCCAAACTTTGTTTATTCTATAATACTCCATAATCAAGTTTATTTTTATTATCCACAGGAATATCAACCACGATGCTTTTCTTACCAGAAGTTTCCAGATAATAGCCTTCATCAGGCAAACGCTCTTCTGATATAGTTGTGCTTGTTTTAGGATCCAGCACAAGAGTATTACCAGAACACCTTGCATCGAAGTACTCCAGATTACCTTCAGGAGATAAGAACAAAGAACGCAAGTCCTTCTTTCCCATGCAAAAATCCTGCAATCTTTTACTAGAAATACGAATTGCCGTATATTTGCATTCGGGAGTATCTTCATACAGCAAACACAAATACAAGGTATCAAAACAATCCCTTGCGGTTAGCAATTGGGGATTGTCATAGTACTCCAGTATGCTATCTACTTTTAATGTGGATTGTTTCTTATTCATAATTCTATTTTTAAAAACACATGGCAAAGATAATATATTTATTCGATATCTACAATTTTTGAGCAGAAAACTTTTGCTAAACAACTATAATTGTGATTATCTATGTTAAAAATCATAAGATTTGATTACTTCCCTACTTGCAGTTTAACCCTTTTTCATGAAATATGCCACAATATCTATTTTTCAAGTCTTTGTTTTCAAGACATTTAGGTTTGGTGACCTTCATCTGATGAACCCCACCAACTTTTCGATTCCACCAAGCATAAACTGGAAGAAACGGTGAAGGCTAATGATAAGCCTCCACCGTTTGTTGTTACTGTACAGGAAACCTTGTTATTTCAAAATTCTAGTTAATTCCTGAACAATCCTCATAACATCTTGTTCCGTATTATACTTACCTAAAGATATACGAATGGTTCCCTTTGCTAAAGTTTCTTCTAAGCCGATAGCTTTCAATACATGAGATACTTGAGTATCTTGGCTATCACAGGCAGAACCTGTCGAAACACAGATTCCTTTTAAATCAAGTCTATGCATAATTGCTTCTCCGCTTCGATTAGGAAAAGATAGACTGATATTTCCCCTAATGTGATTACCTGCGCCATTTCTATAGAATAAGACACCCGAATCAGACAAATTCGAAATGAGCATCTTTTCCAAATGAGACAAATAGGCTTCATTTTCACTGACTGAAGCGACATTCTCTTCTAAGGCAGTAGCCATACCCATAATCGAGGCAACATTCTCTGTACCGGCTCTCAGTCCTTTCTCTTGCGCACCTCCTTTTATCAGTGAAGGCCAATTGATTCCTTCTTTAATATAAAGAAAGCCAATCCCCTTTGGACCATTAAACTTATGTGCAGATGCAGAGAGCATATCCACCCCCAACTCTCGAACATTAATTCGAGTATGCCCCATAGCTTGAACAGCATCTGTATGCATCAACCAACCATTTTCGTGAGCAATTGTTGCCAATTCTTTTATCGGCTGAATTGTTCCTATTTCATTGTTTGCATACATTACAGACAATAAACCACGAGATGAGTGTACCACCTCTTTAACGGAGGATGAAAGAACTATACCCTCTTTAGTTACAGGCAATAATGAGACAGAACATCCACATAGTTTTGCTGACTCACAAGATCTTAATATCGCATGATGCTCAATAGAAGAAGTAACTATAGGCAGATATTGTTGAACAGCACCATTAATAACCCAATTGTCACTCTCAGTACCACAAGAAGTAAAAAAGATTTCACCAGGCTGCGCACCTATGCAATTAGCTATAACTTGTCTTGCCTCTTTTAATGCCTTCTTCGGAAAACGAGCAAAAGAATATAACTGAGAAGCATTGCCGTACTCATTTTGTAAGTACGGCAACATGCTCTCAAAAGCCTTATTGCTTAGACGAGTCGTAGCTGCATTATCAGCATATACATATTCTTTCATAAAACCTCCTTTTAACTAAAGAGTTTACAGCCTTCCTCTTTGAATTCTTCTATTTTATCCAATATGTCTTGAACCTCACAACCAAGATAATCTGCCAAACAATCCATACAGTAAAAGGATGTAATGTCCTCACCAAGTAATTTCTTGTTGATACCTATTGTATCCTTATCAAGACATTTCTTACCACATGCTATACAACTATATACTTTACTCATAATCACGAATTAAAAAAGTTGGTACATTCTTGCCTTTATACTGCAAATCAATCATACCCATTTGTCTAACTATTATTTGGCGCATCTTTCTAGCAGGTGTCAAGCAATAAGCATTGAATTCCGATGCTTTAATATCTTGCATAGAACGC
Source organism: uncultured Prevotella sp. (assembly GCA_900555035.1). GTDB lineage: Bacteria > Bacteroidota > Bacteroidia > Bacteroidales > Bacteroidaceae > Prevotella. The sequence goes on from USJX01000002.1 coordinate 66,692, forward strand.
ACATGAGGAAACAGTAATTTCAAATAAGCCGTAGCTATACGCTTAATTGCTTCCGTATCACGTGTATCTGCATTAGCAGGATACTCCACCATTCTATCAACGATGGCACGATAAGATATATCGTCACGCAACAAGTGCATGATGGATGAGAAATATTCCGAGTTTAATGCCCAACCAGATATTTTCAGCCCCTCATTCATACGAGGAATATCCCAGCCCTTGATAAATCCATGAATACGATCCATCAAAGCACTAGTTCGGAACAAAGACGGCAAATCCTCAAACATATTCTGATATTCATCCATCTTCGCCTCATCAATGTTTCCTAACATAACAAAGCCTGCATCAGCAACATCATCCTTATCGCCGATTTTCACCGTTCCCTGCTCCATATAGCCTTGAAGCGTTTGAGTCATTTCATTGACATTATCAAACTCTACCTTCTGAATCTCATCAAAAGCAATATAGTCGTGATAAAAAACCAGTCCTTCCTCACGACGTGCCAAATCGTAGAACAATTTTGCTCGTGTCATCTTACCCGCAGATAGATAACCATAGCGGCTAACTCCACCAAACAAGTACGACTTACCAGTACCCTTCGGTGCAAGTTCTATCAGATTCAATCTTTTCTCCACGAATGGCAATAGTCGTGTCAGCATTGCTAGCTTCTGATGCTCGTCTTCATATCCCGAAGCATTATAGTCTATTGCTCCCAACAAAACATCAATCCATTCATGAATTGAGAATTCCTTTCTAACATCCTTATAGTAGTCAAGGTCAATCTCGTATGGGCAAAAGTTTTGGAAGCTAATGAGTTTTATCTTTCCCTTTATTTTACCTTCAGGATAACGATACCCCAATTCAACAACACCCCATGTCTCCTTTGCCTTTATCAAATCATCCTTACATTCATCCCACACATTTGAATCAATAATCGTCTCTTTATTACCCAATCCAAAATCAGGCAATGAAAACGAAACTTCATGAGTCGTAATGTTTATATCTACAGAGATTCTTGTAAGCAATTTTACTCGCTCATTTTCTACAACAATACGATTCTTGATGCCTATCCATTCTGTTTTTGAAGGAATATAAGTCTTAACAAAGTTGGTTAATTCCCCAACATCAAACTTACCTTCCTCGTTCTCAAACATCTTCAAGAGCCAATCACGAAGGAACGATGGCAAATTCAAGTCCTTGAAGAAATTACTTTCTTTCAAGTCCTTAAAGACAACCATATCATCGAAATATTCTTTAAGTTTTGTCTCCATCTTTATTGTTTAAAAGAATTTACGTTCAGATGCACCCTCCTTCTTTACTTCAAACTTTATGTTCTTCGCAATAAGGGTATCATCTCTATATACATCACATAGATACTCGCCTACAGTTTTTACCTCTGGCATCTCTGCATAGTATTGATAGTTTATTTCCGTTTTCTTCAAGGCATAGAAAATACCATTAACAGAAATCGTCATATCCTCAGAATCAACATCAACAAACAATTTCAATCTAGCCTTCTTCTTGAAGCTTACCATTATAGGCTTATTATCAACAAGCTTACAATTCACAGAATGATTTTTTTTCTTGACCGTAATAACAGGTACAACTACTTCTTCTAAAGTAGCACCACCATGCACCTCTACCAGTGCCTTTCGCCCACCTTTGAATCTATCATAATTAGCAAGACACCAGAAATCATTTTCTTCTGTTGCATATTGTGGCTTCTCTGAAATGTCTGTTTTCGGGCAACACCTTCCAGAGTGTATTCCTTTTTCAGAAACTTCCCACTTGTTTTCTTTCTCATTAATAACTGCCAACCTAGTAGCTCCATGGTCAGCAACAACATAAGCCGTTTCTTCTTTCGGCATTGCTTTTAACTGAGTAACAAGTTTGTTCAAGATATCGATTTCTTCAACAAGATGGATTGGATATTTATTACCTTCATAGTCATAGGTAAAAGTTCCATCATGTTTTAACTCATCCATATTCTTATTACTATACACCTTGCATCCTGCATGTTGAAAATCAACCTCAAACTCCTTATTCATTGAAGTAATCGAAGGCAAATTACAACGAGCAATATTAGCGGAAAACTCCAAACCATTGTCAAAGCATTTACTCTGCAAATAGCCTAGATACTCAGCACCCATTGCATCCATAAAATACAACACAGAATTTACAGGATTCTTTTCCAATTTGTCCACATAAACAGAACGGGGCTGTAACCAAACATTATACTCACGCTTCACAGATTGTTCTGCAACCATCTGAGTCATCTCATCAGAAATGGAATTAATAACCTTACAGTATTTATACTGAGTGAAGTATCTGTTTAGAAAATCATTTGAATAATTATAAGGTTTCAGATACGTAGCCAAGTCACCATAAACTCTTGGTAATATTTCTGCCAATTGACTAGCAGAGTATTTGTATTTACCTATTAATTCAATGATATGCTCTTTTTCTTTTCTTGTGTTATCTGTAAGATAGAAAATACCATCCTCTTCCTTTCCATAGACTTGCTTACAAAAGCAATCCAAGCTATCTGAATAATCTGCCAAGTTCGAAGTTATAACCTTTCTCTCATCATAATATTTTTGAAAGTTTGGATCTCCCACTGGAATTTTCAAAATGGCACAGAAAGCCTGCATAATAAAATCATCAAAAGTCTTTGACTTTGAAATAACATAAGTCAAATACTCATTGCCCTTTACACCACTAGTTGCTAATGCCAGGAAATATATCCATCGCTTATTGCTATCATACAGAGCAAAGCCATTGATGCAATCTGCCAGATTTGAACCAAATACAGATACAACATATTGATGCCAATCTTCGTAATTTTCCATTTCTTTCAACAGATACGCCCATTGCGATTCGGTTCCAACGGTCTCTCCAACATTTGCCAAATCCAAATTCTGTTCTGCCAATACCTGATATTCAGAAGAATACTCAATTATATCGAACATGGAGTTTGAAAAATCAGCTCTAGTTTTCTTCGTTATAACACTGATACTTGGGTTGTCTTCTTCCAAGAATGTCTCCATTTCCTGCAATTTATTTATACCTTTGATTCCTGCAGGAACAGAACTAGCTAACTTCGGATTAATGAAACATAAGGATAGCTGACAAGATAGTTCACCATCAACGATAGAAATTCTACCAGCAGCCTGCAATCGATTGTCCATTTTAGAAAGTACACTAGCACAATTGAAAGTAAATACAATCAACTTTCCTTTCAACGAAAGGTCTAACAAGGAACGCAAACTTTTTTGCAAAGACAATTCACCTTGTAGTTTCAGATAGCAAGATAACCCCTTCAAAAAGACAACACCATCAACCATGGACAAGCTATATTGTAGCTTGTCCATTAATGGTAACCCTTCCTCCATACAAAATGAGGAAGCTTTCTGTATGTCATAACAGCCTACATTGTAATGCTCTATTATCTTCTTATACAAGTGGATATTCGGCATATCTACAATTATAGGTTGATACTTATCCGACTTTATGTATCTGTCGATTCTATTTATAACATCTTCGTACTTCATACGCTAAAAGCGTTAGTTGTTTATAATAATCTGAAGACCAACCTTCATATTGTTTTTAATCAGCTCTTTCAAATATCTTTTCACATCCTCTGGATTCATAGAATCAATCTTCTGAATAGCTAAATCACATCCAACGGATGAGTATTTTGCATGAGCAAATCGATCTATCGCCTTTGTTACATTAGGAGTTTCCATCCAGTTATAAGGACTGTCTGATACATGACTTTCAATATATTCTTTTACCTCAGAGATATTCTGCAACAATACAGATTTATCTTCCAAGAATCTAGCCTTGAACGCATTATCCTTTGCAGTCTCATCATTCAATTCACTCCAATGTGTAAAGCTTTCCAAATATGTCAAAGCCATATTCACTTCCTTATCAGTAGGATTAGGACTGCTCAATATGCCGAATATTCTACGACAATCAGACAGCTCATCATCTGGAATCATAGCAAGAATTGGCATCTTGTTTACCTCACTCCACTTACGAGGACTATCAGTCTGAGTCTTCTCTTTCCAAATATTCTTCAAGCGAATAGATCCTAACTCTTTACGATATTGATTAACAACCTCTTCTACCTTTTTATTATAGGAAGCATTATCATTGGTAAAGCAGCCACTTTGCATTCTTCCAAACACCTTCTCTCTGTCTGAGTCATTCAAGTTCTGAAGATAGAATTCACAAGATGTACAGAACAATTCAAATTGAGAAGTATAGAACTTATTGAAGCTTTCTCCATAATTCTGCAACAATTCAAGAAATTCCACTTTCTTGTTTTCCGGCAATTGCCCCTGTTGTTTCAACTCCTTCAAGACAGCAAGCAATGGTAACAAATCGCCAACATCATTCTTGATGGTTTCATAAGCCAACTTGATGTTATTGATTTTCTCGTTCCAAGCCTTCAATGCCTCCATGTAACTCTTACAACTACCCAAGAGAGCACCTGTTATAGCAGTAATTTGGTATTCCAGAACAACAGCGTCAATCTGCTGATTAACAGTCTCCTTTTTCCAGACCCAATTAGCTTCTCCTGCATCAAACTTCTTCTTTAAACTATTAATATACTGACCACCATCGCCGATACTTTCTGCTAACTTTGGCAACTCCCCATCTTTATATCCATCAAGATACTTGAGCATTCCTTTCTTACAATTCGCTTCTGTGAGGAGCTTATGCAAATCTTCTGCGGCATTAACATTTTTGATAAACTTTCGTCCTATGCTATTTGCAATATCGCTTTCAGACTTGTTGGTTGTATTATTCGCCAAATCTTGATAATCAACAAGAAGTTCTCTGATGACACTTTCCGAAGTTTTTAAATTGACATCATTCAGAATCTCGCCTACAGTCCATATTGGGAAGTACAAGCTTTGCTTCATTCTGGCACGAATTCTATCACGAGCCGACTCAACAGAAGAACAACTTCCCTTCACGATTTCAAATGCCATAGAAGTTCCATCAATAAAGGCCTTTTCTTCAGGGGTCATGGTAACAATATACTTATCACGATAACGAGAGTTTGGAGTATTATCATGCTTTATAACCTCTTCTATCATTTCCTTCATTTTGCCCAATGACATATTATCACTTGACAAGCCATCACTCCAAGAGTATTTATCATTTACATACTCTTTAAGTAAGAAGCCCATAAAGAATGCTGTCATATTACAAGGTAAATAGCCATATGGTTCACCTTTCAAGAAGTCATAGATTGAGAGAATAGAAATTCGACCTTCCTTCTCTATTATACCACCGACAAACTCGTTAAGATCTGTCTTGACACGAGAAATGCAATCAGCAGGATAGTCTGTCCAATAATTTGGATTGTCCAAAGCATTTACTAACATCTCTTCCAATCTTGCATTTTTACTTTTATAAGTGCTCTTTATTTCTTGTTTTACTCCACACTCTACACCAGTTCCTAAACTATTTGCCGCCCACCAATTAGCTGCCGATTTATAGTTACATTCTAGTGCTAATGGGAATCTCTTCTTATCAAAAGTTCTCAACTCTTCACCTAAGGTCTCCATGCTATTAAATACTTCGCCAGCAGTATTGACCTTTGTATAAAGAACAAACTGTCCATGCTTGATTCTAGAACGCCATTCTGTCAAGATACTGGTTGCATAACGCAAATACTGAGTCGACTGGTTATTATCCTTACCTACATAATAGGTAGATGTAGCCATGTTCGTTACCCATTCTTCAAACTTGTCATCCCCAAGAGGTGTTCGTCCACAATCAATAAAGATAACTTCACTATCTGCATACTTCTTGCGCATTTCAGCAATTCTCTTTGTCATAGAGATACTTTCACTTGCATTTTTTGACAAACAACATACCACATAGAAATGTCTATTATCGTCTGCAGCATCATTAATATTTTTCTTTGCAATGGTATCAAAATCTGTACAAGTTGCATACTCTAACTTGAAACGTAAATTTAAGTCATAAGGTATCTCTACGGTATCATTCAATTGTCCGTCTTTTATAATGCTACTTGTAGTTTTACCTTCATATGCAGCCTTTTTCTTATCGATTTCACTTGCATCCATTTCTCCCGTTAAAATAGAATACAAGAAAGAACCATCCTTTAGAGTCTTTTTATAAATGACTTTCTCACGTACTAACTTTTCTGCACACTTCACTGCCTGACCACTTTCGAAATCAGTTCCTTCAAATGCCAAATTTAAATTATTTTCATTTGGTAAGAATATATCAATCTGGTCACTGGCACTTTCCGACATTGCCTGAAACAACAAAATAGCTTTCAAGACTTTCTGTTCTTCATCATCCAGCTGTTTAGCCAAATTAGCATAACGGTCTAATATCTGACGAATATTTTGTGACAAATCATTCTTACCGTTATCATAGAAGAATCCCCACAACAAATCAACAGTTAAGAAAGGATTCTCTGAGTAAGGACCAAATTTGTCTATATACCACTGAAAACCTTTCAAATCTTCATTACCACTGTTCTTAATGAAATCAAACATACTACGCTGATTACTTGCAAAAGAAGCAGAGATATGCTTCAGCAAACTTGCAGCATAAGGATGAATCGGCAAAATACCACGTAATTGTTTATCCTCAATTCCCGCACTTTGTTTGATTCTTTTTCGTGAATATCCTGTACGTTCTTCCAAATCAAATAAGATTTCTTCCCACTCCTGTTTTACCATAGGATCTTCAGAAATTTTCATAGCTGCACCCATCAACTGAAATGCCATATTTTCTGGCAATTCAATAATACAGGTCGGCTTTATGAAACGACCAAGAATCTTTGGCTTATCTGCATCAGCATCATCTATACCAGCCTCGCTTCGGTGAGTAACAGGAATAAAGCAAAATGGCTCCGTCTGGCTAAAGTCCAAGATTCTTTGGAATCCAGTCAGTCGATGCGTATTATTGCTAAAGTATTCAGTAAACTCATCCCAAATAAAGACAAGTGCCTTCAAATTATTAGCATGAATAACTTCTGTTATCCAAGCTACCATTGTTTCACTATCCAACGAGAATGCCTTGATATTCTTCTCATTAGCAATGCGGAATATCTTATTCATCAAAGTAAGAAGTGCCTGACCTTCATAGTTTCTGAGGTTTTCAATAATCTCATCAACACTTTCACCACCAAACAGTTCTTTATAGCTACCTTCTACATAGACCCCAAAGCTTTGCTTATTCTCATCATCAGAGAGATATTTGATGATACCATCCTTCAACGCATTTGGACCAGCATTCTCGATACCAGCATCCTTCAATGCCTTTTCTATGCTTTCCTGCATCGCAAGAAACAGGTCGTTATCGCTATAGATATTTGATGATCCATAACGATGAACAGTAACTACCTTTCCTTGTGACTTTATAGCCACAAGTTTATTACACAAATCCTTGTCTAATCCAAACTCGTTAAAATAAGCCTCAACTTCTTTGTTATTTGCATCAAGCAAATGCTTGAGTGTAAGAACTGCATGCGATTTACCTGTACCGTATGCACCCTCCACCCAAATATTAAGTTTCTGCTTGCGTTCCAAAACGCTAACAGTTTGCTTCAATAGCTTCACAAAAGTTTCATGTGGATAGTATTTTTTCCACAAGTCAGGTTCCTTCTTGATTACATCAGCATTGACTGCAGGAAAGTAATCAGGATCTATATCGAAATATTTGCGATAATTCTCCATATTTTTCTATTTGTCAGTATCCTATTTTACCAATTGTTAGAATAATTCAAGCACATCTTGTGCAGTTTTATCCTCCCTCAAATTAATATTATCGAGATCCAAGGTAAATGTTGCACTAATAAGCTCAGGGTATTTGATAGACAATCCCTTGAGTATCTTTTTCATTTCCTCTTCTTCTATTCCAAATATTTTTGCTGGACTAACACCATTACTCTCTACATTATTATCATAAAGACGGGACATAGAGAATTGATAGTACCCATCACAAGCCTCTGCATATTTGTACAAGCTATAAAGTATTACTTTTGGTTCAGGAGAAAGCCATGGAGTACGCATAATTGATACGGACTTCTTTCCTTCCTTTGCCATTTGTCCGAATCCAACATTAGAAAATGGCAATTCTGCAATTCGAGAAAAAGAACTCCAAATATCAGAAACCCAAGACTCTTTTGCACCATCTTCTACCAATGTAGAAATAACATAATCCTTGGAAGCCACCTCGTTGAAATTCAATCTATTTACATACCAGTTCAACTGCGGAGAGTAAACAAGATTTGCCAGCATCAAAGCCCAACCATCCATACTATCCAAACCTATACGGTCAATAGCCATTGCAGTTTTTCCTATCACATTGTTGCTCATCAACTCTGCGTCCTTCAAAAAACGCTTAAAGAAATCAAACATATTTGTTCCCAAAGTATGGTTCTCTGCAAACGTCTCCTTATACTTAAAGAATTGTACAAACCAATCCATCTTTGGCGCATGATGAGAATAGCAATTTAAACTTTTATTTTTCTTATTCATACTTGAAACTCCTTTTGGTCTTTCTAAAGATTTAAAAACTAAACAACCACGTTCTACTTTATGGCACATCGAACAATGCTTGCATGTATCATCAATACGCAAAACTCCATTCTCCATGTGAATTGCTCCATTATGACAATCAGCTTCACAAACTCCACATCTTATACATAGAGCTGTTTTATGGAAAACATTCTTAAACAATTTAATAAAGTTTGGCGCAGATTTTACTATTGCAGAATCCAGGGATATTTTTAGTATTCCATCAGATTCTTCTACTTCAAATTCAAATATGCCATTTTTTGTTTCAATACAATATGGAGATACTTCACTCTGCAGTATTCCAATTGTCTTTATCCATTGCTTCCAATCTGTACGAGGATTGGTGATTTTTATAATCAATTTACGTGATTCTTCCATCTCCTCATAATTGGAAAGAATGTTCAAGTCTCGGCCATTCTTACGAGCTTTCCATCCTCCATTCGTAACAAACTGGTCTAAGTTTTCCTCAGAAGCAAAATGTCCTTCATATCCACTACGAATAGCTGAAATTAACTGATCAAACTCCTTCGGATAACATTTACGGGCAAAATAATCACTTCTTTCAGCAGCTCTAGGACACACTAAACAGCCAGCTCGTCTATTACCCTTAGTATATGCTTTATTCAGATAGAGATTCTCGGAATATATATAAGCATAGAGTTCAGCCGAATTCCAATCCAAGATTGGGTTACAGCTCCATTGCCCCTTATGCTTTTCTCCTAAACTGATATAGTCATAACCACTTCTTGCAACACTTTCACTCGCTCTGACTCCAATAAAAGCCATGCCAGTAAAATCATGTATTCCTGTAGCTTCTCTCAAAGCCAAAATTTGAGGAGCAGTTTTATGAACGCTACAACACCAACGATTTACAGTAGCAGGAGGACCAAACTTTGCCCATGTTTCACTTGGCTTATATTTTGACTTTGCTCTTATGAAAGCAATATTATCCCTTTGGCATTGCTTTTCTATATAATCTACAGTCTCATAAGTATCAGGAAATTCCATACCGGTATCTCCAAACAACACTTTAAAACTATTATGAGGCAATGCCTTTTGAACAAGATCTAACGTTACAACACTGTCTTTACCTCCACTAAATGCCACGTAAAAAACATCTACACCTTTCTTACGATATTTTACAAAAGAATTATAGATTTGCTTTATCGTTTGCTGAACCAAAGCCTGAAGTATTGCTTGGTTCTTTTCAACCATCTTTTTGATGTTTACTTTCATTAAAACCTCTCCCGATGGTTCTGGTTCCTCGATAATCTTTATTTCTGGTTTCTTATCCAAAGAACCTCCCTTCATTGCAGCAACAACTCTTCCTTTATATATATAGTTGTTGGCTTCTGCCCACATCAATGGGGTAGAATCATCTTTGTCATACTTCCAGTACTTATCAAATCCCAGTATATCAAGTTCCTTGCTATATACAGGACGTGGTTCCTTACTGAATTGTAATGGTGTACTATTCAGCAAGAATCCTCCTGTCTCTATATCCCAAGTATATGAATACATTGTTCGTTATATAATTTTATTGTTATTATTATTATCTATCTCTCTAAGCTGACTTGCATCTGCCAGGATTTCTTCAATATCAGAATTTCTTCTTTGTACGATATATCCTTCAGTTGCAAGATACTCTAAAGCTTCTTTCTTAGCCAACTTCACATTGTTTCTTGCCAAAGCAATTTCCATCAAAAAATTGAATGACAAATCTGGAAGTTTATATGAAATAACTCCACATACATTATTTTTGTTCAGATAGTCACTAAAATATAATCTGAACCTATTACTCGCTGTCAACAAGTAGCTTTCTAATAAACGTGAAGTCCAAGGATAATTACACTCTGGAAATGTGGCAAAATTATGAATACTCTTAAGTGGTATCGAATACACTCTATGATCGATATGCTCCTTAAGATATTTATCTATACTTTCCACATCAAAATGTACCTTTTCTCTAGCAACAAACTCTTTATCATTGATGCGAATACAATATTCCAACAATGGCTCTAAGTGATAGTTTATAACGGTACCCAAAGACTGTGCAAGCTTATCAACTTCTTCCAAAGTAAACTCCTCATGACTTTTGGCAAAAGCAAGTAAAGCTTCTCGTGCTGATAACTTAACTCCCTTCTTGCTTATAACGGCATTATTGAAATCAAACTTATCAGCTAACAGCACTGCCAAAGCTTTTCTGATTCCAAGTTCAGGAATATCAGAATTATTGCTTATAACCTGAGGAAGTTTTTGGTGAATGCACTCTAAGAGTTCGTCTGCTCCAATAAATTGGAACTTTTCTATCGTTGTTTCTATAATGAAGATTATATCCTTCAACTCTTCTTCATTAACCTCAAACTTATCTATATGGAATCGCATTCCACGAGTTGCGGCAATCAATACGTTTGTATTGCGATTGAAAGCTGTTCTAACAGAATCTTCAGGAAGATAATCCAAGGCCTTAACAACCTCATCTTCGCTTTTTACCTGCCATTGCTCACGCATATACGATATGACCTCATGATCTATATCAATATCAACATAGCGATCACGAGTCATATACTCTTTATCAAAGTAAAATTCCTTTTCATATTTGTATTGTAACCAAGTACACAACATTGAGACATTGGCAATAGGTGTATCAAGCAACTCCTCTTTGAAATGACTAAATAGACTTTCATAAAAGACAAATTCCTTGCCTGAATCTAATGTCACATCAATAAAAGAATCAATCTCATCTTGTAAATCAGAAGGGATCAACTCTGAAGCTACATATATCTTTCTATCAGACTCTATTCCACAAGAAGTCAACATATTGAAGAAATCATCATCTGCAATCTCCAAAGGAGATCCAATAATCTCCTCATAACTCTTATAAAAACGCTTTTTGTCAATGGCAGAGTTTAAACGTATGCCTTTTTGGAACTTTTCCGAAAGCACTTTCTTTACTCTATTCAGCAACAAATTTTCTTGTGGAACAGATTCTTCCACAAGCACTGGTTGTTCTAAAGATACTTCCGGTTGCTTTCCTTCTGTGTCCAATGGTTCGGGATACATTTGAATCGCCTCTTGAAGCAATTCTATATATACATCATGGTTTTCAGTTGCAAGTTGAGCAACATCTTCAAAAAGACGAGAACGAGAGGCCAATCCTTTCTCACCATGAGTCAAGATATTTTCCATTATCGACAATTGAAGCTGAATACCATTTTCGTTTCTATACTTTTCATTTACTTCGATTCCATTCTTTATCTTTCTATATCGAAGGCGTTTAGATAGCTTGGCAACTGCAACTTTGCGAGCCAATTCACCTTTGGCCACTTTTTCATAAGTGTCCACAAGCAAAGCTGCTTCAAACTTATTCCATACTACTCTAGCAAAAGGTGAAGGCATTTTGTTTCTATTCTTTAAACTCCGACAGAATCCCCAAGAATCGGCAACATCAATAAATTAGTTTTTCCTTCTACGAAAAGGAGCGCGGGGATTCGCCTCGTCCATCCCCAATCGTAGGCCTTCGCACTGCCCTTGCTGTTGAGACGGACAATGCAGAAAGCCCACGCTATGGTATATGAAATTCCGCATACGAATATGTATGACGAACATGATACCATAACATAGAGCTACAGTATATATACGTCGATTCGCAGCAGGATATAAAATACACCTACCGTGAGCATTCACTCATTGCCACACCTGCTAACAGCTAGTAAAGTTGCGAAGTTTACGATTGCGCAGATGAGCGTAAGCAAACGCTCTATTCCATAAAAGTACACCCACCCGCTCGGCCCTTTGGGCTTTCTGCAAGAAAATGCAACTGCAAAGGTAATGATTATTTTTGAAACTAAAGCATCTTTATTCAACAAAATACAGATAAATTTGTCTTTAGATGCTCAACAACATAAAAAAGCCTCATTTCCGAAGCGAAAATGAAGCATGATACACTACCTGAAGCATATATAAAATCAAAAACAGCTACAACAAGACATTAAATCTCACAGGCTCCTCGCCTGTACGTAATTTGTAGTCTTCATAAAGCATCTTCTGCATCTTGTCAACCATGGCTTTCTTTGTAGCCTTGGCAGATTTCCAACGTCTAAGCGCCTCTTCTCTTGTTAATTTATTCATATCCAATCCTCCATTATTAAATTATGAGCATCCCAAATGTCCGCTCTTTCTAAATTTCATTCTACCAGATTAAGCATTCAAGAACTACTATCCGGAAGAATACGACTGCAAAGATACGGATTATTTTTGAAACTAAAGCATCTTTATCCTAATAAAATGCAGATAAATTTTATTTTAGCAACACGACTGCAAAGATACGGATTATTTTTGAAACTAAAGCAACCCTATAATAAGTTTTTTCTGCGAAAAAAGTATCAAAGTCTCATTTTTGCCCTCAAAATACCAGTTATCTTTCTGATGATTAACAACTTAACATCAATGACACTTCTTGAAAAATGCGGCAAGAAGTATCATCAATGTATCATGGAAGTATCATCATATTATGGTCGTACAACTAAAAGGTGTATAGTTGTACAACTATAAAGCTACGATTGTACAACTATAGGGTGTATAGTCGTACGACTAAACAGGTTATAACCGTACAACTAAAGGGGTTATAGTTGTACGATAACAAGGTGTTGCCACTAGGCTCGACAGAGGTGCTGACTGCAGTCAGCAGACCTGCTGACTAGGCTCAGCAGAGCTGCCTAGCCTAGTGGCAACAATGGAGAAGGTACTTTCTAGCACCTGGAATGATACTTTCTTCGACCTAGAATGATACTTTCTTTGACCCAGAAAGATACTCTTTCCAACATGGTAAGAAGCTCTTTCCAACTCGTAAAGATGCTTATCTCCGCCTCCTATCTTTATTCCTTCTTCCTCAATCGATAGAGCGTAACGGGGCCTTCCTTGGTGGCATACATCCGGGCTGCAGGCTCCTCGCAAAGATCATTCAATACCTTGCTGGCATGATAGCGGGTGACGCCAAATTCCTTCATCATATCCTTCACCGTGATATAACCCTGCTGCTGACATATCTCCACTATGTCGGCAAACTCCTTTTCTGCCTCCTTCGGAGCAGACTTCACTCCCCAGTACTGGCGACTGCAACCATTAGACTTACGACGCAACTTCTCAAGAAACTCCTTCGTGGGCTGAATCTCCAAACCACAGATATCCACCTCGTTGGCTGGAATCAGGTCGCCCTCATGATAGGTCTTCTTCCATTCATTTCCCTCCTTATCCTTATGCTTCACCACGCCCAGTTTAGGCTTGACGATAAACATATCACCTACCCTCACCTCGTTGCCGTCAGCCAAGGCATAAAGCGTTTCATCCTCCAGCGTTTCCAATGCAGAGATAAAGGAGGAAACATTCATTGCACAATGATCGCGAACACGCTTCTCCATCTTCTCCTGGTCAACGATATCCCGTTTTACGAACATCGGATGTATCTGATACTTACCGCTTTCGTCCTTCAAGGGCGTGCGATGCTCCAAATAATTGATTGAACCTGTTGCTCTTGCCATATTCTTAGTTTTTTTGATATTTCTTTATATCCCCCATCTACTTCTCCGCAAACAAATTGGAGATAGCATAAAGAGGAATGATGTCTATCTTCTTGCTATCGGGACTCTCGAATGTACCAAAGTTTTCGAGAGAACAGCGGATGCCCATTTCTATATGCTTCTGTGGATTGCGCATCAGCGAATACATGCTGCTCATAGAACCCTTCACACCCGATTTTACTTCTATCGGAACAATGCTGCCACTGCGAGCTATCACATAATCCACCTCGGCACAAGTTCCTTTGTTCATGTTTTGCCAATAGTACAACTGATGCCGCTTCTGCGGAGAAGAATATTTGATAAGTTCCAAGCCCGCCATCATCTCTGCCACATGCCCCTTGTCAACAAGATCGATGGAATCTGCCACCATCATCTCCTTGACGCTGTCATCGATGTCGTCATCTATTCCCAGAATGCCAAGCAGTACGCCAGTATCATGGATAAGATATTTTACAACCCGCTCATTGATTTCAGCCCCAAGCGGCACCCCATTGGCATCCGTATGATAGGTCGGAATGATTAGCCCGGCATCCTTCAGCATCTCCAAAGCCACCTTTACTTCTGCCGAACGATATTGCCCTTCTACCCTACTGTAAACAAACTTGGCTCCTGCCTGATGCGCTACGCTTATGAGAGTTTGGCGCAAAAGCAGAGGATTTGCCTTGGCTCCGTACTTGGCAAAATCGTCCTGATAACCCTGGATGATTTCATTTACAATATCACTGCTATAGCGATAAGACCCTGTCTCCGTGTAGGTTGCCACGGCTTCTGGCATTCCGCCAACCAGCATATAACTTCGAAAAGCCTCCACCAATCTGTTATAGAATGCCTCGGGCAGCGGATTCGTAGGACTGCTATTTCGCTTGGTTCTAAGAAGCCCCTCTTGCCCCGTAGCCGTCAGGAATTCATCAAAAGACATCGGATAGACAAACAGTGAACTTACTCTGCCCACTCCAAATGATGACAAATCCTTCAGCGCAAACTCCAGGAGCGAACCTGCAGCAATGACATGAAGTTCAGGATAATCTTCCTTAAAGAACCAAAGGCTGTGAATGACGTCTTCGCTCTTTTGTATCTCGTCGAGGAAAAGAAGGGTTTCGCCCGGAACAACCGGCACATTAAAAAAGTCGGAGAGCTTAGCAGCAATGCTCTTCACATCACGACTGCCCTTAAAGAATTCCATTACCTCAGGATTTCTTTCCACATTAACTTCCAAAAAATATTTGAAGCTCTTGCCCAAATGCCGAATGGTGCTCGACTTGCCTACCTGTCGGGCGCCCCTCACCAAAAGAGGTTTTCTACGAGGATTATCCTTCCATTCCAGCAAAGCCTGGTCGATGCTTCTTGACAAGTATTTATCCATATCTTTGCGTCTTTATGATTATACTGCTGCAAAAATACTGATTATTAACGAGATATGCAATTATTTTATGTTAACTTTGCTAAAAGATAGAGTTATAATGGGATGTTTTGTGATAAAAGATAGAGTTACAAAGGCATGTTTTATGATAAAAAATAGAGTTATGACGGGGCGTTTTATGATAAAAGATAGAGTTATAAACCCTATCTTTTACTCTATTTCCTCTATCCTTGCCAACTCCAGCCCTTGAACTTCTTGAAGACATCACGATAGAAACCATCGGCATGAGTAATGGCATGATACACTTTCTCACCATGCTCATTGAGCACTACATTAGTAAAATTATCATACTCATCGATGATAAGATAAAGCTGAAAATGATTTGCCTTGGCTGCATCAAAGATTATCTGCATCTTATCAGCATACTGTGTCTTTGTCTTGATTTCCTGAACCTTCTTATCACCATAATATGCAGCATACTGCTCTGCAAAACTATCCAACTTGATACAGAGATAGGCATTGAATCTTTCCTCCAAAATTTCAATCTTACCTGTAATCTGAGAAAAATCCAGGAACAGTACCTGTTAAATTCCTTGCAGGGATGTAGGATGCTGCCCTATCCACAAACTACCGAAGAGTTTTTCGAAACTCTCCTTCTGATTACAGTCATAATAAGAGTAGAGCATACTGAGAAACAGGCTCTTTCCAAAACGACGGGGACGGACGAAGAAGAGATTGCGAGGCTGCTTCTCCAGCTCTGGTAAAAACATCGTCTTATCGACATAATATAGATTCTAACTCATCACCGTGGCAAAATCAGACACTCCGTATGGTACTTGTTTTACTTGCTGTTTCATCATGCTATGAAATTTAACCAGTTTATATGTGCAAAGTTACGGCTTTATTTTGAAACAACCAAAGTTTTCACTGCTTTTTTGTTCAAATAAAAAATCCCTGCCATAGGAAGCCTTTCCTACAGCAGGGATTTTTCTATTGGGAATCATCAAGAATGACTTAACTGTCAATTCTTAATCACTAATAAATAATCACTAAACATTATTTATACTCTCCCCAAGCCTTGATGTCGATATCCTCCAGCTTGGTGGTGCAGAATGCATAGATGA
>USJX01000003.1 GCA_900555035.1 uncultured Prevotella sp.
GGTAGATTTAAGCAGATTCATGAATGGTACAACCATCAAGGATTTGATGCTGTAACAAATAATAAAAATGTACCAAGTTATTTTTTTTCATTACGTAAGGAAAACGCCCTTTGTTAGAATGTTACTGCTAACAAAGGGCGGTGATTTTTTAATTTTTATAGTCTTTTTTATTCATCTCTATTTTGTTTGCTTCTGCATCTATATAGTTTATTCTTGCTGAATCAGGGCCAATCCATTTTTGACTGATAGAGTCGTACCTGTTGTTATCTAACCAATTCTCAGCGTTGGATACTATTTCGTAATGTCCAATACCAAGGAAGTTTTGTAGCGAATACCATTGACGACAACTCGTTAGGATGCTGACCGCTACTATTGAAATGAAAAATATCTTCTTCATTTTTAAACTATTATTAATAAAAAATAATCTAGAAATTGTAATGCTCTTCCTGAAAGAAGAACAAATCATCTAATATGGAAATCAAGTTTGCTGTTTTGGTTCTCGCAAAAACTTGCATGTAGTTTTTTCATGCATGGCTACATAGACCATGACCAAGAACAACCTATCGGATGCTGTTGGCTTTTTACGTTTGCAAAGTTACTCATTTTATTTGGAATAGCCAAATTTTTCAGATGATTTTTATATTATCAGTGATTATTGTTAGATATCGCAAACTAAATGGGGATTTCTTTGCAGCTATGAATATTTTTTTGTATCTTTGTCCCCAAATATAAGTACTTAAAGCATATTGTAAGATGGCTGCATTGAAATTATACCCTGTGGGAATCCAAACTTTTGAGCGAATTCGAAAAGAAGATAAGCTCTATGTTGATAAGACGGAATACATTTACAGAATGACGCATTCTGGTGGATGTTATTTCTTCTTGAGCCGACCACGCCGTTTCGGAAAGTCGTTGCTGGTTTCTACATTCCAAAGTTATTTCGAGGGTAAGAAGGATTTGTTTAAAGGGCTTGCCATCGAAAAACTGGAGCAGGAGTGGACGGAATATCCTGTGCTGCATTTTGACATGTCGGGTGGCAAGCATATGGAAAAGAAGGAGTTGGAAGATTATTTGGGCTATCAATTGGCTAATAAAGAGGCTACGTATGGTATTACAACACCTCAGAATGGAGCAAATAATCGTCTGACCGATTTGATTCTGACTGCTTATCGAAAGACAGGTAAGCAAGTGGTTGTGCTCATCGATGAGTATGATGCTCCTTTGTTGGATGTAGTACACGAGGATACTTTTTTGCAGATTCTTCGCAACGTTATGCGCAATTTCTATAGTCCATTGAAAATGTGCGAGCCTTATCTCCGCTTTGTCTTCTTGACGGGCATCACCAAGTTTTCGCAGATGAGCATCTTTAGCGAACTGAATAATATCACGAATGTGAGCATGCTGCCTCAGTATGCGGGACTTTGTGGTATCACCAAGGAAGAACTGGCGACTCAAATGTCGGCAGATGTTGATGCTTTGGGCGAGAAGTTGGGTAAGACAAGAGAGGAGACGCTTGCGGCTCTCGGGGAGTACTATGATGGTTATCATTTTGCAGATGTCTCGCCTGACGTATTCAATCCATTCAGCTTGCTCAATGCCATGACAAATGGCAATTTGGATTACTATTGGTTTGCCTCAGGTACGCC
This sequence comes from uncultured Prevotella sp., assembly GCA_900555035.1. GTDB lineage: Bacteria > Bacteroidota > Bacteroidia > Bacteroidales > Bacteroidaceae > Prevotella. The sequence goes on from USJX01000003.1 coordinate 1,647, forward strand.
AACTTACTTGATCAACATGCTCAACAAGTTCCAGGTAATGCCATCTGAGATTGGCGGTTGTGAGGCAGATAAGTCGGAGTTTGATGCTCCAACCGAGAAGATGACCACCATCATGCCGTTGCTCTATCAGAGTGGCTACATCACCATCAAGGGCTATGACCCAGAGACGGAACTCTATCTCTTGGACATTCCGAACAAGGAGATTCGTGTAGGCTTGTATCGTAGCCTTTTACCTTATTATATAGGTATGAATACGGTGAAGGGTACCACCACAATCGCCAAGATGTCTGCCGCTATTCGTCATAACAGGATAGATGAGGCTCTGGAAATGCTCCAGACTTATCTCGGCACGATTCCTTATTGCGACAATACGGATTATGAGGGGCATTATCAGCAGATGATGTATGTCATCTTTTCCATCCTCGACAATTATGTGGATGTGGAGGTTCACACGCCAAAGGGACGTGTCGATATGGTGCTCCGTACTGCCACCCATCTCTACCTCTTTGAGTTGAAACTAAACCAAAGTGCTGATGTGGCAATGAAACAGATAGACTTGAAGGAGTATGCGAAGCGTTTCGCCCTCTGCGGTCTGCCAATTGTGAAGGTGGGCATTAACTTTGATGTGGAGACGCATACCATCAAGGATTGGAAGGTAGAAGATAATTTGTTGATAGATTGAAAGGGCAACCTTATACTTATCATTGATGTCTGCCGGTTCTCGTAATTGCAACTATTATACTCCGTTTTTATGCAGATTCTTGCAGAAAAGTAAGCAAAAATGATAAAAATGCAGCAAAAAGCAATAATTTTTGGGATTTTATGCTTGATATTGTAGAAAAAGTCTTACCTTTGCAGCGGATTTGAGAAGATAAGCAGTTTCCGGCCGTCAGAAAGGTGAGGAATCATCGGGCAGGGAATGTGCATCTGGCTCATCCGTAGATTCACTTATAACAACTTTATAAATTAAAAGATTCGATTATGAAAGTAGCAATTGTTGGTGCAAGTGGCGCAGTAGGACAGGAATTCTTGCGCATCCTTGCTGAGAGAAATTTCCCTATGGATGATTTGGTGTTGTTTGGTTCTGAGCGTTCAGCTGGACGAAAATACAACTTCAAGGGAAAGGACTATGAGGTCAAACTTTTGCAGCATAACGATGACTTTAAAGATGTCGATATTGCTTTCACATCTGCTGGTGGCGGCACTTCTGAGGAGTTTGCCGAGACTATCACCAAGTATGGTGCCGTGATGATTGATAATTCTAGCGCATTCCGTATGTGCGACGACGTGCCTCTGGTTGTGCCTGAGGTAAATGCTGAGGATGCCTTGAACCGCCCTCGCAACATCATCGCCAACCCTAACTGTACCACCATCATGATGGTAGTAGTGTTGAAGCCTATCGATGACTTAAGCCATATCAAGAAGATCCATATTTCTTCTTATCAGAGTGCTTCGGGTGCTGGTGCTGCTGCCATGGCTGAACTTGAGCAGCAGTATAAGGATATCATCGAGACTGGTAAGACTGAGCATATCAATAAGTTCCCTCATCAGTTGGCATATAATGTCATCCCACAGATTGACAAGATGACTCCTAACGATTACACCAAGGAGGAGATGAAGATGTTTAACGAGACCCGCAAGATCATGCACTCTGATGTTCGCACCAGTGCTACCTGCGTTCGCGTTTCTTCACTCCGTTCTCACTCAGAGAGTGTATGGTTCGAGACAGAGAAGCCATTGGCTGTTGAGGACATCCGCAAGGCTTTGGAGGCTGCTCCTGGTGTAACTGTAAAAGATGATGCCCAGAACTACGTTTATCCAATGCCATTGGAGAGTGCCGGTAAGGACGATGTATATGTAGGTCGTATCCGCAAGGATTTGGCTGATGACAATGGTAACACATTGTGGTTGACTGGCGACCAGATTCGTAAGGGTGCTGCCCTGAACGCAGTTCAGATTGCTGAGTATTTGATTAAGGTGGGCAACGTAAAGTAAGCCATACCTTATTTATATAAAAGAATATGAGGAAGTTAAGGGATAATGAATTTTATCTCTTAACTTCTTTTCGTCTTTATACGATTCTGAATAGAAAAGTAAGAATATGCTTGAAAGATTCAAACAATTACTCGGTGAGATGAACCGAGGCATTTATGAGAAGGAGACGGAGATATCGCTCTCGCTCCTGGCTGCTCTGGCAGGTGAGAGTATCATCCTGCTGGGACCTCCGGGTGTGGCGAAGAGTATGGTGGCCAGACAGTTGAAGACGGCGTTCAGGGATGCTCAGAGCTTTGAGTATCTGATGTCTCGATTCTCTACGCCCGATGAAATCTTCGGTCCGGTGAGCATTCAGAAACTGAAGACTTCGGATACTTACGAGCGTGCGGTGGAGGGTTATCTGCCTACTGCCGATGTGGTTTTCCTGGATGAAATCTGGAAGGCGGGTCCTGCTATCCAGAACACGCTCCTCACGGTGATTAACGAGAAAATCTTCAGAAATGGCAATCGCGAAATGCATCTCCCTCTGAAACTTCTCGTGGCGGCTAGTAATGAGCTGCCGGCTAAGGGAGAGGGACTGGAGGCGCTTTGGGACCGATTCGTGATTAGAATAGAGAGCCGACCGATTAAGCTGGAGAAGAATTTCCGTGCTATGCTGCTGGAGGCTCCCACGGATTTCTTAGGTCCCACAGATTTCACAGATTCCACAGATTCTTCTGGTTCTATGGGGAAATCTGGTTTTACAGATTCCACGGATTTCTCTGATTCTACGGATTTTTCTAGTCCCACAGATTCCACAGATTTTTCTGATTTGAAGATTACTGATGAGGAGTATGCTGAATGGGCGGAGAAAATCTGTAAGATTGGCGTGAAGGAGGAGGTGCTTGATGCAATTTCCGCCATCCGTAAATCTCTGAGAGCCGTGAATGTGGATGAGGCTGCCGAGCGCAGAAATATCTATGTGAGCGACCGCCGATGGAAAAATATTGTCCGTCTGCTTCGCACTTCTGCCTTCATGCAGGATAGGGAAGAGGTGGATATCTGCGATCTGCTTCCTATCTACCATTGTCTGTGGCAGGAACCGGAAGAGCGGGACGCTATCAGATGCATCGTGATTCGTGCACTCTTTTCTCCTTTCGCAGAAAAACTCGTGGAGATGAAAAATGCTCTTGCTGAGGATATTAAGTATCATCGGGTTCGCAGGAATCCTGAGGATGGCAGAGATTATGAGGGGGAAATCGAAACCCTTTCGGATGGCTTGACTTCGCTGGAAAGGCAGTTGGGCGAGAATCTCTTTGTGTCTTCGGATGATAAGGCTGAAATTTCGGCCTATCTCCGTGATTTCTATAAGGAGTTGGCGTTTACCCGACAGGATACGATGAAGCTTTACGAGGCATAATACGATGAAACTTTATGAGGTTTAATCGCGCCTCCTGTTACTTATACATTATTATATTTAGAAGAACAAAAACATGATGAACGAACAGATAACTTTATCTCCAGAGTTGGAGGCTCGTGTTCACCAGGCGGTGGAGATTTTTATGCAGGGCTATGGCTGCTGCCAGTCGGTGGTGGCTGCCTTTGCCGATTTGTATGGTCTTGATGATGAGATGGCAAAGCGTATTGGTGCCGGCTTCGGTGGTGGAGTTGGCAGAATGAGAATGATGTGTGGAGCTGTTTCGGGCATCGTGGTGCTCGTTGGCTTGGATTGCGGACAGACCGAGGGAGATGACCGCGAGGGAAAGTCGGCCTGCTACAAGGTGGTGCAGGATTTGTTAGCTAAATCGAAGGAGCAGAATGGCAGTATCATCTGTGCCGAAATTCTGGGCTTGAAGGGTCATGAAAAGGCGCAATCCAGCTATGTGGCTTCGGCAAGAACGGCAGAATACTACAAGTCTCGTCCTTGCGCAGCCAAAGTGGAGAGTGCCGCAAGAATCTTCGCAGAATATCTGATGGAGAAGATGGAGAAAGAGAAGGCTTAGTCTTCCTGTTATATATTGCGGAAAAAGCTTTTTGCCGGTTTGGTAAATGTCGGTTTGGTAAAAAATATCGAATAAGATGAAATACCAGAATAACAAGGATTTGGCGGAAGCACAGTATTACTTGAAGATGCTGGACGACTTCTGCAAGTCGGGGCAGGTGAAGATTCCTGATCCGACTGGCGCAGCCATGCCTTGGGATTTGAAGGAAGACCCGCTGAAGGATTATCTGATTCATCTCTTTACCCTGAAAGTGACGATTCCGGAAACTGGTGAAGAGGTGCAGAAATTCATGCGTCAGGTGGTGAACAGCAAAATCAAGAGCAAGGTATTCTATGATTCCGTGGGAAAGTTCATCGTGGAATGCGTTCATCACATGCGATTCCAGCGCCAGCGTGCCTGGACCGAAAGTCATCGGGCTGATGATGTGCTCGACTGGACTCCCTTTAAGAGAATGGATGAGCAGGTGTGGCTTCCGCTCATCGACCAGTTGGAGCAGGAACACCAGGAGGATGGATTCGATAAGTCTTTCTTCCTGAAACTGATGGCTGGCGATGGAGCTTCGAAACCCGAAAACTGGGAGCGTCTGGTTAGAGACTGGAAGGTGTGCATCGACCATCAGGTATTGAACAAACTGAAGGATTTTATTTCTCTCCGTCAGAATAACTTCGAAACGGGATTGGTTCGCATGATGGACCAGATAACCCGCAACATGAAGACGAAGGGCGTTTCGGAGCAGCGAGCCGTGCAAGCCTGGGAACTGATGACGAACGGATGGACGGAAACGGAGTTTGAACGTCGCCTGAACCAGGTGAAGATTCAGGATAAATATCCGGAAATCAAGGAGATTGTGGCGAAGATGGGTCGTGTGGCAGATGCCAACGGCAAAGATAGGCTCACCATCGCTTCGGGGGTTGAGATGAAGATGGAGCATTCCGCAGGAAGCGACATCGAGGGCATTACCGTGGGTGATGATCTCAATTCGCTTCTTCCGCTGGAGTTGGCGCAATACAGCGATGAGGATATGGAGGGGCTTTTTATCTATAAGTATCGAACCCGCAGGCTCCAGACTTTCCGTTATAAGAGCGAAATGTCGAAGCCATCCCGCAAACTCGGCTTTACCCATGCTTCCCGAAAGGGTCCGATGATAGTTTGCCTGGATACTTCGGCGAGTATGTATGGAACGCCTGAAAGGATTTCTTCTACGCTGATTTCCCTGTTGGAAGAAACGGCAGAGGATTTGGAGCGGGATTGCTTTCTGATAGATTTCTCCGTGAGCACCCGTGCCATCGATCTGATGGCGAAGCGGAAGGCGGAACGGTTGAAGAGAATAGGTATCACGGTTGTGGACTCTACAGAAATTCTTGATGATTCTGCAGAAGTTTCTTTTGATGGGCAGGCTCATACGGGTCGTGGTGTTCGGCGCCAGCCTACTACAACCCATCTGCCTTTTATAGGCGGTGGAACTTCGGCAAAGAAGATGATGAACCAGATGTTTGATTTGCTGGATAACGATGGTCTGCATTATGTAAATGCCGATGTGCTTTGGATTACGGATTTCCTGATTCCGAATCCGCCGCAGCAGATGTTGGCGAGGTTCAAGGAGTACAAGGAAACCGGCACCAGGTTTTATGGCATCCGGATAGTTCGGGATGATGACAAGGAGCCGAATGAATGGAAGGATTATTTCAACCATATTTATACCATAAAGTATAGACCGTTGAGGAGGTATTAGGAATATAAACAGTTCGCCCTGTAAAGGCAAAAACTTTGTACTTTCCAGGTACTTAAAAGCTTTTGCCCTTACAGGGCGACATTCTTGCTTATGCGTAAACCCAGGGCGGTGCCCTGGGCTAGGAGCTTCTGCCCTTTCAGGGCGTATTACTGCGTTTTGCGTTTTTAAGCTTCCTTTTTCTGCGGAATCACCACCGAAGCTCCGATGCTGACGAGCAAGACGAGGATGATGAATATCAGCGAACTTACTGCATCAATCTCGAAGAAATCGTGGATGAGCATCTTCACACCGATGAACACCAGCAGCACGCTCACACCCACCTTCAAGTAGCGGAACTTATCGGCTATAGCTGCCAGCAGGAAGAAGAGGGCACGCAAGCCCAGGATGGCGAAGATGTTGGAGAAGAACACCACGAATGGGTCGAGCGAAACCGAGAATACGGCAGGAATGCTGTCGAAAGCGAAAATCAGATCGCAGAACTCGATGAACACCACCGTCATTACCAGAGGTCCCAGATGCAGGCGTCGCTGCATGAACTTCACCACCGGATGGTCGAGGGCGTTGATCTCTTCCTTCTTGTTCCTGTTCAAGAACATCTTGGCACCGCTGTAAACCAGGAATCCTCCGAATATGAGCAATATCCAGGCGAATCGGCTGATGAGGGCAGCACCTGCAAAGATGAAGACGAAGCGAAGCACGATGGCTCCCAGAATACCCCAGTTCAATACGTGCTGGTAATCTTTCTTATCCACTCCAAACGAACTGAATATCATCATCATCACGAAGAGATTATCCACCGAGAGCGTCTTCTCTATCAGATAACCCGAGATGTAAGAGATGGTCATGTAGTGGCGATATTGCTGCAGACTCCCTTCATAATCGTTCGGATCCAGTTTGAGATGAGAAGCATAGCGCGAGGCTATCAGCTTCAGGTCGTCGAAGTTCTCTATGCCGTGCACCATGTCGCCATGAAAGTAGATGAACACGGCAAAGGCGAGAGCGAGAATAATCCATACTGCCGTCCAGGAGCCGGCTTCCTTGATGGAAACCACATGCGCCTTTCGGTCGATGACCAGCATGTCTAATACGAGGATGGCGGCGATGAATATCACGAAGCCCACCAAAAACATCGATTCAGTAAAAACATGTTCCATTTTTCTTTTTTTCCTTTTTTCTTGTCTATTTTATATAATACTTCATTTTAATTTTATATAATACCTATTTTATATAATACTTCATTTTAAAGTTGAATCTTAACAATCATTTCATCCGTTAGAAACGTGGACGCAAAATTAGGAAAAATATCTGGAATAGCGAAGGTTCCGGTGCAAAACTTAATTGTATTTAACGTGAAAGACTGAAATGTAACAGCTTTGTAATACCTATCATATCGAATGTAGCCCTTGAATTCTCGAAAAGTACACCTGATTTCCCGAAAAATACCCTTCGCTCTCGTCGTTTTTCTAAAATTTTGCATTATCGTTTTTAAATAATCATAGTCATATTTAATTCTATGATTATAAGTAAAACTGACAATCTCGCCAACTGCCACAACGAAATTCCGCCAACTGCCACAATGAAAATGCGCCAACTGCCACAATGAAAATGCGCCAACTGCCACAACAAAAATGCGCCAACTGTCACAACGAAAATGCGCCAACTGCCACAATAGAATAGGAAAATAACAAGGTTTAACTATTTTATTTGCTTGATATTCAATAAAATATATTATTTTTGCATCAGAAATTAAAAATAAGATTTTATGAAAGAATATAAAGCAAGAATTGCAGATAAAATATTGGCAGAAAAACTGGATGCGATGGGGGCTGTTTTGATAGAAGGTCCTAAGTATTGCGGTAAGACTACTCTAGCCAGCCAACAGGCTAAAAGTATCCTGTCTATGTCTGATCCAGATACCATGGAGCAGAACATAGCCATGGCCAATACCAATATCAAACTGTTACTTCGGGGTGAAACACCACGATTGATAGATGAATGGCAAATAGCACCAAAGTTCTGGGATGCCGTGAGAAATGAAGTGGATAAGCGTGGTGATGATGGGCAGTTCATACTAACCGGGTCTGCTGTGCCACCTAGTTATGAAGAAATCTTTCATACGGGAACGGGACGTTTTGCCTGGCTCAAACTCCGAACTATGAGTTTGTGGGAATCAGGAGATTCTACAGGAGAGGTGAGCCTTGCCAAATTGTTTGCAGCCGACAGAACGGATTACTTCGTTGAAGGAATCAACCCAATCGACTTGGAGCATCTGACATATTTGACTTGTCGGGGTGGCTGGCCGAAAGCTTTGGATAAGAAAAGCAAGCAGGCAGCTTTACAGCAGGCCATTGAGTATTTTGAGGCAGTAACCAGATTCGATGTATCCCGTGTAGATGGAATCAATCGTGATAGTGAATTGGCACGGAGGATTATGCGTTCGTATGCGAGAAATCAGGGAAGTCAGGCTACAGCAGGTACCATTTTGGCAGATATTGCCAACAATGAAAGTACTGAGGTTAGTGAGAATACCATCTATTCCTACATCAAGGCTTTGAAGAAGATATTTGTGATAGAGGATTCTACAGCCTGGAACCCGAATATGAGAAGCAAGTCGGCGATACGTACTTCTGATACCAGATATTTTACCGACCCTTCGATAGCAACGGCAGCTTTGGGAATGGGACCGGATGATTTGATCAATGATTTGAGTACGTTTGGCTTATTCTTTGAAACCTTGTGTGTGCGTGATTTGAGAGTCTATGCCGATGCATTAGGCGGCTCCGTTTATCATTTTCGTGATAAAAATGGTCTGGAGTGTGATGCTGTTGTTCATCTTCGTAATGGTAAGTATGGATTGATTGAGGTGAAGCTGGGTGGCGACAAGCTCATAGAGGAGGGCGCAGGAAACCTGGTGACATTGGAAAGTAAAATCGATACCGATAAGATGAAGTCCCCATCTTTCAAAATGGTGCTGACTGGTGTCGGTAAATATGCCTACCAGCGTCCGCAGGACGGCGTATATGTTGTGCCGATAGGGTGCTTGAGAGATTAGAACTTATAGATACGCAAAGCACCTATCTCGTATTCCGAAAGCAGAAAAAGATGCTTTCTTGATATGAGATGGGTGCTTTTTTAGATGTGAATAGCTTACTTCTTCTTAGTCAACACATAGTGCTTGGCAATCTCGCCTTCTGGCTCATTGCCCAGCGAATCGGTCATGATGAGGCTATGCTCATCCTTTACCTTATAGAAAGAGTTCTCGCCAGAAGATGGACGGGTAATCATTACCACGCCGTTGGCAAGCATCTTGTAAATGCCGCTGAACTCATCGTGACCATCCTTGCGGTCGATGTAATCAGAAGTAAACTGATAGGTGCTGTCTGCCTTGAGCGTCAACACCGTCTTGATGCCTGGGCAGTCAGCAGCAGGGAGGGTTCCCTCGTAAGTGCCTTCCACGGCTGGCAATTTTACGCTTCCGTCTTTTTCTACCAAGGCAGAATCTTCTGTATAGCTGGCATTTTCATCGTTTCCATTCTGTCCCGCTTTCTTGCTGTTGCAAGAAGCCACTGACAAAGCAGCGATAACGGCTGCTGTTAAAACTAATTTCTTTTTCATATCTCTAATGCTTTTTAAAGTGAATACTATTTTCTTAATTGATGATGATGGGTACTACTTCTTCTTCGTTAGGCCAATGGGGTAGATAGAGCAGCGGGCGGGGAGTGCCCCCCAAGCCCGTCCAGTCTATCCGTTTCACAAAGTCGAAATCGGGAGGACCGAAGTCGAAACTTCTGCCGTAGAGCACGATGGCTCCCCTGCCTTCATCAATTTTCCATAAACCTCCACCATAGGTGCATTGCTCACCCGGGGCCAGCATGTCACGGTGAAGATAGACGTGGCCGAACTTCAGCACTCCGTCTCTATTGATGATGAATTTCTGAAACATCTCTATTTCTTCTCCCAGAACATTTTGTCGATGAAATCATAGCGCTTCTCCATCTGGGCATCAGCCTTCACTTCTGTCTTCACATCTATCTGAAGCACAGGGGCTACGGCCTTGCCATTGGTAGTAGGCCACTCCGGCAGACCCAGACCGTTTGGATTTCCGGTCTTCACGAAGTTTACATAATACTGGCTGAAGATGTCGCTAATCATGTAATCTTCCGGCTGCCAGTTGAACACGTGGTTGGTTGGCAAAGTGCCCATTGCATATTCTATGTCGGCAGAGTGAACGGCTCCCTTATCCTGTGGAGCTGGAGCTGCATCTTCCTTAGCATCTACCACGCCGCCAGCCAAAGCTGCCACCTTGCCCTTGATGGCCATTGCTGGGCGAGGATGACAATAGCGATAGCGGTAAACTGGCTGTCCGCCGGTCAGCTTGTGCATGTTGCCCCACTTCCAGGTAGAATAATCCAGGAAGATATCCGAAGCCAGATTCACACCCGGCTGCTCCAACACATCCTTGTCGCTGTTGATTCCGTAAAGGCGGAAGAGTTCATCGATGTTCTCTTCTCCGAAAGTAGCCTTGGCGCCAGCCTTCAGATTCTCAACGGTGGGCTGTTTGCCCATCAATACCGCCCATGGAGTCATCTCCTGGTTGTTGCCACCAATGAGCAGAGGCACTTTGGTCTGCTCGCCCTTGGCGAAGACATCTACAGGCTGTTCTTTCATAAAATATCCGTCGATATTATAGACAGGAACGGCTCTTATGCCCGCCAGCTTCATCAGTTCCTCGGCAGGCAGGGCACGAAGTTCGTTGAGGTTCTTCAATCCTATGTTCTTTTTCACCTTCTTGCCCGTATTCTTGCCCATCTTCTCGGCTATTTTCTGGGCAAGCTTCACGCCCAGTTCCTCGGCTTCCTTCTGGGTGGCAATCTTCTTGAATCCCATCACCGAACCGCTGGAACCCATAGCCTGGGCAAAGAGTCCCTGGCAGAGAGGGGAAGCCATCAGGGCGCTAACCGACATGGAACCAGCCGATTCGCCTACGATGGTAATGCGGTTAGGGTCGCCGCCGAAAGCCTCGATGTTATCCTTCACCCATTGTATGGCAGCCACCTGATCCATGAATCCATAGTTGCCGGAACCCTTATAGGATGTTTCCTTGGAGAGTTGAGGATGAGCGAAGAATCCGAAGATGCCCTCACGATAGTTGGCTGTGATGGAGATGATGCCCTTGCGCGCCATCGCGTCGCCCGCATATCTAGGTTCGCTTCCACTTCCAGCCATCAAGCCTCCGCCGTTGAAATAAATCAAAACAGGCAGATGCTCCTTCATGGTCTTTGCCGGAGTCCATATATTAAGGTATAGGCAATCTTCGCTGTTTGCCTTCGTGCCGAAGTTCATATCTCCGAAGATGGGTTCCTGCATCGGGTTCGGTCCGAACTCCTTAGCTTCGCGAACGCCCTGCCATTTCTGTGCAGGCTGAGGAGCCTTCCAGCGGAGGTTTCCCACCGGTGGGGCAGCGAACGGAACGCCTTTGAAGACCGTGATGCCTGAGAGGTCTTTTCCTTCGAGAATACCTCCGGCAGTCTTCACCTGAGTTTGCGCCATCATTCCCATACCAGGGAGCAGAAAGGCGATGGATAAGAGTAGTTTCTTCATAATTGTTCTGTTATTTTATAAGATAATGCAAAAGTAACTAAAATATTTCTATCTTAGCTTGTTTTGCTCAATCTTTTTTTATATTTTTGCACTAAATAAACAAAACAACATATTATTTAATCTTTAACCCCTTAATGATTATGATGAAAGGTTATGAACAGAAGAAGTATCCGGTAGCCACCAAGCGCTACGTGCAGTGGTTGGAGTTGGAATCTGATGAGGAGGCTATCCGTGAATATCGCCGCCTGCATTCAGAAGGTGTGCAATGGAAGGAGATTCGTGACGGAATCCGACAGGTAGGTATCCTGGAGATGGAGATTTACATCTTCGGCAACCGACTGGTGATGGTTGTGGATGCTCCCGTAGATTTCGATTGGGATAAGAAAATGGCAGAACTCGCCACCCTCCCTAGACAGGCAGAATGGGAGGAAATGGTAGGCAAGTTCCAGAAGTGCGGCAAGGGTGCTACGAGCGATGAGAAGTGGCACATGATGGAGCGCATTTTTTATCTTTACGATTAAGCACACTCTACGATTAAGTTCGGAGAACGTGATGATGCATTGCTGGTACAATGGTTATGCTGACCCGAAGGAGATGAAGCGCCTGGGTTACAAACTGGTGAGCATTCCTGACGGATTGGTTTTCTCTATTCTTTTCACTATTCTTTCACCTATTTGTAACACGATAGCAACATTCTTTAAATACCTTTGCAGCAGTAAAAAAAGTTACTGTTTTTTATAAGAAAGAATAGGAAAAAAATGAATAAGGTATTTAGTTTTATTGCGATGGCATTTTTGGGATGCGGCTCTGTGGCTGCCCAGCAGGTGAATGCTTCTAACGTTCTGCGCCCCAAACTGGTAGTGGGCATTGTGGTTGACCAGATGCGATGGGATTATCTCTATCGCTATCAGAAACGCTATGGTGAAGGTGGATTCAAGCGACTGCTCAACGAGGGCTTCTCTTGCGAGAACACCCGAATCCCGTATGTTCCATCGGTTACCGCCATCGGTCATACTTGTCTCTATACCGGTAGTGTACCTTCCATCCACGGAATCGCCGGAAACAATTTCGTAAAAAATGGCAAGAAGGTGTATTGCACGGATGATGAAACCGTGAAACCTGTGGGTTCCAACAGCAAGGCGGGCTTGATGTCGCCTAGAAATCTGTGGGTTACCACCCTCGGCGACGAGATGAAGATTGCATCCAATGGCCGAGCCAAGGTGGTGGGTGTGGCATTGAAAGACCGTGCTTCCATCCTTCCTGCCGGTCATAATCCGAACGGTGCCTACTGGTTTGATGATGAGAGCGGCAAGTTTATCACCAGTTCTTATTATATGAACCAGTTGCCGAAGTGGGTGGACGCATTCAACAACCAGCATCTGCCAGAGCGTTATCTCTCGGAAAAATGGAACACACTCTATCCTGAGAATACTTACGTAGAGAGTACGGAAGATGAGAACGAGTATGAGGATGGAATCCGCAAGGGCGTGAAGGCTACGCTGCCGCTCAATCTTCCGGCTCTTTATAAGAAATATGGTTATGCAATCATCAGAAAGACTCCTTTCGGCAATTCGCTGACGATAGACTTGGCGAAGGCTGCGGTAGACGGCGAGCAGTTGGGAGCAGATGATGAAACCGACTTGCTGGCAGTAAGCTGTTCCAGCACCGATTATATCGGTCATCAGGTGGGAACTCATGCCGTAGAAACCGAGGATACTTATCTTCGACTCGATAAGGCGATAGCCGATTTTCTTTCTTATCTCGATGAGAAGGTGGGCAAGGGCAACTATCTGGTTTTCCTGAGTGCTGACCATGGTGCGATGAACAACGCCCGTTTCCTGCAAGACCGCCGCATTCCTGCGGGCAGTTGGGATGGTGATGCGGTGGCTAAGAAACTGAACCAGACTCTGGCTCAGGAGTATCCTAACGTGGGTGATCTGGTGAAGACCGTGATGAACTATCAGGTGTTTTTCAACCGCAACATCATCAAGGAAAACAAGTTGGATTTCGCCAAGATCAAGCAGAGCGTGGTGGATGTGTTGAAGGAAGACAGCTGCGTGCAGTATGCCTGCGATATGGAGAAGACGATGACCGAGAGCATTCCTGAGGATGTGAAGACGCGCATCGTGAATGGTTACAACCGTGAGCGTAGCGGTGATGTGGCCATCGTATTGAAGCCGAATTTCTATGCCCACGGTATGAAGGGAACCAACCATGGCGAGTGGAATCCATACGACACCCACATTCCGCTGGTTTTCATGGGTTGGGGCATTCAGCATGGTGCAACCACCAGGCAGACATTTATGACGGATATTGTGCCAACCATCGCCGCCCTGCTTCATGTTCAGGCGCCGAATGGTTGTGTAGGTCAGCCGATATTCTAAGTTTTAATCTTATCTTCATTTTTCTCTCACATCTTTGAAATATGAAACTTATACCATTGCACTCGGAAAGGGGCGATGAACTGCATCGAAAGGGGCGATGAACAGCTTCGTGTAACATGCATCAGCCACTTCGCCAGCAAAATATTAGATGTTTTAAAGATGTAAAAAGAAAAATGAAGGTAATTTTTGTAATTCAAGGAGAGGGTAGAGGTCATCTCACCCAGGCGTTGAGCCTCAAGCAGATGCTTCTGCACGAGGGCCATGAAGTAGTGAAGGTTTTAGTGGGCAAGAGCAAGAACAGGGTGATTCCCGAGTTCTTCATGAATCAGATAGGTACTCCTGTCGAACTTTTCGACAGTCCTAATTTCTTGCCGTCTAAGGACAACCGAAAGTTCAATCTCTTGCGCTCCCTGACTTACAATGCGCTTCTTACTCCCAGCTATCTTTCAAGTATCCATTTGATACGAAAGAATATCCAGGAGAGTGGAGCCGACATCATCATCAATTTCTACGAAGTGTTGTGCGGCATTACCTGTTCCCTTTTCCGTTTCGGAATCCCGGAGGTTTGCATCGGCCATCAGTATCTTTTCCTCCATCCCTCTTTCCAGATGCCTGGAAAGTATTCTTTTTCAGAATCATTGTTGAAGTTCTTTACCCGCATCACCTGCGTGGGAGCCACAGCCAAGTTGGCACTCTCCATCCGTGACTATGAGGATGAGCCTGTGCACGGCATCAAGGTGGTTCCACCGTTGCTCCGTCAGGAAGCCAAGACCATCATCCGCCATCATGGCGACTACATCATGGGCTACATGCTCAATGCCGGTTTTGCCGAGGATGTGAAGGCTTGGCACGAGAAGCATCCCCATACCCAGCTACATTTCTTCTGGGATCAGCCCGATGCGCCCGAAGAACTGAAGGTGGATGATACACTCAGTTTTCATCGCATCAACGACGAGAAGTTTCTCAAGATGATGGCTGGCTGCAAGGCATTCGCCACCACCGCCGGATTCGAGAGAGTCTGCGAGGCGCTTTACATGGGCAAGCCTTGCATGCTGATTCCGGCTCATGTGGAGCAGGAATGTAATGCGATGGATGCGGAAAGAGAAATGGCTGGCGTGGTGAGCGATGATTTCGACATCGATAAACTGAAGGCGTTTGCCCGTGATTACGAGGAGTATGTGGAGTTCAGAATGTGGGAAAACCATGCTGACACCCGAATCATCGCCGCCATAGAAAATGCTTACGAAACTTATTATCATAGAAAGGAGAACCAGGCTTATGAAGAAGAAAATGATTCCATTGTTGCTGCTTCTTCCCTTGTTGTTCCTGCTCGCCGTGTATGGCAAGGATAGCAAGAAGGAGGAGTCGCATGTGGTAGTGATTGCCATTGATGGTTTAAGATGGCAGGAGGTGTTTGAGGGTGCCAGGCGCGACAGTCTAATGCCGTTTCTCTGGGAGATGGGCAGGAAGAAGGGCTGCATGATTGGCAACCGCAACCGGAAATCGAAGATGGAGGTGGCCAACGGCATCTGGAAATCCTATGCCGGCTACAGCGAGATGCTCTGTGGAGTAACCGATGATGAGCACATTTTCGACAACCGTAAGCAGTATAACCCCAACCGCTCGGTTCTGGAATTGGCTGAGGCTTGTTCTGAGTACAAGGATAGGGTGAGTGCCGTGGCAAGTTGGGATGTGGTTCCTTATATCCTGAATTATCACAGAAGCGAATTGCCTGTGGATTTCCGCTCTCCTCACAGGGTGAGCAAGCAGGTGAGAAACGACAGCGTGACTCTGAACCGAGCCTTGAAAACCCTCAGGGATAAGCATCCCAAGCTCCTCTTCGTAGAGTTTTGCGAGACCGATTATTATGGCCATCATGGCAAATGGAAGGAGTATCTGAATGCTGCCCATCAGAACGATCAGTTTGTTCGACAGTTATGGGAATGCTGCCAGCAGGATCCATTTTACAAGGGCAACACCACCTTTCTCATTACCTGCGATCATGGTAGGGGAGAAAGCCTGGGCGTTCACGCCAACCGTGGCGAAGTAGATTCCAAAGCTTCCTGGACAGAACATGGTAAAGAAATCAAAGGCAGCAACCAAACCTGGCTGGTGGCTTTCGGAAAAGACATTCAGCATCTGGGAGAAATGGAAGGGGGCAGAACCATCTACACCAAGCAGGTGGCTCCTACCATTGCCAGCATCCTGAAGGTTCCGTTTACGAATGATGATAATCAACAGCCGGTGGCTTCGCCGATTTATAAGATTCTGGCTGCAACTGATGGGTTATACTTCCCTGGCGTGGCTGTCGAGATTCGCCATCTTCTATTACCCTTTCCTGGTGATGGGCACCCTGGTCTTGCCGAAATGGATTGCTAGAAACTGACATAGAGTCGGGCACTGAGTGCCGTGAAATCTCCATTGTCGTTTTTGATGTACTGGAACGATGGCTGAAGGGAAATGGATTCCGTCAGCTGTCTTTTCCACGTTACTTCCAGCGAATATTCTGAACCCTGCTGGAAGCGGGCGTACTGGCCCGACAATCCGAACTCGTTCTTCTCGTCCTGATAGGCACCGCCCAGTTCAGCGTATCGGTAGCAGGCATTCTGATGACTGGTGTTCTCTGAATACTGCATCATGCACGAAATGTTCTTGTCGCCAGCCTTCCAAACGCTCTGCTCTCCGTAAATCCACCAGCCACAGGTGGTTTTGCCCTTGGATTCATCGGCAGAAACCATTTCGCCATCCTCGTTGATTGGATATTGACGGGTATGGATGGCAGCACCCGTAAAATATTTTCCACCTTTATGTTCATACTCCAACTGCGACATATTGAAGATTCCATCCTTCTTCGGGCGAACCAGGAAAGGATTGTCGTGGGCTTTCCAGCCATTATATCCCGCACCATTATACAGACTGTTTCTGAAAGTCCATCCTCCTTTGGTTACATCAAAGTAAAGGGTCAAGCCTGAATACGGATAGTTGGCTATCGGATAGCTGGATGCAACAGTAGGAAAGATTCCCTCAGAACTGTTCAGGAAGAGTGCCGTAACATCAGAGGTAAAGAAATCCTCGTTCACGTTTCTCACACCCACAAACAGATGGCCCGAATTCCACTCGTGCATGTAGCCCAGTACGGCAAGCATGGCGAAGTTATTGTCTGCATCTATGTTCGAAAATCCCTGCCAGTCATCAATAATGCCATCGTTGGTCTTTGCCACATGCAGCGTAGCCGCCTCGAACGAATCCTTTCCTTTTCCTATCGGAACACTCAGTTCCAATCTCAGCTGATTGATCAGATTGGTATTCTTGTTCATATCCCATTGCTATTCAGAAATATATTGTCCGTTAAAGCTCTGTGCATAAGCAAGGCAAATATTGATGCAGCCTAAAATAATAAAAATAATTCTCTTCATTTCTTTATGTTTTTGTATAATCTTCATGTTTTGTATCATTTCTTGTTCACTTACTCGCTACTCGCGAGTATCTCGCTAATTCATGCTGCAAAGGTACTGGATATTTCAAAATCCTGCAATACTTAATAATTGGTATTTTTATTTCTTCTAAATAAAAGGACTTCCTTTCTTATCCCCATTTCTAGGTATTTTTATTTCTTCTAAATAGTTAGGGCACCGTCTGACCCCCTATTTTTAGGTAGTCAGACGGAAAAACAATAATATTTTTTAAAAACTTTGCCTTATCAGATATTATTCGTACCTTTGCATTGTTTTAAAAAGTTTAATCAGTTAGAAATCAGTTTAATCAATTTAATCGGTTAGAAAAATGAAGAAGATATTAAATCCATATTTGAACAAGGAGGGTTACAACTGCGTTTGCTGTGCCCCCAACAATCCTGTAGGATTGCATCTTGAGTTTTGGGAAGAGGGTGAGGATGTGCTTACCATCTGGAATCCCGGCGAGAATTACCAGGGCTGGATCAACACCCTGCATGGCGGAATCATCAGTATGCTGATGGATGAAGTGGCAGGCTGGGTTATCAACCGCAAACTCCAGACCACGGGTGTGACGATGCAGCTCAACGTGAAGTACAAGAAGCCTGTGATGACCACCGATTCGCAGATTACGGTGCGTGGTCACATCGCCAGCCAGCGCCGCAACATCGTTACCATCCACCTGACTCTGGAGAACTCCAAAGGCGAGGTTTGTGATGAGGGCGAAGCCATCTACTTTACCTTTGGTCCTGATAAAGCCAAGGAGATGGGATTCGACAGCTGCAAGGTAGAGGGGGAGGAATAACTCTCCCCTTATGATGAGGAATTTGATAAGGAAGCCTTTCTTATGAAGACTTCCTTTTATGAAGTCTCTTTACGATGCAGCAGTCTTCTTGTTGAAGATGCAAATCGACAGGATGACGATTGCGATGCTTATCAGGCTGAGGCTTGCTTCCATCATTGGAGTGCTGGCGATGTAAGTATCGTAGCATTCTTCTGGAATCAGGCAGAGCGTATTGTTGGTGATGTGGATGATGATGCCCGGAATCAAACTCCTGGTTCTGTAACACATCCACGCCATGACGATTCCCAGAATGATGGCTCCTGGAATCTGTGCCGGGTTGAGATGGATGAGGCCGAACATGATGCTTGAGCCGATGATAGCGTACCAGGGACTGATGTTCCATCTCAGCATCTTTCGCATCATCAATCCGCGGAAGAGGTATTCTTCGGCTATAGGAGCAATAATGCAGAGCGTCAGGATTCCAATTGGATTATGTGTCAAGTCAGCAATTTCCTGCTCTATGTAATTATGCAAGTTCATGAAACTTTCTAATGCAGATATCGGAATGGCCTGGAACAATCCCACTATAAAAGCCAGCAGGAAGATGATGGTCTTAGGCATCTGCTGAATCTTTTCCAGGCGAACACGCAGATGGAATTTCTTCCGACATTTATGAATCATATATAGCTCTGCAGCCAGCATATAAATTGCCATGGCCCATGCAGAACTATTGATGGTTGTCTTCGTTAGAAATTCGATAAATTCGCAGCTAAAAGCTGCTGCAATGCCAACCGGAAATGCGGCAAGCATGGACATCAGATAGACGTAGATGGCACTTCTGGTGCCAGGCCATGCACGATACAGAAACCATCCCTTGGTTCCGTTTCTTCCCTTTGACAGGATTGCTGAAAGTTTTTTTTTTTCCATAAAGCTGTAGTTTTTTGTTTGTTACTGAAATCTTATTCCTGCCCATTTTGTGGTCTTCATTGATGACCAGCGCCTGCCATCTATTAAGACCAGCCTCGGTCTTCATAGATGACTGACTTTTGGCACAAGAAGGCTGTTCTTTCGATTGCCGGTGCAAAGGTACAAAAATTCTAAGCAGAAAGCAAGCTTTTTCCCGTAGAATGTTGAAAAATAGTTCGTAAGTAGCTGTTGTGTAGAAATATAAGTGTTTTCGGTTTTTGCGTCTGATTGCAAAAGCCGCCTTGGGAATCGTTTTTTGATGTTTGGAAAGCGGTCATTTTCGGTCACGGTCATTTTCGGTCATTTTCAAAAATGATTCGGTCATTTGGGTCTATAGTATATATAAATATATATTTATATAATACTTATAGGGGAGATTTGCGCCCCCGAAAACGAAAATGACCGAAAATGACCGTGACCGATAATGACCGGATCAGGCTTCTGAAAATTATTCGGAAAAGAATGATGTTTGTTTGTAAGATAATGATAATCAATGGGATAGTTTTGTGCAGTACTTCTGTAGAGTACCATGCTTTGTACAGCTAAAACAGTACACATTCCTCTTCGCTCTATCCCAGTTTTTGCTCTTTTTACGAGAATCTTGACAAAATAAATCAAGAAATTCCTCGTTTTCTCCCTTTTATTCTGCCTTTTACCCCCTCTTATTTTTGCCTTCTGAGGGGGTGAAAAGTGTTATCGGAACCACTTTTTCTTGCTTCTAAGGGCATTTTTCTCCTCCTTTCTCTGTAAAAAACAATCCGGCCTTTCTAGCCATTTTTGCTTGGGTAATGTGATTTTCTGTTGACTATGGAGTCTGGCTATTTAGGGGATAAGGTCGTTAAGGTCATTAAGGTCAAGGTCATTATCGGTCATTAAGGTTTTCCAATCCCTTAAAAGTCCTTTACGATTTGCCATGAAAATTGCCTTAACTAAAAGGGGTGATTTATGGGGTAAAATCCATGTTTTAAGCGGATAAAATACCGTTTTTTTTGAAAAGTGTGATTTTCAGCCCTTGTTTTTATAGGAAAAGTGTATTTTGGTATGCTTGAAAAGGGGAAAAATATAATGGCAGGTTCCAAATTAACGCATCAGGAACCTGCCATTTTCTTTCATTTTACGCCAATCTCAGTCTCAGCGAATTAAGCACTACGCTCACACTTGAGAAGGCCATCAGGGCACTTGCCCACATCGGGGTTATCTGGAAATCAATGCCGAAGATATGAAGGGCGCCGGCTGCCAACGGGATGCAGATGATGTTGTAGATGAACGCCCAGAAGAGATTCTGCCAAATCATGTGAACCGTCTTCTGACTCAGTTTTACGGCTTCCGGAAGTGCCAGGAGGTCGTCGCTCATCAGCGTAATCTGCGCCACATCCATCGCCACATCCGTTCCCTTTCCTATCGCCATACTCACGTTGGCAAGGGCCAGGGCCTGGGTGTCGTTGATTCCGTCACCCACCATCGCTACCTGCTTGCCTTCGTCCTGAAGTTTCTTTACCAAAGCCTGCTTGTCGCCAGGCAGCACCTTACTCTGGTAATGCTTGATGCCGGCTTTCTCAGCCCAGTAGTGAGCCGCTTCCTCCTTGTCGCCACTCATCATATAGACCTCTATTCCCTTTTCCTGCAACTGCTTCATCGCTTCCTGGGCATGAGGCTTGAGGGTCTCTCTCGTCTCCAGATCCAAATCCTCCTGCTTGGTGAAATCGATGTTCTGGTTAGGAATGGTGAGGGTGCCGGTCTTGTCGATGACGAGGGCGTTGGTCTTGTGGAGATTCTCCAGCGCCGACGCATCCTTGATGAGAATCTGCTTCTGTGCCGCCTTGCCGATGCCCACCATCAGGGCGGTAGGAGTAGCTAAGCCCATGGCGCAAGGACAGGCGATGACCAATACGGCTACGGCTGAAAGGATGGCCTGCGGAAGTGCTGCGTTGCCGCCTATCAGCCACCATATTATAAAGGTGATGAGGGCGATGGCTGCCACGGCTGGAACGAAGATCAGAGCCGCTTTGTCCACGATGCGCTGCACGGGCGCCTTACTGCCCTGTGCCTCCTGAACCATGCGGATGATGTGCGCCAGGGCGGTGTTCTCGCCAATCTGCTTGGCTCTCATGCGGAGCTTTCCCTGACTCGGAATGGTACCGGCCAGCACGTTGTCGCCTGCCTTTTTCATCGCCGGAGTCGGTTCGCCGCTGATCATCGCTTCATCTACATAGGCAGCATCGGGAGTCATGAAACTCTCTGCCTGGGTAACCACGCCATCCACCGGAATCTTTTCGCCGGCTCTTACTTCTATCATGTCGCCTATCTGAATGGTGGAAATCGGAACTTCCTCCATCTTGTAGTCGTTGGTGCCTTCTATCTTCTCGTAAGTCACCAGTCGGGCGGTTTTCGGCTGCATTCCCATCAGTTGTCGGATGCTGCTCGCCGTACTGTCTTTCGCCTTTTCTTCCAGGCATCTGCCAGTCAGCACGAAGGTGATGATCATCACGGAAGCATCGAAATAAGTGTGCCATTCTATGCCTCTCGCTCCCCATACTATTTCGCCGAAGAAGGTGTTGAAGGTGCTGAAGAGGAAGGCGATAAGGGTGCTGAGTGCTACGAGCGAATCCATGTTTGCCGTATGATGCAGGAGCTGCTTCCAGGCGGAAACATAAAACTGTTTGCCGCAGTAGAGCAGGTTAGCGAGTGCCAGGAGCAGACAAATCTGGTTGGCGAAGGAACTCGAATGATGAGCCGAAGCAACGCCATCTGAAATCATATTCTGCTCCATGCCCAGGGAAATCCAGCCCATGGAGAAACACATCGTCAGGATGGCGAAGAGCCAGGAAGCGAGGGTTCGGCGGCGCAGGAGAGTGAACTCACGGCGGTTGATTTCCTCCACGCTTCTGTCGTTTTCGATAACGAGGTCGTAGCCGGCGTTGCTGATTTCCCGTTTCATATCTTCCAGAGAAATAATGTCGGGATTATAGTCTACCAGGGCAGTTCGGCTCGCCAGGGAAACCGAGGCGGAGTTGATGCCTTCTAGCGACTGCAGCTTCTTTTCTACATTGGCAGAGCATACGCTGCAAGCCATGCCTATTACTGGAATTGTTTTCTTCATTTTATTTTATTTTATTTTATTCTATTCTTATTTCTTACTTTTTTAAGTGTGCTCATCTCTGATTGATGTTGTTATCTGGAATCTTTTTCGTATCTTTACACCATCAATCAAACAGAACATGCACGCTTTCCGTTTACCGCTTCCATTCTCACGATTCCCATTCCTCGAATTCCAGTTCCAATTCCCTGTATTCGGGTTTTCTGGAAGAATTCATTCTGTTCTCCTTCTTGAATCCTACAGATCCTACTACATCTTCTGCTCCTTCTTCTGCTCCTTCTACTGATGCTGCTGAAGATGCAGCTGCGTTGCTCACTGATAAGCCCAGCAGGCGGATGGGGTGGGCGGAGGAGTAATCCACCAGTTGCAGCAATTGCTTGGCTAGCGGAAGGATGTCTGCTTTTTTCTTTAGAATCTTCTCTTGCGAGATGCTACGGGTTATCTGGGTGAAATCGGAATACTTCACTTTCAGTGTCAGGGTGCGACCCTCGAAACCGCTCTTCTCGATACGCTCCAGAAGTTCCATAACCGTATGGTAAAGTTCGATGACTACTGCCGATTTGGCAGAGATGTCTTCCAGAAAAGTCTGTTCGCAGCCCACGGATTTCCGTTCTCGGTATGTGATGACGGGCCTGTTGTCTATCCCTCTTGCGAAATCATAGAAGATGTGACCGGCCTTTCCGAAAACCTCTACAAGATGTTTTTCCGAAACCTTTCGCAGGTCAGCACCATTGAAGATGCCCATGAAATGCATCTTTTTTAGGGTCTTTTGGCCCACGCCCCAGAAATCCTCCACGGGGAGTTGGGCTATGAAGTCGAGCGCCTTGTCGGGATGGATGGTGCAGATGCCGTCGGGTTTGCGGTAATCCGAAGCCACCTTGGCCAGGAACTTGCAATAGCTGATGCCTGCCGAGGCGGTAAGTCCTGTGGCTTCCTTGATTCTTGTCTTGATTTCCTTGGCCACATCCACCGCCAGCTCAATCCCCTTCTTGTTTTGGGTAACATCGAGGAAGGCTTCGTCGATGGAAATGGGTTCGATGAGGTCGGTGTATTCCTGAAAGATGCGGTGAATCTGTTGGGAAATTTCAGCGTAATGTTCGTGTCGGCAAGGCACGATGATGAGTTCCGGACAGCGCTTCTTGGCTTGGGCGATGGATTGCGCCGAATGAACGCCCCATTTGCGGGCCTCATAACTGGCAGTGGAAACCACACCACGGGGACCGTCGAAGCCCACCGCTATCGGTTTGCCTCGAAGCTCCGGATTGTCTCTCTGCTCTACTGCCGCATAGAAGGCATCCATGTCGATGTGTATGATTTTTCGCTCTTCCATTTATCTTGTAGCCTATTTGCTTACTTGCTATTTTGTTTCAGGATGCAAAAATACACATTATTTATTAAAGGAGCAAGAATCAGGAAAGAAATCATGGGTATAGACACAAAAAAAGACAGATTCCAAATTGCCTTGGAATCTGCCTCAATCATTTATGGGAGATGATTATTTGACTTCGATATTCTTGGTAGCCTTAGTCTCCTCCTTAGGAGTAAGCTTTGGAATCTGAACCTCAAGAACACCATCAGCTACCTTAGCTGAAATCTTCTCGCGGTCGGCATCCTCAGGGAGTGTGTAGGTCTGCTGGTAATTGCTGTAAGAGAACTCACGGCGCAGATAGTGCTCGTGCTTGTCTTCGTTCTTGTGCTCCATCTTGTTCTCGATGGCGATGTTCAGATTACCATCATTGTCGATGTTTACGCGAACCCATTCCTTCTTCAAGCCAGGGGCTGCAACCTCCATGGTGTAATCCTTGTCACTTTCCTTGATGTTAGTGGCAGGGGCTGTAGCATTCATACGTGGTGTTGCGTCTGTATCAAAGAATACATCATCAAAGATGTTACTCAACCAATCTGAATTATTATTTCTACGTGCTAACAACATAATTAAAACCTCCAATTTTATTTTACTCGTCCTCCCGGTTCCTTGCGGCCCCGTCGGGATTTCTGTTTGTTATTTATTAATGTTCTTTATCTGTTACTTTTTTGATTGCCTTCGCCTAGAAACTCCGTTGTTCTTTCGAACTCCTTCATCTTTTGGCTTCAGCTTTCACTCTCATGCTGAGCAACTTGCGTGCCAGCAGCGGATTGATGACAATATTGGCATGAAAAGCTAAATATTTTAAACTTTTCTGCCAGATAATGCGGTAATCTCCAAAAAAATGTGTAACTTTGTCACCAACTTAAAAATCAATGCATGAATCGAATAAATTATAAAAGATCAATGAAGAAACAACTACTTTCTATGGTGATGCTGATGGCGATGTCGCTTTCTGCCAGCGCCCAGCAGCTCCTTCCTTATCAGAATCCGAACCTTTCTGCTGAGGCTAGAGCCAACGATTTGCTTTCCCGTCTTACCCTGGAGGAGAAGACGAAGTTGATGATGGATACTTCTCCGGCTATCGCCCGATTGGGCATTCCGCAGTTTCAATGGTGGAACGAGGCGCTGCATGGAGTGGGAAGAAACGGATTTGTTACCGTTTTTCCTATCACGATGCACATGGCGGCTTCGTGGGACGATACCTTATTATATAAGGTGTTTACTGCCGTGAGCGATGAGGCAAGAGCCAAGGCGCAGGAGGCGAAGAAGAGCGGCAACATCAAGCGCTACCAGAGTCTGAGTTTCTGGACTCCGAATATCAATATCTTCCGCGACCCACGATGGGGACGTGGACAGGAAACTTATGGAGAAGATCCTTATCTGACCACGAAGATGGGACTTGCCGTGGTGAATGGTTTGCAGGGACAGACCTTTGATGGCAAACCGATGTCGGCTCCGGGAGTTCTGGCTTCTGCTTCCCAGTCTTCTCAGTCTCTCCAATCTCCTCAAACTCTTCAATCTTCTCAATATGTCAAGCTCCTTGCCTGTGCCAAGCATTTTGCCGTTCATAGTGGTCCGGAATGGAACCGGCACAGTTTCAATGTAGAGGATTTGCCTGAGCGTGATTTGTGGGAGACTTATCTGCCTGCCTTCAAATCACTGGTGCAGGATGCAAATGTGGCAGAGGTGATGTGCGCCTATCAGCGGATTGACGGAGCACCTTGTTGCAGCAATGCCAGGTATGAACGACAGATTCTTCGTGATGAATGGGGATTCAAGGGATTGATTACTTCTGATTGTGGAGCCATCAACGACTTTTATGTGCCTGGCCGACATGGTACGGCGAAGACTCCGGCTGAGGCTACAACGCAGGCAATTGGTGCCGGAACCGACGTGGAATGCGGAAGCGTTTACCGTTCGCTTCCTGAGGCGGTGAAGACAGGACTGATCAGCGAGGAAAAGGTGAACGAGAGCTTGAAGCGCCTGCTGATAGCCCGTTTCCGCCTGGGAGATTTCGATCAGGACGAGAACGTGCCTTGGACTCAGATTCCATCTTCCGTCATCGCCAGCAAGGCGCATAAGGATTTGGCAGAGAAGATGGCAGAAGAGGGAATCGTGCTTCTTCAGAACCGGAACAATCTTCTGCCGCTGAAATCATCAGGAATGAAGTTGGTGGTGATGGGGCCGAACGCCAACGATTCCATCATGCAGTGGGGCAACTATTCGGGTTATCCTACTTCTACCACTACCATCCTGCAGGGTATCAGAAAATATGTAAAGGATGCCAAGTATATTCCTGCCTGCACGTTGACAAGAAATGAAGTTTCAGAAAGCCGGTTCAATCTCCTGACTTCTGCCGATGGAAGCAAGGGGATGAAGGCTACTTATTGGAACAATGCCGAGATGAAGGGCGAGCCTGTGGCTACTGCCGTGATGACTTCGCCAATCAACCAGAGCAATGGCGGAAATACCGTCTTTGCACCGGGCGTGAATCTTACGGATTTCTCTGCCAGATACGAGGGCGTATTCACTCCGGAAAAGGATGAAACCTTGAATATCAAAATGGGATGCGATGATGGCTACCGACTCATCATTGATGGCGATACGGTGGCGAATGTATGGAAGGGACGTGCTCGTGTTCAGATGCTCTACAAGCCAATTTCCGTGAAGACGGGAAAGCCGGTGAAGATACAGGTGGATTATTTCCAGAAGACCGATATGGCGGTGATGCAGTTTGACATTGTGAAGAACTATACGCCAACCGAGTCTCAGCTTCTGGCTGAGGTTGGCGATGCTGACGTGGTGGTATTCGTAGGCGGAATCTCTCCTAGTCTTGAGGGTGAGGAGATGAAGGTTTCTGAACCGGGTTTCAAGGGTGGCGACAGAACTGATATTGAATTGCCTCAGGCTCAGCGCAAGGTGATGGAGATGTTGCATCGGGCTGGCAAGCGAGTGGTGTTCGTCAACTGTTCGGGCAGTGCCATTGCCATGGTTCCTGAAACCGAAAATGCGGAGTCTATTCTTCAGGCTTGGTATCCGGGCGAACGGGGTGGCGAAGCTGTGGCAAAGGTACTATTTGGCGAGGTGAATCCATCGGGCAAGCTTCCGGTAACCTTCTATAAGAGCGTGAATGATCTTCCTGATTTCCTTGATTATACGATGAAGAATCGTACCTACCGTTATTTCAAGGGTGAGGCTCTCTTCCCATTCGGTCATGGATTGAGCTATACATCGTATGAATATGGAAAGCCGGTATTGAAGAAAGTGAAGAATGAAGAACGAAAAATGAAGAATTCTTCGGCTTATTCCTTGAGCTTCTCTTTATCTAATAAAGGTAATAGGGAAGGAACGGAAGTGGCGCAGGTTTACATCCGTAGAATGGATGATGCTGAGGGACCTATCAAGACCCTGAAAGCCTTCAAGCGCATTACTTTGAAGGCGGGCGAGAAGCAGCAGGTAACCATCAGTCTGCCTCGCCAGAGTTTCGAGGGTTGGGATTCCCAGACCAATACCATGCGTGTGGTTCCCGGCAAATATCAGATCTTCGTAGGTGGTTCGAGTGCTGAGGCTGCGAAGAATGTGATAGAAGTGAAAGTGAAATAAAATGCTTTTGGGGAGTTTTTTCTTTTGGTTATGAAAAAACTCCCCAAAAAGTTTGGAAGTTATGATAATTCTGTGTATTTTTGCAGTGTTTTAAAAGATAAATCGTATGACAACATTAGCAATAAATAAATTATGGAGTTTTTTGCAGTCTTTGTCTATGACTGCGAGCAATGAACGTTGGCTTGCTGAACGTTTGTTGGAATCTGCTGATGCAAAGACTAAGCTACTTGAAGGAGAAAAAACTTCAAGCAAATGGGCTAATTATCCACTTTCTCCTGAAATTGTGGAAATGACTTTGAAAAATCGGAAGAACGTATCTGATGATATAGATGAAACTTTGTATTCTGCAATGGAGGAAAAGTACAGATGAAAGTTTTTCTAGATACTAATATTATCATTGATTTTTATGATAAGCGAGGTGAGTTTTATTATCCTGCAGCAATCATCTTTGATTTAGCGTATAAAGGCAAAATACAGTTATATGTGTCGGCAACCTCTTTTGTCAATGCATTCTTCTTACTCAGAAAATCTTATCCTTCTTCTGAATTGTATCATACTATGCGAGGGCTTGCATCAATATGCGAGATAACTGATGTGAATAAAGGTGTGATAAAGAAATGTTTGGAAGAAGAGAGAAAGGATTTTGAGGATAGTGTCCAATACGAATCAGCCTTGCTTCATCAGGTGGATGTGATTATTACTAGAAACGTAAAAGATTTCAAGGGATTTGCTGATAATGTGCAGACTCCAAATGAATTCTTGGAAACAATTCTCATTAACTAACAGAAAAGCTCGCCAGGACTTTGAGGGTCTTGGTGAGCTTTTCTCGTTTTTATTTCCCGAATCTGGAAGTATCTACTTCTTCATGCTGCTTGGCCTTGTAGCCGCCGAAACGATAGGTGAGGGAGAGACCGATAATTCTGCCAAAGTACATTTTGTTGATGACGTGCTGACCTCGATAGGTATCGTGCAGATGGTTGTCGCCTGTTTCGAAGATGTCGTTGCAGTAGGCTTTCAGCTGGAACTTGTCATCCTTGAGAGGCTTCCAGGTGAGGGCAGCGTTGAGGTAGCCTGAGGCTGGGATGTCGATGATTCCCTGGATGGCGTCGGTATGGACGGAAGCATCGAGGTTGAGAAGCACATGCTTGCCAAAGAGAAAAGTGCCGTTCCATTGGGCTTGACAGAACCATTTGCTGCGGTCGAATGGAAGATCATAGAAGTGGGAATTCTTGTCGTTCTGATATACGCCAGTGAAGGTAAGGCGATTCTGCCACCAGTTGCCTATGTTGATTGGAGCTGTGAGCATCAAGCCTACCTGGTTTACATGGTCGAAGTTGACATGCTTGTATTCCATCTCCTTCTTCTTGTCGCTCTGGTAAGGAAGCTGACGAAATTCATCTTTCGAGTTGTTGAAGAAGAGACTTGCCACGTATCTGCTGTGCAGAATATAGGTAAGCGAGAGGCTGAGGTCTCGTGATGGCTTCAATGTCGGGTTTCCAACAATCTTTCCATATCCGCCCGCATTATAGGTGGTGAAGTTCTTCACCGACCAATAGGTAGGGTAGTCTCTGTCGCAATTCAAGTCGAATTGGATGATGTGTCCAGCTTTTGGAAGATAGGTGATGGAGAGTGTAGGAAAGAGGTTCCACTCATCCCAGATTGGGGTGTGGTAATATTCTTCCATGAGCGATGCTTCCATCGTGAGTTTTTGGCCGAACGACTTGCTGGCTCCGATGTAGAAACACATTTGATCTTCGGTTTGAATGGTGTTGCCATCAGAAGACTTGTTGTTGTTTTCCTGCGAACTCTTGTCTCTTGATGTGGTGTAATTGATGCCGTAGTTCAAGCCCCAGTCTTTTCCTAAGTCGTGCTCCTGCTTGAGGTAAACGTGCCATTTGTCGATTCGTTGCTGGCTTGTGATGTCGTAAATCTCATAGGTGAGACTGCTTTTCAGCCATTGTTCATCCGGAGAATTATAATAGGTGTATTCTGCTCCTGCCGAGAAGCCGAATGGGGTAGAGTAATCCAGGCGGAAATTGTGAAACTGACTCTTGGCATGGATTCTGAGAAGGGATGTGAAATCGCCATCATCCTCTGAAGTTCCTCTCGTGTTATTGAGTTGTGTGGTGTAGGCAAAGCTGAGTTGATGATCCTTTGCCAGATGATAGTTGATTCCCAGTCGGATGTTGTGGTTAAGATGGCGTTTGGTATTGTCGCTATGTGTAGAGAAGGCATAGGAAGTGCCATCAGTCAAGGTGTGGGCAAACTCATTTTCATAGTAATAATATCTCTTGCCATGACCGAAGGAATAGAGCATGTCTATTTCCCATTTCTTGTTGGTGAAGAGCAGGGAAGCGCGCTCTGTGTAACTGTTGCGGTTCTGGTGGGTGTAGCCGCCGAAGAACTCGCCTTGCAGGGAGTGAAAGCCTGTGTTGTGCTTCAGCAGGAGGTTGATGACTTGTCCCTTTACCTGATAGCGGGCTGGGGCTGAATAGACAACTTCAGCGTTGGCGATGCGGCTGGTAGGAATTGTTTTCAGAAGCGAATAGAGCTGCTCGCTCGTCATGGTGGTAGCCTTGCCGTCTATCATCACGGTTACGGATTGGGCGTTGAGGGTCAAGGCTTCATCTTGTTCGCTCACGCCAGGCAGTTGCTTGATGGCTTCATAGGCATTATCCACCGGATGGTTTTTGATGAGTTGAGGCAGGTCATAGGTCAATGCTGCTCCTTTTACCTTTACGATAGGTCGGTTGCCTTTTACCATCACATCGGGGAGGGAATGGATGATGCTGTCCATTCTCAGGGAATCATTTCTGTTTCCTTGTGCCCAGCCGGCAAGACTGATGGCCAGGCAAGCGCTTAATATAACCAATCTTTTCATATTCTTCTTATCTTTTTATCGTTCTTTCGGAAAAAACTCCCGATTTCGGTTGCAAAAGTATTGTAAAAATCTCGTGTCAGCAAGGAATTTTGATTATCAAGTCTTATCAGAAGTGTTATTTAGTCTTATCAAATCAGAAATAATTCCCTGAAAAGTATCTTACTTATCTTCTTTTTTATTACTTTTGCAAGCATGAAAGAGAAACGACGAATATTCATATTGACAGTTATGGCTTGCTTTTGTACATTGGTAATGCAAGCACAGGAAGTGAAGAGTGTTTCTTTGGATTCCATTCCGAAGGCATCTTTACCTAAGGAAGGTATGTCGTTTAAGGAAGGTATGTCGTTGGAATATTCTCGTCCTTCGCTCGGTGGATTTCCTGTACTTCAAGGCAAATCTTATTACTCTGAATCGAATGCACCTTGGATGTCGGAAGAAGGAAAACCTTTGGAGATTGCGCCGAATGCAATACCTCATATTTCTCTTCCTTCCCCGAATTTGGGTACGATGGCGGTATATTCTTCGGGTATTGAAGTCCCAGGACTGATGAATAGGCAGACAGCAGGGGTTGTTTATCAACAAAATTTCGGGCGTTTTGTTTTTTCTCCTTATGTCGGGATAGAAAAGATAAACACGGGAGTATATGGATTTGGCAATCTCACCAAAGCTTCTTTTGGTGGACGAATGGCTTATCAGGTAAACGACTGGCTCACAGTGGGATTCTATGGACAATATGTTCCAACGAAAACCTCTGACCCTCGAAGCGTCATCATGTCTCCTTTCAATCCCAAGAGCAGCTATGGTGGCTTCATGGAAGTGATGTTCAATCAACATTGGGGGATAGGAGCCAAGATGGGACGAGAGTTTGCGCCACAAAAGAATGGTAAATGGGGATGGAAGAATACCACGGAGGTTTATCCGATTTTCAGAAAATGAGTATTTAATTCATCTGGAAAAATCTTTAATAAAGGAAAGAATGAAGTTACATCTTAAATACATAGTTACGCTCGTCATCACGGCTCTGGTCTGCATCTTCGCATATCAGACCTATTGGCTCGTGGGGCTTTATCAGTCTCAGAAAAAGGAGGTTGAAGCGAAAATCAAGGGTGGAATGGAGTACGCTCACTTCATGGAGATGAAGAAGCGAATCGAACGATTGCGCAATGATGATAAAGGGCCTCATAGACAACTGACGGGTTCTGTTGCTTTTTCTATGGATGAAGACGATGATATAGATCAAAAGGTAAAGGTGAAAAAGGTTTGTGGAGGAAAGGTTGTTCAGTCTGTTCAAACAACTTTTACCAAGCAAGAGAAGCGTAGTGAAGATGACAAGGACCAGGAATTGATGATGATGATGTCGGGAAAGCTGGCAACTATGGTGCAACAGGCACTGTTTGGTAAATTGAATGAAATCGCCAAACCAGACATCAATGACTATGACAGTGCATGGGTTGTCAAGATGCTTTCAGACAGTTTGTTGGTGGGCGATAATGCTCATCCGCTTCCGCATAAGATTCAGCTTTTTGCAGGAAAGAAGGTTTTGGCGAAAGTGACGACGAAGGGGTATGTGCCTTCCGCCAATGCCAAGCAATACCAATATGTGGTTTGTAATGAGGGGGAGGCGAATGAGGAGAAATATGTCCTTACCCTAGAGCCGCTTACGATGACTGTGCTCAGCCAGATGGCAGGCATCCTTGCCACATCGCTCTTCATCATCCTCATCCTGGCTTTCGTCTTCTGGTTCTTGATTCATACGATGCTCAAGCAGAAGACGCTTGATGAGATGAAGAGTGATTTCACCAATAATATCACGCACGAATTGAAGACTCCGATAGCCGTAGCCTATGCTGCCACCGACTCCCTGCTGAACTACGGAATGCTCCAGCATCCTGATAAGGCGCGCAAGTATCTCACCATCGCCCAGGAGCAGTTGCAGACGCTCAGCGGATTGGTGGAACAGATTCTGTCGATGAGTATGGAACGACGGAAATCGATGCTTCTCAATATCGTGGAAGTTCCAATGAAGGAGGTGATTGAACCATTAATCTCCCAGCATCAGCTGAAAGTGAAATCAGAAGTAAGAACGGATAAAAAAGTGAATGTTTCGTTGTCTGTAGAACCGGAAAATCTGATGGTTCATGCCGACCGGATGCATTTCTCAAACATCGTGAGCAATCTCATAGACAATGCTATCAAGTATTCTGAAGATAGCGTGAAGATAGAAATCAAGGCTTTCCAAAAAGCCGAGGATGAAGTGCTGGTTTCCGTATCAGATAATGGAATCGGTATTGCCCACGATAAATTGCCTTATATTTTCGACAAGTTCTATCGGGTGACGGATGGCAATAAATATACGGTTAAGGGCTATGGTCTCGGGCTTTTCTATGTCAAGAGCCTGATGGAGAAAATGGGCGGTTCTGTTTCCGTAGAAAGCGAGCCGGGAAAAGGAAGCTGCTTTACCCTGCATTTTCTTAAAGGTAAAAAGGTAAAAGGGTAAAAAAGTAAAAAAGAAACAATGAATAAGATAAAAGTATTACTGGTAGAAGACGAAACATCCTTGGCGATGATTCTGAGCGACACCTTGGAGGCGCAGGGCTTCGAGATGCGCACGGCGCATGATGGCGAAGAGGGGCTTCGTATGTTCGATGAACAGAAGCCTGATGTGCTGGTTGCGGATGTGATGATGCCCAAAATGGATGGTTTCGAGATGGTGCGCCGTATCCGCAAGACGGATTCCCGTACTCCTGTGCTTTTCCTCACGGCTCGTTCGGCGGTGAATGATGTGGTAGAGGGATTTGAATTGGGTGGCAATGATTATCTGAAGAAGCCGTTTGCCATTCTGGAGCTCATCGTCCGTATCAAGTCGCTTTGTCATCGGGCTTCAGTAGAAAATATTTCTTCTGAAGAACAGGAAGGGGGGAATGTTTCTCCTGATAATCCGGATTCTGCTGATCAGTGGCTCTCCATCGGTCGTTATCGCCTGAATGTTACCAGTCAGATTCTGCAGTTGGAAGGTAAGGATACAGAACTGTCACATCGTGAATCCGAAATCCTTCGCATGCTTGTGGAGAGCAAGAACAATGTGGTAGAGAGCAAGGATATTCTCCTGCAACTCTGGGGCGATGACAGCTTCTTCAATTCCCGCAGTCTCCATGTTTTTATCACCAAGCTCCGCCACAAGTTATCTGCCGATGAAAATATCAGAATCATCAATGTGAGGGGAATAGGGTATAAAATGATTTGCTAGAATTTTGTAAAAGTACTATTTTGTTTTTGAAAGTTTTTCCAAAAAAGGTTTGTGGTTTCAGGAATAATGGCTAATTTTGCGGGCGGGAAAGCGTCACTCCTCATTAGTGATGCTTTAGGGAATGATAAAATAAATAGGATATGAATAAGATATTTGATAGTATCAGACAGATGGATGAGGCTGGACAAGAATTTTGGTCGGCTAGGGAATTGGCATCTGTTATTGGTTATGCAGATTATCGTAATTTTAGCAAAATTATAGATAAGGCTAAGGTCTTATGTGTACAAAACAATAAGAGTGTAGAAGACCATTTCGTTGAAGTCAACGAAATGGTTACTATTGGTAGTGAGGCAAAGAGAAAGCTGAAGTCCTACCATCTTTCCCGTTATGCTTGCCTTCTTATTTCTATGTCGCTCAGTTCCAAGAAAGAGAATGCATTGCCTGCATTAGAGTATTTTTCTGGTAAGCAGAATTTATCTTCTTCATTACAAAATGCTGATACTTATAGCAATACGGATATTGTGTTCTTCTCTGATTCGGAAGGAAAACTGAGAGTGGAATTAGTCTTTGATGGAGATACGGTTTGGACGACACAGAAGAGAATTGCAGAAATCTTTCAAGTAGATGTGCGAACAGTGAGCTATCACATCAATGAAATCTTGAACAGCGGAGAACTCAATAAATATTCAGTTATCCAAAAATCTCGGATAACTGCGGATGATGGGAAGAAATACGAAATGAATGTATATAATCTGGATATGATTATTGCGGTGGGCTATCGTGTGAACAGTTACAAGGCAACTCGTTTTCGTCAATGGGCAACCAATACCTTGAGCGAATTTATCCGAAACGGTTACGTGTTAGATGATGAGCGTTTTAAGCAAGGTGGAAAGCAGGTTCAGGTGAAGTTTGATCAGTTGCTGGAACGTATTCAGGAGATTCGAGCATCCGAGCGTATGGCTTATCAAAAAATAACAGATATTTATGCCACGGCTTGCGATTATCAGAAGAATGCTACTACAACGCAGGAGTTTTATGCCAAGGTACAGAATAAGTTGCATTGGGCAATTACGGGTAAGACGGCAGCAGAAATCGTTTATTCTTCTGCCGATGCAACCAAGAAACACATGGGATTAACTTCTTGGGCTCAAGCTCCTGATGGTAAGGTGTTGAAATCGGATGTGACAATAGCAAAGAATTATTTGCATATAGAACAGATGAAGGAATTGAATGGTATTGTTTCTGCTTATATCGACTTAGCTGCCAATCGTGCCAAACGCCATATTCCAACGACTATGGAACAATGGGTCAAGTTCTTGGATGGTTTTCTTGAATTATCATCTTATCCAATTTTGATAGATAAGGGAAAGGTTTCGGCTCTTGAAGCTCGGTTGAAAGCTTATGAGGAATATGATAAGTTCAGGGTGATTCAAGACCGTGAGTTCTTGTCGGATTTTGACAAGGAAGTGATGAGGTTAAAAGGAGAATTGGGGTTGTTTGATAATTGATGATTAAGCATGAAAAAAATAATAATTGCTTGCGATTCTTATAAGGGTTGCCTTTCGAGCAGTGAGGTGAATGAGGCGATTGCTTCGGGAGTGAAGGAATGGAATGCTGATGAGGCTTCTCCCGAAATCATTACCCTGGAAATGAGTGATGGAGGAGAGGGAATGCTCGATGCTTTTCTCTCGGCGATGAAGGGAGAGCGAGTGAGGATTCATGCCCATGATGCGCTGATGCGATGGATTGAGGCTGAATACGGAATCGTGGATGATACGGCGATTATCGAGATTGCGCAGACCGCAGGACTGGCTCTGATTGAGCCTGAACAGCGTAACCCGATGAAGGCTACTTCCTGGGGTGTGGGCGAGATGATTATGAATGCTTATCGCCGTGGCGTGCGCCGTTTCATCGTGGGCTTGGGCGGTAGCGCCACATCCGATTGCGGTATCGGAATGCTCAAGGCGATGGGCGACGACTGGAAGAAAATCCGCCGGGAATGCAGCTTTGTGCTGGCTTCGGATGTTACCAATCCGCTCTGTGGCGAAAACGGGGCGGCTTATGTCTTTGCGCCTCAGAAGGGAGCTGATGCTAAGATGGTGCAGATGCTGGATGATAGGGCGAGGAAGTTTGCCGAGGTAAGCGCCAAGCATTTCGGATATGATAGGAGTGAGGTTCGCGGAGCAGGTGCGGCCGGAGGCTTGGGCTATGCTTTCCTGCAATATTTCAATGCAGAGGCTCGTCCTGGGGCTGAACTTCTCTTGGATGAGATTGGTTTTGATGATATGATTCAGGATGCTGATCTCGTGATTACGGGCGAGGGACATAGCGACCGTCAGACCTTGATGGGGAAGCTGCCGCAGCGAATTCTTGAGCATGCATTGAAGCGTAAGTGCTTGAAAGTATGGCTCGTGTCGGGTGGTGTGAGCGACAGGCAGGCGATGTTGGATGCAGGATTCGATAGGGTTATTCAGGTTACTCCTGATAACATGCCTTTAGAAGAAGCGATGAAGCCGGATGTGGCCCGTAACAATATCATCAAGGCGATTCATGAGCAATTTGCTTTGTAGTTTCACTTATAATACGTACCTTTGTGCACAATTATCAAATCAGGTAATAGTTAAGGATAAGGTAAAAAGAAACGAAAAGATTAAAATTAAGATAATGTAATATAAGAATAATGAAGTATATAATTTTTGATTTTGATGGAACTATCGGCGATTCACAGAGTCTTATCGTGAAGACCTTGCAGGATACGATGCGTGCAAGAAAACTGGAGGTGAAATCGGATGAGGCTTGTGCTAAGACCATCGGTTTACGACTGGATGAGGCTTTCGTCTCGCTCTTCGGAATGGATGCTGAGGAGGGAATGGCGTGTGCGGCAACCTATCGCGAAATCTTCCTGGAGAACAAGAAGGCGATGATCGTGCAGCCCTTCCCTCATGTGATAGAAACCCTGAGAGCGTTGCACCGTCAGGGCTATGTTCTGGGAATGGCCAGCAGCAGAAACCATTGCTCGCTGGATGGATACGTGAAGCAGATGCAGCTGGAAGATATTTTCTCTTCTATCGTGGCAGGCGATGATGTGGAGCATGTAAAACCGGCTCCCGATATGGTTTTCAAGGCTTTGGGAGAAATGAAAGGAACTATTGATGAAACCATCGTGGTGGGCGATATGAACTTTGATGTGGATATGGCGCATCATGCCGGCTGCAAGGCCTGTGCCGTGACTTATGGAAACGGAACCCGCCAGCAGCTCGCTTCTGCCGAATGGATTATAGATGATTTCGCAGAACTTCTGAAAATCGTAAAAGAATAAACTGAACTCTGAATAAAAAGATAAATTTATCGCTGATGCAATAAAAAAGCTGATAAAATTATCTTTTTATTCATTTTTTTATAGTACCTTTGCACTCGCAATTGGTTCGCTGCCACCTTCTGCCGCCCTAGGCAGGACTGGTGCGTAGTGATTAAAAGGGAATCGGGTGAGAAGCCCGGACAGTCCCGCTGCTGTAAGCGTCTTATTGCGGCAAGCAACATGGTCACTGACATTTTTTCGGGAAGACCGCTTGCCATGAGTTTTGCATCTTTTTATGTTTACATAGAGTGAGATGCTGGGAGGACGCAAGTCAGAAGACCTGCCGTTGCCATCGGAAAGAAATTCCCAAAGAATATCTCTGGGATATAAAAAGAATACGATTCCGATGATTCTATCCAACCCCGTGGGATGGGTTCGTGATGGAGACATACAGATATTTACTTATTATATTAAGGTTTAAGGTATAAGGAGATTAAATGAGAATAGGAAAATTACTGCTGTGCGTCGGGGGATGCATGGCAGCAAATGCTGTATCGTATGGGCAGAGTTTTCGAACCGATTCGGTGCAGGCCTTGGACGAGGTGGTGGTGAAGGCGATGCAGGAGGTTACTCCCCACCAATCCATCAACTATCAGCAGTTGCAGAACCTGCCTTCCAATAATGTGGCAGATGCGCTGAAATATATGGCGGGCGTGCAAATCAAGGACTATGGCGGATTGGGCGGACAGAAAACCGTGAACGTGCGGTCGCTCGGATCTCAGCATGTGGGCGTTTATCTGGATGGGGTGCGCATCACCAATGCCCAGAACGGTACGGTGGATTTGGGAAAGTATTCGCTCTCTACCCTGGAATCGGTTTCGCTCTTCAATGCCAACAAGACGGAGATGCTGATGACGGCTTCGGAATATGCTTCCGCCTCCACGGTTTATCTCAAGACCCATCGCCCCGACAGCACTCAGCTCAAGGCTTCCTACCAGTTGGGCTCGTTTGGAACCCACAAGTTGGCAGCCACTTACAGCTACCGGAATTGGGGCTTCATCGATGCAGCCTTTACGCATAGCAAGGGCAACTATCCGTTTGAATATCATACGGAATACGAGGACACCACGGGAACCCGCCGCAACTCCGACATTACGATGTTCCGCATAGAAAGCTGCGCCTTCTACAAGGGATTGCAATGGCACACGTATTACTTCAATTCCCGAAGGGGATTGCCGGGCGGAATCGTGCGCCGACTCTCGGATACCTACACCGATGTGGGCAGGGAATGGGACCGCAACTTCTTCTCGCAACTGTCCTATCGCACGCAGATTCCTTTCGGAAAGCATCAGCCTTCATCGGAAAATCAGCATTCGATAGGCATCAGGGCGATATTAAAATACGCCAACGATTTCCTGCACTACCGTTCGGATTATCCGGAGAACATCTCGGTTCACGCCAACAACAGGTATCATCAGCAGGATGTGTATGCGGCGCTGTCGGCTTCCTATCAGATTCACGATTTCGGTTTCTCGGCTTCCAGTGACCTGCGATGGAGTGACCTCACCACCGATGTGAAGAATTTCCACTACGTCTATCGCCTGGACAGCAAAAGTTCGCTCTCGGCGTTCTATCAGCATGGGGGATTGAAGGCTAGCGTAAGCGGACTCTATACGCATCTCGCCGACCATACCCAGGGCAAGGCAAAACCTCTGCATAAGATGACGTGGAATGCGCTGGCTTCCTATACGTTGGGCGACTGGACCCTCCGCTCGTTCTACAAAACCGTGTTCCGGGCACCAACTCTCAACGATCTCTATTATACGATGGTGGGCAACCGCAACCTGAAGCCGGAATATACCAAGCAGGTGGATGTGGGAATCACCTTCAGCAAGCCTTTCGTGGATGTGCAGGCAGACTGGTATTACAACCGGGTGGAAGACCGCATCGTCTGTCTGCCTCTCAAGGGTTCGTATCAGTGGACGATGCTCAACTATGGCTATACCCGCTGTATGGGTGTGGATGTGAGCGTGAATGCGCATTATCGCCAGCATTCCCTGCTCCTTACGGGCACGTATCAGGATGACCGGAACCGCACCAACCCGAAGGAGGATGCCTACAATGATTTCATCGCCTATTCGCCTAGATGGTCGATGACGGCAGTCTATACCTTATTATATAAGGGGTGGACGGCTTCCATCTCCCACATGTTTGTGGATAAGCGATATTGGACGGCGGAGAATGCTATCGAAGACCCTTTGTCGGCGTACAACTGCACCGACCTGAAGATAGGATACCGATTCCTGCGCCACTATACGGTGGAGGCAGAGTGCCAGGACATCTTTGACGAGCGTTACGAGATGATTCAGCGCTGGCCGATGCCGGGAAGGAGATTTGGCGTAACCCTTAGGGTTGAGAGTTTATAGTTGAGAGTTTATAGTTAATAGTTTTAATTGATAGATTTTCTGAAAATGAGAATAAGATTTGGAAATAAGATATTAGGAACGTTGGCGATGATGGGATTATCGCTCTTCTTTGTTGCCTGTTCAAACGAGAATGGAGGAGATGATATTACACCGGAGATTCCGAAGCCGGAAATCATTGGCGAAAACCTCATTATCTGCAACGAGGGAAACTGGCAGTCGGATAACGGGCAGCTTTCCTATTATGATGGAACGGCGGGCGTGCTCACCAACAAGTGGTTCCGACAGGTGAACGGCAGCAAACTGGGAGATACGCCCAATGACATCATCCAGGTGAATGATACGCTTATTGCCATCGCCGTGAACTGGTCGAACATCATCCAGTATATTCATCCCGATGGAACGGCTTGCGGGGCTACCGAGAACGTGCCCAACAATCGCCGAATGTGCGCTGACGGCAACTATCTCTACATCACATCCTACGCCCACCAATGCGGCAACCAGACCTTCGAAAAGGGGTATGTGGCTAAGATTGATGTGAAGACCAAGCAGGTGGTTGCCACTTGCGAGGTGGGCTGGGAGCCTGAAGGTGTGCGTCTTTATGAGGGCAAACTCTATGTGGCAAATACCGGAGGCTACGCTTTCTCTGAGAATCATGCGTATGAAACCACCGTGCAGGTGGTGGATGCTGAGACGATGAAATCCGTCAAGACCATCGATACGGGCTGCATCAATCTCTATGGCGAAATGTCGCAGGCAGGACATTATCTCTGCATCAATTCCTGCGGTGATTATCATAATGTGAAGCCTAAGACCGTGATTGTGGATTGCAAGACGGATGAGGTGAAAACCTTCGATTTCCCTGCTACTTATAATACTACTGATGGCAATCTGTTTTATACTATAGGATCTGCGTTCTCTTATATCACCAATGAGTATACGTATTATATCAAGACCATCAATCCCAAGACCCGGGAAGTGGCTGATGGAATCTTCTGCAACGCCATCACTCAGAAAATCAAGGAGATAACTTCGCCATACGAGCTTTACATCTCGCCTTATACCAAGAACGTGTATTTCACGGATGCGGGCAGTTATGGCTCAGCGGGTTATCTTTATGGCTACACCAACGAGGGACAGCCGGTGTTTGCGCCGCAGAAAACGTATGTGAATCCGGCGCATATCCTTGCCTTGCCGGTTTACGAAAATAAATGAGAAAAATCAATATAACAACTTTAATATAAGAAG
Organism: uncultured Prevotella sp.; assembly: GCA_900555035.1. Classification (GTDB taxonomy): domain Bacteria; phylum Bacteroidota; class Bacteroidia; order Bacteroidales; family Bacteroidaceae; genus Prevotella. Next base: position 41,709 of record USJX01000003.1, read on the forward strand.
ATATGAATAGAATTTTAATGAGCACATTGCTGAGCCTTTCCATGGGAGTGGCTTCGGCACAGACACAGAATGTGGAAGTAGTGGAGTTGCATCCAGCTCCAGGCCAGTTTGTCAACACCATGCCTCAGGCTGAGGAGGGAACCACCCACGAGGAGGTTTGCAAGGAGGCTACCGAAGCCTTGAATGATGGTCAGATTGTGCATCTGGGTACTTACGGAGGATACGTAACCGTGAAGTTCGACCATCCGGTGCAGAACAAGCGAGGTTCCGACCTCCGCATCAAGGGCAACGGCTTCTATAGCAGTGGTGACCCGAAATATGGCAAGGAGACCATCGGCGGTTCTTTTGAGCCTGGTATTGTTTATGTGGGTGTGGGCAATGATGTGAACACCTGCAAGTGGTATGAGCTGGCTGGTTCTGAGTATTATACAGATGAGATTCACGATTTCTCCATCACCTATCACAAGCCAGTGGCAGAGGAAGGAGAGCATTCGCAGATGTTCTCTTCGTTTGATAACTATATCAAGTGGGAGGCTTCATGGACTGATAAGAACGGTGAACGCAGGGATTCTACGGGCTATCACATGAAGATTTCATTCCACAAGCAGTCTTTCTGGCCTTTGTGGGAGGAAGGAGAAACCTTGACTTTCAAGGGAGGTAAATTGCCCAACAATGCCGTGAATTATGGAACAGAGACTTCGCAAAGTTGGGTGCTCTATCGCTACGCCAAGGATGCGTATGGCTACGTGGATGCTTCGCTCAATACAGATGATTACTCCACCTTCGACATCGACTGGGCAGTGGATGAGCTGGGCAACCACGTGGATTTGGAGGAAATCAACTTCGTGAAGGTGGTGAACGGAACCTTCCAGTATTGTGGCTGGCTGGGCGAGACTTCTACCGAGGTAACAGGCTTCCAGGATCTTCATCTGGTAGAAGGTTATGATGAGAATCCTATCATCATCACCCCTCGTACCTCTACAGGACTTTCTGTTGTTAAGACCGACAGTAAGTTTACCGCAAAGGATGATAGCTATTACGACCTGATGGGTCGCCGTGTGGCTACTCCGCAGAAGGGAATTTATATCAGAAATGGCAAGAAGATAATCTTCAAGTAAAGTTCTCTTCCGGGGCGAATCATCAATCAAACAGAAATTTCAATTATTAATAATAAATAAGGTAAAGTATGAAAAAGATTTACTCGTATTCTTTGTCGGCTGCTTTCGTTGCAGCCTTGTTGAGTGTTTCATCTGTAGCGAATGCACAGGATAACAATGCAGCAGTGACTGCTGAGGCTTCGCAGGATGCTGCTGTGGCAACCTTCGACGATTTGACCTTGGAGCCTGAGAGCCATTGGGCTGGTCCTGCTGATAATGCAGAGGAAGTATCTGGTGCTTATGGTCCGGAATGGGTTGGTACTTTCAAGAGTGGTTCTTATGAGTTTGTCAACTCTGTAAACCCAACTTATGGTTCCTGGATGGGTTGCTCTTACAGCAATATGACAGCAACCTCATTTGAATCTTATGAGAAAGACCAGTGGAATTCTGCTGTAGGTCATGGTGCAGAGGGTTCTACCAATTACGGAGTATTGTATGGAAATTCTCTTCCTAATACACCTATGGAAGTAATCAAGGTGGCAGATGCTCCTGAAGGACGAGTAGTAAAGGGTATGAACATCACCAACTCTGCATGGGTTGTAGAATGCGTGAAGAATGGCAATGGAGCTGCCAATAAGTTTAAGCAGGGTTCTTGGTTCAAGGTAATCTTTACAGGTACTAAGGCAGATGAATCTACAGCTTCAGTAGAGTATTATCTGGCCGATTACCGTTCGGAGAATGAGTCTGAGTGGACTTGCCTCACAGACTGGGCTTGGATTGACCTTTCTTCTTTGGGCAAGGTGGTTTCTCTTAGCATTAGTTTCGATGGTACAGATAAGAGCTATGGTTATCTGAATACATCTACCTATGTCTGCATCGACAATGTAGGTTGCGAAAAGAATGTTTCTACTGGCATTGCTGTCAACAAGTGGAACAGCGTAGAGCTTCGCGAGGTGGCTCGTTTCTCTGCTGATGGCAAGCGCATCTCTGCTCCTCAGAAGGGTCTCAACATTATCCGCATGAGTGATGGTTCTATCCGCAAGGTAGTAGTAAAGTAATTCCGCTTTTTATCAATCAGCGAAATATCAGAAAAATAAAAGCCCAGAGCAAATTGCCCTGGGCTTTTTAGGTTTTTATCGTTTCGAAATTTTAATTCTTTTTCGAATCTTAATTCTTTTTCGAAATCTTAATTCTTTTTCGAAATTAACATTCTTATTCTTTTTCGAAATTAACATTTTTATTCTTTTTCGAAGCTTTATTCCTCCATCAACTTGCGATAGCGACCCTTCTTGATTTCTGTATCGCCCAGGCGTCGCGCCTTGTTGATTTCATACTCAGAATAGCTGCCCTCGAAGAAGAAGACCTCACCGTTGCCCTCGAAGGCAAGAATGTGGGTACAGATACGGTCGAGGAACCAGCGGTCGTGGCTGATTACCACCGCACAACCGGCAAATGCTTCCAAACCTTCCTCCAATGCACGCAGCGTGTTCACGTCGATATCGTTGGTAGGCTCATCGAGAAGCAATACGTTGCCCTCTTGCTTCAAAGCCAAGGCCAACTGCAGACGGTTACGCTCACCACCCGAGAGAACACTGCAGAGCTTGCTCTGGTCGGTGCCCGAGAAGTTGAAGCGGCTGATGTAAGCACGTGCATTCACATCTCTTCCACCCAGACGCAAGGTCTCGTTGCCCTGGGAAATCACCTCGTAAACAGTCTTCTGAGGGTCGATGTCCTTGTGCTGCTGGTCAACATAAGCCAGCTTCACGGTCTCACCCACCTCGAATGTTCCGCCATCAGCCTGATCCAATCCCATGATGAGGCGGAAGAGGGTAGTCTTGCCGGCTCCGTTAGGACCGATGACACCCACGATGCCGTTAGGAGGAAGCATGAAGTTGAGGTCGTTGAAGAGAACTTTCTCGCCGAACGCCTTCTTTACATGCTGAGCCTCAATCACCTTGTTACCCAGACGAGGACCATTAGGGATGAAGATTTCCAGCTTCTCCTCGCGCTCCTTCTGCTCCTGGTTGAGCATCTGCTCGTAAGAGTTCAGACGAGCCTTACCCTTAGCCTGACGGGCCTTAGGTGCCATGCGAACCCATTCCAACTCGCGCTCCAATGTCTTGCGGCGCTTAGAGGCAGTCTTCTCCTCCTGAATCATTCGCTTGGTCTTCTGGTCGAGCCAAGAAGAGTAGTTGCCCTTCCATGGAATACCCTCGCCACGGTCCAACTCCAGAATCCACTCGCTCACGTCGTCGAGGAAGTAGCGGTCGTGTGTTACGGCGATTACGGTACCCTCATACTGCTGCAGGTGCTGCTCCAGCCAGTCGATGCTCTCAGCATCCAGGTGGTTGGTAGGCTCATCGAGCAGGAGTACATCCGGCTTCTGCAGGAGCAGGCGGCAGAGAGCCACACGGCGGCGCTCACCACCCGAGAGATTGGTAACAGGCCAATCGCCAGGAGGACAGTGGAGGGCAGCCATCGCACGCTCCAGCTTGGAGTCGATATTCCAGGCATCGGTAGCATCGATGATATCCTGCACCTCAGCCTGACGCTGCATCAGCTTGTCCATCTTATCAGGGTCTCCGTAATATTCTTCGAGACCGAATTTGTTGTTGATGTCCTCGTATTCTGCGAGTGCATCATAGATTTTCTGCACACCCTCCATCACGTTTTCCTTCACGGTCTTGTTCTCGTCGAGCGGAGGATCCTGAGGCAAGTAGCCCACAGAGTAGCCTGGGCTCCAAACCACCTCACCCTGGGTAGGTTGCTCAAGTCCTGCGATGATTTTCATCAACGTAGATTTACCGGCACCGTTCAAACCGATGATACCGATTTTTGCTCCGTAGAAGAACGATAGGTAGATGTTCTTCAGAATCTGTTTCTGGTTTTGTGGGATAATCTTAGATACGCCCACCATTGAGAAGATGATCTTCTTGTCGTCAACTGTTGCCATATATATTATTAAATAATGTGTATTTGTGAATAAATTGAGTAAATTGCCGAGTTTGGCACTAACAGTTGCAAAGATACATTATTTTTTTGTAATTCTCGCCTTTCTTTCAAAAAAAAGTTGTATATTTGCATTTATTGTAGTAAAAAAGAGGCTCACGATGGGCTTCTTTCATCTTTTGATTTTTAAAAGAAAGGAATAATATGGATGCAACCTATGTAGACCTTACCATTCGTTTGTCTCTCGCCCTGGCTTTGGGTGGAGCGATAGGCATAGAGAGAGAGTATCGTGCCAAGGAGGCGGGTTTTCGCACTCACTTCCTGGTGGCTTTGGGCAGTGCGCTTTTCTGTGTGGTTTCTCAATATGGATTCGGATTCGAACTGAAGGATTCTTCCCGAGTGGCGGCACAGGTGGTGTCGGGCATCGGATTCTTGGGTGCCGGTACCATCATCTTTCAGAAAAATGTGGTTCGAGGCCTGACCACGGCAGCTGGCTTGTGGGTAACGGCGGCGATAGGTCTGGCATGCGGTACGGGCATGTATATGGCGGCGATACTTACCACGGCGATGGTGTTGATGGGATTGGAGGTGCTGAATTATCTGATACCGCAGTTGGGAACCTCTACCATCGAACTGAATTTCTCTGCACCATCAAGGGATAGCGTGAAGGAATTCATCAGTAAAATCAAGCAGAAAGGCATGGAAGTTCATTCTTACGAACTGAAAGAACGAAGATTTTCTAAGGAAGAATTTGTGGAGGCGAGCATTGAAATAAAAGCCAAACGGGGTTTCCATACGCTGGAGATTCTGGATTATATGAATGATTTCTCGGACGTCACGATTTCGACGATTAAATAGAAAGAAAAGATAAAAAGGAGTTAAGACCATCATCTTAACTCCTTTTTATCTTTATATGCTTAGAAAATCCTAGCCAGATAGTCGTAATGTTCGCCTTCTGCCACGAGTTCGCCATGCAGACCGCAGGTTTCGGCGATGGATTTGAGCAATGGAAAATCTACGTAGAGCCAGTCGAAACAGTCTCCCTTAATGTCTTTGTAAATCATCTGATAATCCACTTCACCATAGTAGGCACCATTCAGATTGATGTCGAAACTTCCGTCTTCATTCTCGTAGATATATTTGAGGTCGGAGGAATCGATAAGAATCTGTCCGCCCTTGTTGAGCAAAGCCTTGAGACGGTTGAAGAGGGTAGGGAGATGTTCTATCTTTCCGGCGATACCCGTTCCGTTCATCAGGAGGAGGATGGTATCGAACCCAGTTTCCAGATGTTCATCGAAAAGATTGATGCATTCAGCATCCTTTACGCCTCTCAATCTCATAGCCTCACAACTCAGGGGAGAAATATCTATGGCCTTTACCGAAGAAATATCTTGTTTTTCAGCAGTTTTCTCTTGTTTTGCCGAAGCATCTTTTGTGCTGCATTCCTTCTGCAAGGCGAGTGCATGGCAACCGGCACCGGCTCCCACATCCAGCACTTTTCCCTTGGCAAGCTTCAGAGCCTTCTGCTCCAAAAACGGCATCTCCTCCAAATTTCTGAAGAGATGTTTCACCGGCATTTCATCTTCTTCGAACATAGATGATAGCACACGTAATCTTCCTGCTCTTCCCGATTTCTGATAATCAAGGATAGCGGCACCCATCGGGTCTTTGTCTTTTGATAATATCTTTGTATTCATTTATTTTGCAATTTATGTATCGAGTAACCATTTCCATACAGGTATTACTTCGATATTCAATCCTTTTAGTTCTATATTTTCTTCTAATTCATATGTAAGAATGATAAGTCTTTTGCAATCAAGTACTTTTGATAGTTTGATAAGTGCAGTTGATTCTCTTTCCCAAGTTTCATCAGACTTTTTGGGGTTGTAGCTTACCTGTATGGCTGTTGCGGCATCTGGTATGTAAAAATCTACTTCCACGTTCTTGTTGTAAAAGAACACTTGCTCTTCCAGTCCATATCTTCGAAGTAGCTCCATCGCAACCATATTCTCCAATAATGATGTGTCAACATCCATGGCAAGTATACTGATGATGCCGTTGTCCACAAAATAGTATTTGGGATTGGTCTCACGTTGAGTGAGATTGTCGGCAATATTCTTGATGGGATAAACCAAGAATGCATCTTTAGAGTACTCAAGATAGTTAATGAGTGTAGGTTTGCTTAGTTTTGCACCTGTAGATGCTATTATATTTGTGAGACGTGTAAAAGAAATCGGTTGCTTTACACTTTCTGCCAATTTTCTGAATAGAACTCGAAGAGAAAATTGATTTTCAATTTTGTTACGAGAAGCAATGTCTCCTAGGTAAATCTTTTGATATACACTATTGATATAATCTCTTTTTGATGCTAGTCTTGCTCCTTCTGGGAAACCGCCAAAACGGAAATAATTAGTGAAATGTCGTTGTACTTCAGCTCTTCCAAAGGTGGTTGCGAGAGTATTTGAATCATAAGACACTTCATTGGCTTGGAGAAATTCGGGAAAACTATATGGCATGATGTGTTTGGTGATATAGCGTCCTCCTAAAGTTGTTGCTACATCACTGCCAAGCATCTTTGCATTGCTGCCTGTAATATAGACTCTGTATTTGTTGTCTGCCAATCGGCGTGCGAATTTTTCCCAACCGTTGATGTTTTGTATTTCATCAAGAAATAGAATAGGACGTTCTTTTGACATCATACCATGAACTTCAAGGATAAGATTAAGTTCTTGTGCAGTCATCCCCATCAGACGTTCATCCTCAAAATTGATGTAGAGCATGGAGTCCCAGGTGATTCCCCGTTTCAGGTTTTGTTGAATCTGCTGATAGAGCATGAAAGATTTGCCAGCTCGTCTGACGCCAATCAGAACATAGTTGGCAAAATCTTCCATTTGGAAGTTTCTTGGAACGATCTGTTGAAATTCTACTTCTTTTCTGTTCTCCAAGAGTATTTCTCTGATTACTTCTTTTTGTATCATAACTCAATATTGTTTAATTGATTTTGCAAAAATACAACTATTTTGTTAAACCGGCTAAACAATATGCATAATTTAACATAAAAGTCTCTTTATATCATAGCTGATATCATTTTTTAAGATAGCAGATAATTATCTGCTGCTGCTTAGTATTTCTCCCACCTTTTGCTTTTCGCTGTCAAAGCTGAATAGCTGATAGATGAGGCCTGTATTCTGAAGATCCACGATATGTGGCGCCATCATTTTGAGTGCTTTCAGCTGTTCATCGTCGAAAGAGAATATCTTCATGATGCGGACCACCTGGGCGCAGGAATAGTAACAGCCGAGGCTAGCCACTTCTATCAGATCGAACTTGTTGTCATCAAAGCTTGCCTTCTTCACCTTATTATATAGTTTGGAGAAGGAAGCATCATCGAGACAATAGCCGTAATCCATTCTGCCATCGGGATCACATCTTCCATCGTAGATGGGTGGGGTAGGGTGTTGTGGCTGCTGTACATTCGATGTTTGGCTGTTTGCTTCTATGATTCTTGTATCGTACTGCACAACCTTTCCGTTTCTGTCGAAGAAGACCGTGATGTACTTGGAATCTCCAAACAGATAATTATATTTGTCATATTCCCATTTGTCCCCATACATGTCGAAACTGGTGAGCTTAGGTTCTCCAAGAATGGCTATTACTTCCTGCTTGGTCATTCCCCGCTCCACGTTTCTTTTTCCTTTAGCCGAAGCCGAGAGGCATACGGCAAACATCAATATGGTTGTGGCGATGAGCGCCATCACTTCATTTCTTTTCATAAGCTAAACTGTTTTTATAAGTTATTATATTGTTTTATGGTTGCAAAAGTACTACTTTCTTTTGAAATAAAAAGAGGAGGATTCCCTAAAGTAGAAGGGAAAATCCCTATTCTCGATTTGCAGAGCCTAGTGGCAACATTCTTTGGTAGTACGACTATACACCCTTTAGTTGTATAGCTATATATCCATTGGTCGTATGACTGTTCTATACTTCGAAAAAAAGAATGGTCTTAGTCCCACCACGTTTGTGCATAGTAGGCAAGTAACTTATGGTATAAGTACCATGCTTTCAACTGGTATAGTTCATGAGGATGCTCTATATACCAATCTTTAGCTTTTTGGTTATGTGATAATTTCAGATAGCGGTCAAGGTTTTTCATATTTACCTTTACCAAGCAATGGTACTTCACATTGTCGTCTTTCATTTTATAGAACTTTCCATCATCTATTGGCACAAACTCCATCTCTCCTTCATATTCGAAAAGATCAACATCGTGGTCAAACATAATGTCATGAAGCTTGATAGCGATTTTAAGCCAACGTACTATTGGTTCGTAAGTTTCCGTAGTGGCAATATGTCCGTGCTTGTAGTATTCAATCTGTTCCTCAATTTGTGTTCTCTGTAACCAGTAGAAATGTCCATATTCAAATGGGTACGTATGGAATGCTGCCTGTTTGATGAGTTGCCAGTGCTTTTTGTTACAGCACACTCTAAACCAACAGCAAATAGAACGATATTTGCTTGTAATATGGCAATACCACCAAATATCTATGTTTTCCCATAGTTTGGCAAGGCCTTTCTTCTCTTCCCTATCAATTAATTTTAAACTCATATCTCTATTCTCCAATTAAAACGCCACAAAGATACTAATTATATCTGAAAATGAGAAGAATAAAGCGAAAAAATCCATCTTTTGTTTGTAAGTTTGTGATTTTTTGATTAACTTTACCGGCGAATAGGCAAAGAGGATGACAAATGATGTTCCCCTTACCGATAATATAATTAAGAAAATGAGAACAGCGAAGGAATTATTTGCAGAGCTAAATAGCTTTGATGAAAATAGAAGAATAGAGGCCAAGTCGGCATCGACTGTTGGCAAGAGCATGATGGAAACGGTTTGTGCTTTTGCCAACGAGCCAGGTCTGTGCGGTGGCTATCTGCTTTTAGGTGCCAAGCGTACCGGAATAGCTGAAGACGGCAGGCCTATTTATGAGCCTGAGAATATAGAGAATACTGACAAGATTCAATCTGATTTTGTCGCTATGTGCAATTCAATGTTCAATGTCCGTATTCGCCCGATTATTAATGTGGAAGAATATTTGGGTAAGACAGTTATTGTTGTCAAAATCGAAGAGTTACCTGAGAGTCAGAAGCCTGCGTATTTTGCCAAGCGTGGTTTGCCTGAGGGGGCGTTTCGTCGTATAGGTCCTTCTGATGAAAAATGCTCAGAAGAGGATATGTATCTTTTCTATCAATCTGCTGATACCTATGATAGTTGTATTGTAGATGATGCAGACCTTGATGATATAGATGAGAATGCACTCAATTTCTATCGTAAACTTCGCAAGGAAGTGAATCCTGATGCGGAAGAACTGACGCTGAATGATGTAGATTTGTTGAGGGCATTAGGAGCTATAAAGAAGAATAAGCAAGGTGGATATGATTTGACTTATACGGGGCTCTTGGTTTTTGGAAAACAAATGTCGCTTCGTCGTTTGGTTCCTTCTTTCAGAGTTGATTACATTAGAATTTCTGGCAATCAATGGTTAGCTGATGGCGATAATCGCTTTGAGCAAACTATCGATATGCGCGGACCATTAATCCTCATGGTAAACAAGGCATGTAGTGCTGTGATGGATGACCTGCCAAAAGGCTTTGAACTGAAGAAAGATTCCATGCAGGCATCTACACCAGCGATTCTTCCCAATAAGGTATTACGTGAGGCGATAGTCAATTCGTATATTCATCGTTCTAATCGAGTGAATCAGTCGATTCAGATTATCCGCTATTCCAATCGTATTGAGATTCACAATCCAGGCTATTCTCTGAAACCTCAGGATGATTGGGGAGAACCAGGTTCTATGCTTCGCAATCCAAGAATCAGTGAGATTTTCCATGATACGAATCTTGCTGAGACTAAGGGTACTGGTATTGGTGCGATGCGCAGATTGATGAAGGAGGCAGGCTTGATGCCGCCGACTTTTGAGTCGAACCATGAAGCGAATAAGTTTACGGCAAGACTTCTGCTCCATCATTTCCTCAGCAAGGAGAATATGGAGTGGTTGGCTCAATATGCCGAGTTTGGCTTGGTGAATGAGCAGAAGCTGGCTCTAGTCTTCGTGAGAGAAGTGGGTGCGATAGATAATGCTACGTATCGCCAGCTGGATTCTTCGATTACGCATGCCCGTGCACGCTTGGAGATTCATAAGCTTTGCGATCTTGGATTCCTAGAGAAGAAGGGGCAGGGTCGTAACACTTACTATATAAGAACCTCTAAGGTGGTATCCTTAGGCGAAAGGTTACGACCTCAGGACGAAAGGTTACTACCTCAGCATGGTACATTAGGCGAAAGGTTACGACCTCAGGACGAAAGGTTACTACCTCAGGACGAAAGGTTACGACCTCAGCATGGTATATTAGTCGAAAGATACCAAGGTGAAGATGAAAGGAACCAAGCTTACCTTGGTACCTTTGAAGAGGAATGTATGTTAAAACCTCGTGCAGAGTTGGTACGAGAACTTCCTAATGAATTGCAAGAAAGAGTTAATAATATCGGTAACCGAGCTTCTCGTGAGACAGTATGCCAACTCTTAATAGATTTATGTGCATTTAAGCCATATAGTTATGAGGAACTAGCTTCTATTTTGCAACGGTCGCCTAAGGCATTAAAGGATAAATATCTGAAACCTTTGAGATTAGCAAACAAGCTCTTCTATTGGATTCCCGAGATGATTAATCATCCACTGCAAAAGTATGTAGCTGACCCCTCGATGGCGAGAAGTAGCAATAAAAAAAGAAAACAATAGGATTAAGATATATGAATATTTTTAAAATTGTGCAGACATTTGCGTCTCTTACTCAGGAAAGTGTTTTGAATACGCTATCCCTTTCTCGTTCATTTCGACAATGTTATATTGAGAATACTGAGATGTTGCCAGTTTCCATAAATCCACTTGTTGATGCACATTTTAATCAGCGATTGAGAGAAACTGCGCATAGCAGAATATTATATTCTCTATTGACAGGAAGTAATGTTGTAAAAAAACATTTTATAAAGTTTTTTTTAAACAAAGATGTGTCAGCTAATGATATTACGATACCATATCCTGATAAAAATAGAATTGATTTAACTATTAAAGGGAAAAACTTCTTCTTGATAATAGAGAATAAAGTTAATGGAGCACAGGAACAAAAGAAACAGGTTGATAGATATGTTGATATAGCAAGCAAGATTTATCCTTCAAAGGAAATCTATGTACTATATCTGAACCAAGATGGATATACCTATCCGTCAGAGTATTCTTTATCATCTAAAGTTAAAATGATGTTAGGTAAGAATTTTATCTGCAAAAATTATAAGGTTGATATTCTAAACTGGCTATATTCTGTCAATAGGATAATTCCTTTTGATACAGAACAGCAGCTAAAAAGTTCTATAGTCGTTTATATTGGCTATTTAGAAGAATATTTTGGAAACTCAAAAAGACAAATAATTATGAATAATAAACTTGATAAATTGATAGTGGAACAACTCAAATTAGATAATAAATCTACTTTTGAAAAGCTACAGGTTATTGAAGATGAATTGGAAAATGTTCAGAAACTCTGTGAACGTTTAGAGTTCTTACAAGAACAGTATCAAGAGGAATATGATGCGGAAAATTTTAAAGAATGGTATAATAAATGTGTTGGCATTATTGACGATAAACTTATCCTTATATGTCAATCTTCTACGGAATTCGGTTTTGATTTTGATTATCATAAATCTAAATTCCGATGTGAGGTTTCTGTTGACGAAGGGGGATACTATTGGGGGATTAAGTGTTTAAGTCAGAGAATCTGTAAAAACGTACAGGAAAAATTGAAAGATATCGTGCTTAATAGTAAGTATGGATTCCATAATAATGAGGAAAATGCACCGGAATGGGTTGTGTCAGATTATGCTTCTGAGAGTGATATTGTAGAGCGTTTTGTTACGTTAACGTCAATAATTATTCAGCAACCAGAAGTGATTCTCTGTCAATAAGATTATAGGTAACTACTCATGTCCATAGGGGGCTTCAATGGGGACTGAGTAGTTACGAAGAAATCTGCTTATAAAGTATATTTCTTTTGCTCCGATTGAGGTTGATGCTTGTTGCATTTTTTTGCAGAAAGTTCCTTTTAATCTTGTGCTTTGCTGTACAAAACTTGATATTTGTGCTAATTCAATGAAAATGAGAAAGAAAGATATGTGGTATCCGATTCCCCCGAAATTCTTACCCTAATAATATCCAATTCCCCCAAAAATTTTGGGAGTATATCAGATAAATAAAGAAGAAAGTTTATAAAAAAAGTCCGTGAGCAAATGAATGCCCACGGACTTTTTAAATTATCTTATTCTTATAAATATCTTATGCCTTGAAGCTCTCCAAGTCTTCTGCCTTGAAGTTCTGGATGTATGCTGAATGACCGAGAACTTCCTCCTCTGCCATGCGAACATAAACGTTGGCACTCTTGGCAAACATCTCTGGAGCCTTGGTAGCATCATCGAGGATGAGAAGAGACATTACGATGTCGCCAGTCATATTGTAGAGACGGCGAGCCAGGAAGTCGTGAACTGCCTGGTCGTTAGCCTCCTTCACCTTGTTGATGGCAGCCTCGTAAAGATCTACGAGCTTAGCCACGCGCTCCTTCAATGCCTTCAGATCATCTGATACCTCGCTCTCCAACATCTCCTTGATGATGCTGAGATAAGTACCGTTGGTGATGTAGCGGATGGCTGCAACAACCTGAAGCTGAGTGGTACCCTCGTAGATAGAGAAGATGCGGGCGTCACGGAACAGGCGCTGGCACTTGTACTCCATGATGAAACCAGAACCACCGTGGATGCTGATGGCATCGTATGCATTCTGGTTAGCATACTCTGAGTTCATACCCTTAGCCAATGGAGTAAATGCATCAGCCAAGCGGGTGTATTTCTTCATCTCCTGACGCTCCTCTGGAGTGAGCTTGCTGTCGCGGGCGATGTCTTCCAAAGCTTTGTAGATATCTACGTAGCGAGCGCAGCAGTAGAGGAGTGAACGGCCTGCATCCAACTTAGCCTTCATTCTTGAAAGCATGTCATATACGGCAGGGAAGTTGATGATCTTCTCACCAAACTGAGCACGCTCCTTGGCATAGGCCAAGCCTTCATTGTAAGCCTCCTGCTCAACACCTACACTCTGAGCTGCAATACCCAGACGGGCACCATTCATCAGAGCCATCACGTACTTAATCAAACCGAGACGGGTGTTACCGCAAAGCTCTGCCTTGGCATTCTTGTAAACCAACTCGCAGGTAGGAGAACCATGAATACCCAACTTGTGCTCGATGTGACGAACGGTTACGCCGCCATCACGCTTGTCGTAGATGAACATAGAAAGACCACGACCGTCCTTGGTGCCTTCCTCAGAACGAGCCAGAACCAGATGGATGTCTGAGTCTCCATTGGTGATGAAACGCTTCACACCGTTCAGACGCCATGTGCCGTCCTCATCCTGTGTGGCCTTCAGCATCACGCGCTGCAAGTCAGAACCAGCATCAGGCTCAGTCAAGTCCATACTCATGGTCTCGCCAGCGCAGATTCGAGGAATGTACTTCTGGCGCTGCTCCTCAGAACCGAACTCATAGAGCGTATCAATACAGCTCTGGAGCGACCAGATGTTCTGGAAACCTGCATCGGCAGCAGCGATGATTTCAGAAGCCATAGAGAAGATGGCGTTAGGCAGGTTCAAGCCGCCGTAACGACGAGGCATTGACAAGCCCCAGAGGCCAGCCTTGCGGGTTGCATCGAGGTTCTCGAATGTCTTGCTGGCATAGATCATGCGGCCATTCTCCAGGTGTGGACCTTCGAGGTCAACATCCTCAGAGTTTGGTTCGATGATGTTTGCAGCTACATCGCCGGTAATATCCAGCAATCGCTTGTAGTTCTCGATGGCATCCTCATAGTTGACAGGAGCATCTTCAAACTGATCTTTTTCTGCGTAGTTGCGCTCCTTCAAGTCAACAACACGCTTCATCAATGGGTGATTGAGATGAAATTCAATCTCAGGGTGATCACTATAGTAATTAGCCATTTTACTTTTCTTATTTAAATAATGTGTAATGCAGATTACTTGGAATTCTGCTTGTAGTACTTGATGAGCTTAGGAACCACATCCTCAACATTGCCGTTGATAACGTAGTCGGCAATCTTGTTGATTGGAGCATCAGGATCGTTGTTTACAGAGATGATGATGCCTGAATCCTGCATACCGGCGATGTGCTGAATCTGACCAGAGATTCCGCAGGCGATATAAACCTTAGGATGAACAGTAACACCGGTCTGACCAATCTGACGGTCGTGATCTACCCAGCCTGCATCTACGGCAGCACGGGAAGCACCAACCTCACCATGCAAGAGATGAGCCAACTCGAAGAGCTGGTCGAAACCTTCCTTGCTTCCTACACCATAACCACCGGCTACAACGATGGCAGAACCCTTCAGGTTGTGCTTGGCAGCCTCAACGTGGTGGTCGAGTACCTTTACAACGAAGTCTTCAGCTGGAACATACTTGCTTACCTCTGGATAAACCACTTCCTTCTTGCACTCACCCTCATAGATGCTCTTCTGCATCACGCCGGAACGGACAGTAGCCATCTGTGGACGGTGGTCTGGGTTTACGATGGTAGCCACGATGTTACCACCGAAAGCTGGACGAATCTGATAGAGCAGACCCTCGTAGTGCTTGCCGCTCTTCTTGTCGTCGTAATCACCAATCTCGAGCTCAGTACAGTCGGCAGTCAAACCGCTGGTCAATGAAGAAGAAACACGAGGACCGAGGTCGCGACCGATAACGGTGGCACCCATCAGTGCAATCTGAGGCTTCTCTTCCTTGAAGAGGTTGACGAGGATGTCGGTATGTGGAGCTGAAGTGTATGGGAACAATCCCTCAGCATCGAAAACAAATAATTTATCTACACCATAAGGGAGAATCTGATCCTCTACCTGACCCTTGATGCCGGTACCAGCCACGATGGCATGGAGCTCCACGCCCTGCTGGTTAGCGAGCTTACGACCCTTGGTGAGCAATTCCTGAGATACTTCGGCAACGGTTGTGCCTTCTACCTCGCAATATACAAATACGTTGTTCATTGTCTTTTTTAATAAAGCATTTTTAAATGAATCGGAGTCTGAATCATCCTTCGACGATTATCCGATAATACTTTCGTTCAACAATTCCTTCATCAGTCCGTCGATGTCCTCATCGCTGCTGGTCAGGGTCTTGCTTTCCTTAGCCTGGAACACGATGTTCTTTACGGCCTTCACCTTGGTAGGAGAACCGCTCAAACCGCACTGTGCAGGGTCGCCATCCACATCGGCAACGCTCCACTGGTTCAGAGTCAGGTAAGGGCGCTCCTCGTAGAGGTTAGCCCAAGGCTCATCACCCTTGCGCTCCATAGGGCAGGTAGCGTATTTATATTTCATTACGAGCTTCACGTTGCAAGGGCGACATGGAGCAGCACTGCCGTTTACGGTGATAACCAATGGCAATGGAGCCTCAACAGTCTCAACACCACCGTCGATGAGGCGGCGGATTGTAGCTTTGCCATCTTCTACCTTGAGGATTTCCTCTGCATAGGTAACCTGGTTCAATCCCAACTTCTGAGCCACCTGAGGACCCACCTGAGCTGTATCACCATCGATAGCCTGGCGACCACCGATTACGATGTCAACGTCACCAATCTTCTGGATACCTGTAGCAAGGGCATAAGAAGTAGCCAATGTGTCGGCACCAGCAAAGAGACGGTCGGTGAGCAACCAACCTGTATCTGCACCACGATAGAGACCCTGGCGGATGATTTCGCCAGCACGTGGAGGACCCATGGTCAAAATTCCAACTGTAGAACCTGGATTCTGCTCCTTCAAGCGGAGAGCCTGCTCCAATGCGTTCAAATCTTCAGGATTGAAGATGGCTGGAAGAGCTGCACGGTTTACGGTGCCTTCGGCTGTCATCGCATCCTTACCCACATTTCTTGTGTCAGGTACTTGCTTGGCAAGTACAACGATTTTTAAACTCATATTAATAAATGGTTATTGTTAAATTTTTCCTAAGTTGTTAGTGCTCGGTACTCAAGTTGGGCGTTTTCGAGTTCGGTCGTAGGGCACTCGGATGCCCTCTTCTTCACTTTCCAAAGTTCAATTTGGGACAAAACACGTCGGCAAAAGTAACACTTTTTTGTGTGTTATACAAATATTTCTTTATAAAAATGCACAAAAGGGGTTGGTTTGTGCCCAAAAAAGAATATTTGTGCAGGTTTTTCTTGGAATAATGAAAGAAAAGTTGTAGTTTTGTAGCCGAAAGACTTTAGTCTTTTGGTAATGAAAGCGTAGATGTTCCGGAAAAGGATGCTTCATTTAACTGGAATGAATATGCTTGAACCTTTGGAAACGAATAAGAACTGAAAGAAGAATAATAAAGAAAAGTAGCTGAAAATAATGAAAAAAGTTTTTGTAAGTGGTTGTTATGACTTGTTGCACAGCGGCCACGTTGAGTTTTTCCGCCAGGCGTCTCAGTATGGCGACCTATACGTTGGTATCGGTTCCGACCAGACGATTCTTGGCTACAAGCACCATAAGACGTTCTATCCTGAACAGGAGCGTCTCTTCATGGTGAAGTCTATTAAATATGTGAAGGATGCTTACATCAACCAGGGGGATGGCATTATGGACTTTATCCCTACGGTGGATATGGTGAAGCCCGATATCTTTGTGGTGAATGCCGATGGAAGCAATGAAACCAAGCGCAAGTTCTGCGAGGAGCGTGGCATTGAGTATGTGGTGCTGGAGCGTACGCCTGCCGAGGGCTTGAAGGCGCGTTCGAGCACTGATAT
This sequence comes from uncultured Prevotella sp., assembly GCA_900555035.1. Taxonomy (GTDB): domain Bacteria; phylum Bacteroidota; class Bacteroidia; order Bacteroidales; family Bacteroidaceae; genus Prevotella. Next base: position 58,643 of record USJX01000003.1, read on the forward strand.
CAAGGATTCTACCTGTCAGCTTCCTACCCGTCTCGATCTGGCGGGCACCTGGATTGACCAGCCTTACGTAAGTTGCTATGCGCCTGGCTGGGCGATAACCATGTCGCTTATTCCTACCTTCGAGGTGCGTGAACGCTGTGGTCTTTCTACTTCAACCCGCAACATGATTAAGAAGATATGGCCGGTGAAGTTGCCTGATATGAATCCTGAGATTCTTGCCAAACTGGTGTTCTGTTTCGAAAACGACCCGGAGCGCAGCGACGGTATTATCAGCGGAGCCCAGGATTCCATCGGTATCTGCATGCCTGGATTGGTGCGCCATCATTATGACAACCGTTTCTGGCCTGATAAGTTTGAGACTTGCGATGACGAGGATGTTCTCTCTTGGGTAGAGAGCCACGTCTGCATGATTCCGATGGAGCCACGTCGTCCGGGCTGTTCTGTGATTGAAGGCAAGGATATCAACGAGGTTAAGGTGAAGAATCTTGCCAAGGCTGCCGATGATTGCTGGAATGCGATTCTCAACAGGGATTTTGCTGCGTTTGCTTCTGCCTTCAAGGCTTCGTTCGAAGCGCAGGTTGCCATGTTCCCAGCCATGATTCAGGGTTGTGTGCAGGGATTTATAGATAAGTATTCTGCCCTGCCTGAGGTTCATGCCTGGAAGATGCCGGGTGCAGGTGGCGGCGGCTATCTGGTACTGGTTGTTGATGATGTGAAGGATTTCAAGGAGAAGCATCCTGAAACCATCGATTTGACGATTAGAAGAAAGTAATCGAAATAGAAAGATAAGAACAATAAATGCCGCAGTATGCACGCTGCGGCATTTATTGTTTTTATTCGAAAATCATAATTTGAAAATCATATTCGAAATTCTTGATTCGAATTATTCGAAGCTCTTGAGTCTTGCAATGTATTTGCCCAGAATATCGAATTCGATATTCACCACGGTTCCTACCTCAATGTTGCAGAAGTTGGTATTCTCGCGGGTATAAGGGATGATGGCTACGGTAAAGGTGTTGTCTGTTGGCTCACATACGGTGAGAGAAACGCCGTTCACGGTTACGCTGCCCTTATCTACGGTGAAATATCCCTTACGCGCCATCTCTTTGTTAAGCTCATACTCAAAAGTAAAGTAGGTTGAACCGTCTGCATCCTTCATGTCGATGCATTTGGCTATTTCATCTACATGGCCCTGAACGATGTGACCGTCCAGGCGGCCGTTCATCACCATCGAACGCTCTACGTTCACCTTGTCGCCCACCTTGAGCAGTCCCAGATTGCTGCGGTCGAGGGTTTCCTTCATGGCTGTAACGGTATAGGTGCCGTCCTTGATTTCCACCACGGTGAGGCAGACACCATTGTGCGCCACGCTCTGGTCGATGCTGAGTTCATCTACGAAAGAACAAGACAGGGTAAAGTCAATGTTCTCTTTATCATGCTTGATAGCCACAACTGTGGCCATTTCTTCTACGATTCCACTAAACATAATTTCTGTATTAATTAAAATATGATGTTGCAAAGGTACGAGAAAAAAAGAAATCTCCCAACTTTTCCTGCTGAAAAGTCGGGAGATTTATATTATATTAATGCTTCATTATATGAATGCTTCATTCTTGTCAGTGATTTATGCACCTGTATAAAATAGGCTGAATCTTTCTGGTTAAATCACCTTCACTCTCTGCTTGCCTTCTCTTCCGTCTATCACGATCTTCTCGAAGATGATAGCTGGGTCGTTAGGCGTCAGGGTAATCGTATGGATGCCGTCGCCGGTGACAGGGAGTTCTACTTCTATCACCTTATCGATGATGCGGGTGGCTATCGTAGGGTAGTAGATGTCGTAGATATTCTCCGGCTTCTCGTTCAAATCCTGATTGAAGTTGACGATAGTAGGCTTGGCTCCATCTACGCTTACGCCATAAGTCATGCCGCCCTTGTTCTGGTAATCCAGGGTTGATTTGGTGATGATGTGGATGCGCACCTTCTTGCTGTCTGTAGTATTGGATGAAGCGGCATTTCGTGCCAGGGCATTCATCTTAAACTGATAGGTGATGCTGGCGCCTTTTACGCCCTTGGTGTATGGCATGAGCGTCATTCCGGCAAGACTCTTGCCCATGAACGGAATCTGAATCCACTTGGCGCCTTCCTTCTCCTTGCCTTTTGGAGCAGCATCGGTCTTCGATGCGAAGAATGGAGCTTCGATTTCCACCACGCCGTTGTGTTCGGCGATAACAGGAGCCTCAGAAGCTGATACTCGGAAGAGTTCCGGACAGGTATCTTTCTCGAAATCATCATTCCAACTCTTATAGCCGATATGCTTCTGGGTCATCATGCCGTTCCACTTGCCGCCCGACATCTTGTGGTTGTAGTAATCGCAGATGATTGAATCGCGCTTGAAGAGGCGCCCGCACTCATCCGCCCACACATTTGCCTTCGGATTGCCCTGCTTGTAGAGGGCGTTGTTCTGTGCCTGGGCAAAATACATCTGGTGCAGATTGCTCATCATCTCGATAGGGAAGAGGATGATCTGGCGATAGGCATCGTGGTAGGCTGCCGGCAGACTGTTATACTGGCGCAAAGCATCTGCTTCGAGCTGGAGATACTGGTTCACAACCTCCTGCCATTCACCGTTTTCCAAACTGTAGGTGTTTTTGTCGAGCATCTCAGGGGTGCAGCGACCATTATATTTGCAGATAAGATTCAGAATGCGTGCCGCCTCATCTGCCTGCGATTCGCCAAACTGCTGGGCGCACCAGTTGCGGGTATGACGGGTAATGTTGTTCACATCGTATTTGCGAGGATTCCAAGCCATGTCCATAAACTGGCTGATAGGATATTCCATCGGCTTGAGGTCGCCCACGTTGAGAATCCAGAGACGGTCGATGCCATTCTCGTAAGCAAGCGTCAACTGCTCCCAAGGGTTCTGCACAGGGGTAACATTGAGCATCTTCGAGTTTCTTGGCGCACCCACGTAATCTACGTGATAGTATAATCCCCATCCGCCCTTGTGCTTGCGTTCCTTGGCGTTAGGCACACGGCGTACGTTGCCCCAGTTGTCATCGCAGAGCAGCAGGGTTACGTCATCAGGCACCTTCATACCCTTGTCGTAGTAATCCTGCACCTCTTTATATAACGCCCATACCTGTGGGGTCTCGCTTGCCTTCTTTCCCGTTACATCAGCGATAATCTTGCGCTGGTCGTTGATGATGTTGGTCATCAGTCGGGTATCAGCCTTGTCGCTCATCGCCTCGTCGCCGTCGCCACGCATGCCGATGGTTACAATCTGTTCGGTACCCTTCATGCGTTCGATGCCTTCACGGAAGAATTTCTGCAGGTTTTCCTTGTTCTTCTGATAGTTCCAAGGTCCCCATCCCTTGCGGTTGCGGGCATATTCCTGGTGGTTGCGAGCCATCGGCTCATGGTGCGAGGTGCTCATCACTACACCCATCTCGTCGGCTGTCTTTTCGTTCTCCGGGTCATCGGCATAGAAAGCCCAGCCCCACATGGCTGGCCACATCATGTTACCTCTCAGTCGCAATACCAGTTCAAAGACGCGCTGGTAGAATCGGTGGTCGCCATAGCCTGTGCCGTATGTATTCTTCACCCACGAGGTGAGGCAAGGTGCCTCATCGTTAAGGAAGATGCCACGATATCTGACGGCTGGTTCGCCATCGGTATAGATTCCCTTGTTTACAAAGATAGAATCGTGATGAGCTATGGGTACATCTGCCCAATCATACCAAGGCGATACACCCATCTGCTGTGAGAGTTCGTAGATGCCGTAGATGGTGCCTCGGCGGTCGCTACCTGCGATGACGAGCTGTCCATCTACCACGTTGATAATGAATTTCTCCCGTTTTCCCTTCAACAGATTTCCGTTGATGCGCTTCTGGCGGATGAGCTGGTCGATGGCCGCAGAATGGCCGATGGTACCTACGAGAATGGTAGGTTTGCCGGCAGTATCCTTGTCTTTCAGTCCGGCATCGGAGGTAAGGACAGCCTTGCTTCCGCTCACCTTTATGATATCCTTGACCAGGGCATTGGCTGCATAGCTCACACCTTTGCAGTCGTTGGCATCCATATAGATTTCTACCTTATTATCACGATTGATGAGTAAGTCGCCTTTCTGGAAGGAGACAAACTGGTCGGCTGCGCTCATGCCTAAGGATGAAAGCAAAGCCATGCTCACGAAGAAAATCTTCTTGTTTTTGTTTAGCTTCATACTTTGTAATGTGTATAGATGTTTGTTGTTCAACTTATTATTGTCGGGTGCAAAGGTATGGAATATTCGTTGATTTTACTTTGTTTTCTGTAGTCTTTACTTTCTTATTTGTTTCATTTTCATGTTTCTTGTTGTTTCTTTTTGTGTTTTCACAGAAAAATAGTACCTTTGCACATTAATAATAGGATAGAAAATAGAAATATAAATATAGGAATAGAAACATGATAGACAAACCGACCATAGCCCGTATTATGGACTCCACCAAGATAGAAGAGGTGGTGTCTGAGTTTGTCACGCTCAGGAAACGAGGCATCAACTATGTCGGACTCTGTCCTTTCCATAACGATTCCCATCCTTCTTTCTCCGTGTCTCCAACCCGAGGCATCTGCCATTGCTTTACTTGCGGCAAGGGCGGAAATGCCGTCAACTTCCTGATGGAGCTGGAGCAGATGACCTATCCCGATGCCCTTCGCTGGCTTGCCAAGAAGTATAACATCGAGATTCAGGAGCGGGAGATGACCAGCGAGGAGAAGCAGCGTGAGAGTGAACGGGAATCCATGTTCATCGTCAACGACTGGGCTGCGAAGTATTTCCAGGACATTCTTCAGAATGATGTGGACGGACGTGCCATCGGTATGCAGTATTTCCGCAGTCGTGGTTTCCGCGACGACATCATCCGGAAGTTCCAGTTGGGATTTGCGCTTCCTCAGCGTACAGCCCTTTATGATGAGGCTGTGAAGAAGGGATATAATCCGAAGTACCTGGTGAGCACAGGTCTTTGCTTCATGGTGGATAAGGACGAGGAGAACAACAAGAGCGGGCAGGATAAGTATCTGGATAGATTCTCGGGGCGTGCCATCTTCCCGTGGTTCAGTGTGAGTGGTAAGGTGGTGGCTTTCGGTGGTCGAGTACTCGATACCCGTACCAAGGGCGTGAGCCAGAAATACGTCAATTCGCCGGATAGCGAGATTTACCACAAGGAAAGGGAACTCTATGGTCTTTATCAGGCCAAGAAGGCGATAGCCAAGGAAGACTGTGTATATATGGTGGAGGGATATACCGATGTGATTTCCATGCACCAGTGTGGCATTGAGAATGTGGTGGCCAACTCGGGTACTGCCCTGAGCATCCACCAGATTCGGTTGCTCCATCGATTCACCAGCAACATCGTGCTCCTTTATGATGGCGATGATGCCGGTGTGCATGCTGCATTGAGAGGAACCGATATGCTGCTTGAAGAGGAGATGAACGTAAAGGTGCTCTTCCTGCCGGATGGCAACGACCCGGATAGTTTTGCCCGTAACCATACGGCGGCGGACTTTAAGAAATATATCGAGGATAATCAGGCAGACTTCATCCAGTTTAAGACTGATTTGATGCTCCATGGTGTCACCGACCCCGTGAAGCGAAGTCAGGCCATTAACAGCATCGTGGAGAGTATCTCGAAAATCAAAAATCAGATTACCAGAGCCTCTTACATCACCGACTGTGCCCATCGACTCGGTGTGAACGAAGCCATTATCGTAAATGCCCTGAACAACTTTGTACGCAATGGCATGAGCGAGCAGGTGAAGGCTGAGCGCAGGGCGGCAGGTCTCCGTGACCCAAAAGCCACATCGCCTCAGCAAGGCATTCAGCAGGCGCTTCGTGGAACCACACCGCTCGATAAACTTCTGGAAGTGGAAACCCTGCTGGTTCAGGTGGTTATTCATCATGGTGATAAGACCATCGTGGTGCAGGATGTAGAGGGCAATGATGTGGAGTTGCCGGTGGCACAGTATATCAGTCTTGATTTGGCGGGCGATAACTTCAGGTTTCATAATGAACTCTACAATCAGATATTGCAGGAAGCTGTGGAGCATGTGGAGGAAGAAGGATTTGTGGCAGAAAACTATTTCGCCAATCATCCGAACCCGGAAATCAGTCGCATAGCCGGTTTGCCTACCGGCGACCAGGAGGTTTCTACGGTGAGTCTTCAGCTCAAGATGAGTCAGGAGAAGCTGCGCCAGCTGGTGTTCAAGGATCTGCTCAGCTTCCGCACCCATTACATCGCCCAGCGAATCATCGAGGTGCAGCAGGAGTTTGCCAGGAATCCTACCAACAGGGAACTGCTGGAGGAGTTTATGAAACTCAAGAAGATGAATATCCTGCTGGCAAGCCAGACCAACTCAGTGTTTAATTAGATTAAAAAACGAAAGGTATGATATATTTTCATTGGATTTATCTGTTGCTTTATATAGCGATTATGATACCTGCTATCATCACCGTCTTGATGGACAACCGGCAGCCGGCTAAGACGATGGCATGGATTCTTGTGCTCTCGTTCATGCCTTTCGTTGGAATTATCTTCTACATTTTCTTCGGTCAGAACACCCGTAAGGAACGGCTCATCAGCGACCGGAGCATGGACCAGCTTACCAAGCGCTCCATGCTGGAGTTTGCCGAGCAGGAGAATCTTCATCTGCCTGCCAGCAATAAGCCGCTGATGAATCTCTTCACCAACCAGAACTGGGCATTCCCGTTCAAGGACAACAAGGTGGATATCTTTACCAGCGGCTACGACTTCATCCTCTCCTTATTATATAATATAGGTCAGGCAAAGCATCATATCCATCTCGATACGTATATCATAGAAGATGATGCCTTGGGAAATCTTGTAGCCGATGCCCTGATAGACAAGGCTGAGCAGGGAGTGGAAGTGCGACTTATCTATGACGATGTGGGCTGCTGGAAGGTGAAGGATGCTTTCTTCGAGCGGATGCGCGATGCGGGCATTGATGTTCATGCCTTTATGCCGGTTAGGTTTCCGGCATTTACCAGTAAGGTGAACTACCGCAACCACCGCAAACTATGCGTGATAGATGGGAAGGTGGGCTTCATCGGCGGCATGAATATCGCCTTGAGATACGTGAAGGGAACGGGGAAACGACCTTGGCGGGATACGCATCTCAGGATAGAAGGCGGTGGTGTCTATGCCATTCAGCGGACCTTTCTGATAGATTGGTATTTTGTGGATAGAACATTGGTAAGCAGTCGTAAGTACTATCCGCCGGTGGATATCCATATCAACAACAATTGTCTGGTGCAGATAGTAACGAGCAGTCCCATCATGCCTTGGCCTGATATCATGCAGGGTTATGTTCGCATCCTGCTCCAGGCGCAGAAGTATGTGTATATGGAGACGCCTTATTTCCTGCCTACGGAGCCTGTGCTCTTTGCGATGCGCACGGCTGCACTTGCCGGAGTGGATATTCGCCTGATGGTGCCCCGTCATGCGGATGCCAGGATGGTGGAATGGGCTTCCCGCTCTTATCTGATGGAGGCGATAGAGGCCGGCGTGAAGGTTTATCTTTATATGGGTGGCTTCAATCACAGCAAGTTGCTGGTGAGTGATGACAATCTCTGCACGGTGGGCAGCACGAATGTGGATTTCCGTAGTTTCGAGAATAATTTCGAGGCGAATGCTTTCTTCTATGATGAGGAGATGGCACAGCGCATCAAGACGATTTATCTCAAGGATGAGGCCAAGAGTATCCTGGTGGATGATGTGGCGTATTTCGTGAAGCGCCCATTCATGAAGCGCCTGTTCGAGAGTATCGTAAGATTGCTTTCGCCGCTGCTGTAAAGGATGTAAGAGCTATCATGATAACGGAATAAATCCCCGCTTGTATCTATAAAAATACAAACGGGGATTTATTTTTGTCTTTATAATTCCATGTGTGGGGAATTGCTTTTATCTGAATATCGAGAAGTTCACGCTTCCGTAACTTCTATGCTCCAGGAATCTTGGATGCTCGGAGAAATCATAATTCTTGCCATGTTCGAAAACGAAGATGCCGCCCTCGTTCAGAAGGTCAACATTCAAAACGAGGTCTGGAATCTCTGGGAGTTTCTCCAGAGCGTAAGGTGGATCGGCAAAGATGAAATCAAACTTCTGCTTGCAGGTTCTCAGGAAGCGGAACACATCGCCACGAATCAGAAGATCCTTGTCTTCGCCCAGTTTCTTGAAGCACTCTCTGATAAAGTTGGCATGGTCGCGGTCAGCTTCTACGCTGATGACACGCTGGCAGCCACGGGAAACCAGTTCCAGAGAAATGCTGCCTGTGCCGGCAAAGAGATCGAGGGCTGTGACATCCTCGAAGTCTATGTAATTCTGCAAAACATTAAAGATGTTCTCCTTTGCGAAATCGGTGGTTGGTCGCGCCTTAAACGAACGGGGAATGTCGAAATGGCGACCCTTATATTGTCCTGTTATGATTCTCATAATTTACTTTGAACTTTGAATTATTTTTTTTAACTCTTTTTATTTGCTTAAATAGAGCGTTACCAAGTCGAACGGCATTCCTTTGATTTCCGTGATTGGGGCACGATTGAACTCGGCACTCGGATTCAAGAGGAAGGTCTTCTTGATGTATATCTTTGCATTATAGAGGAACCAGTCCTTGTCTGGCACATCGCCTGCCACATGCAGCTCGTCCTGCACCTGGTCCATGCCCACCTGCTTCCATACGTAGAGGATGAAGTAGAGGGCATCCTTGGCGTGGTCTGCCTTGAATGAGTTGAAGAACTTGATGCGGTTCTTCTCGTAGCAGAAGATATCTACTTTCTTATCATGGAAGTAGGCGTAGAGCTTGCGATGGATGCCGGTAAAACTGCGTTGGTGCAGATAGTTCCAAATCGGTTGCATGATAGGGGTGAAGCGCACATCCTTGAAATTATCCTCCACCACCATCTTCAGGTCCTTGTTGATAGGGAATACCGCCACCACATTCAGGTTGGGCTGTACCTTGTGCAGAATTACATCACCATTATGCCCGGTGAAGGCATGCTGATAGAGCACGGGGAGGTCTTCCTCGTGAAACTCCTCGATGGGTACCAGCAGAATAGGGGAGTCGATATACACGCGCACCTTGGTGTAGCCACGTTGCAGCAGATCGCTCTCGCTGAATGCCTGGCGCAAGTTGGCAGCTATCGATACGCCGCTCTTCACGGTGTAAGGCTCGTATATCAACTGATGCTCGGCCTCCCGGTCAACAACCGAAAAGCTGAGTGTATTCTTGCTCACTCTGATGGTGAGTCGTGCTTGTTGTGTTCTATTACCAGTTATCTGCATTCTAATCTTGTTTTTTATCAGTTGCCTGGGTTGTTTTCCTTACCAGTTTCCTGCGTTGTCGTTGTCTTTTGTGATGTCGCCAATCTTCAGTCCGGGAAAGCGACCTGCATAGTTGGCTTCTTCCGTCACATTCATGATGGCCTCCTCGTCCAGCCCATCCAGGTAGTCTTCATAGGCGGCACTGCATTCCATCAGTGGTATCTGCTTTCCGCTTTTCCCCACGATGGTGGCGGCAGCGAGCGAGAATTTCTTGCCATCGGAGTAAGGGATGATTGAGTCGTCTGCCTTCAGATACTTTCCCTTGATGAGGGTAGCGAAATCGCCCGTATATACCCCATGTCTTGCCTTGTATTTCTCCTCGGCAGAGCGAATCTGCATCAGTTTCTCCTTCACCTCAGCCTCTCTGCTCTCCATCGATTTCTGGAAGCGGATGGGCTGGCTTATGCTGAGCACGCAGAGCAGCATCATGACGACCACGCATGCTCCCAGGATAACATTATTGTTTAATTTCCTTAATTTCATTCTCATTTCAAAAAGTATTATTACTTTTGCATCGGCTTTCGGCTCTTGATAAGAGACGACGCCTAACTAGGGTACAAAGATACGCCAAAATATAGACAAAACAAAATAAATGGCGTTGAAATTATTAATTATTAATTATAAAAAGAAATTTTGATGGTAGTTGATGAGTTAAAATATAAGATATTGCAGCAATTTGGCTTCCCGCCAACCCAGGAGCAGGCGAATGCACTAGATGTGTTTGCACGCTTCCTTACCGATAGAAACCCGCAGGTGGTGATGATTCTCCGGGGTAGTGCGGGTACGGGTAAGACTTCGCTTTCGGGTGCCATCGTCCGCACCTTGCAGGCCATCCGGCAGAAGGTGATGCTCCTGGCTCCAACGGGCAGGGCGGCTAAGGTGTTTTCGCTGAACAGTGGAACGCCGGCTTATACCATCCATCGTCGCATCTATCGCGAAAAGTCGTTTTCCGGGGTAGATGGTCAGTTCAATCTCAACGACAATCTCTTCACCGATACGCTCTTTATGGTGGATGAGGCTTCGATGGTTGCCAATCTGGGATTGGGTGGCATGAACTTTGGTAGCGGATGCCTGCTAGATGACTTGGTACATTTTGTGTATCGGGGCAGAAACGACCGCCTGATGCTTATCGGCGATAAGGCGCAGTTGCCTCCTGTTGGCGAAGAGGAATCGCCGGCTCTCAATGCAGCCATGCTGCAGGGCTATGGATTGACGGTTTACGAATGCGACCTGAATGAGGTGCTTCGCCAGAGCGAGCAGTCGGGCATTCTTTATAATGCCACGATGATTCGTCAGATGATAACCCATGACGACATCACCCAACTCCCGAAGATTCGCTTTACGGGCTTTTCGGATATCAGACAGATGCCGGGTGCCGAACTGATAGAGGCGCTTGCTGACAGCTATCACCATGTGGGATTGGATGATACCATTGTGGTGACTCGCAGTAATAAGCGTGCAAATATCTTCAACCAGGGTATCCGAAATATGGTGCTTGATAGGGAAGAGGAACTCTCGCAGGGCGACATCCTCATGATTGTGAAGAACAATTATTATTGGATGGAGGAAGAGAGGAAGAAGATAAAGGAAAAGGATAATCAAGTTCCAAGTAACGATATTCCTGCTTTTCTGGCGAATGGTGACAGGGCGAAGGTGCTGAAGGTGCGCCGCCGCATCGACCTCTATGGCTTCCGCTTTGCCACCCTTCTGCTTCAGTTTCCTGATTACGGCAACTATGAGCTGGAGGCTACCGTGCTGCTGGATACCCTGACGAGCGAGGCGCCTGCCTTGACCCACGAGCAGCAGGAACAGCTATTCCATCAGATAGAAGAGGATTATCAGGATATTCCGCTCAAGGCAGACCGAATGAAGGCAATAAGACAGGACCAGTTCTACAACGCCTTGCAGGTAAAGTTTGCTTATGCCGTAACCTGCCATAAGGCGCAGGGCGGACAGTGGGCACATGTGTATGTGGACCAGGGCTATATGACGGATGATATGCTTACGCCCGATTATATTCACTGGCTCTATACGGCCTTCACCCGTGCCACGGAGATGCTCTATCTGGTGAATTGGCCTGAAACGCAGATAGAAAAAGAGTAGTTTTTTCTGTTGCCCAGCTTGATACTTGCCGGTTTCAAGCTGGGCAAATCGTTTATAAATAGTTCAAAATCATGCAAAAAAGTCTATTCGTATAGAAAATCGTTCATTTTTCATTCAATTCAGCAAATAAATAGTTAAAAGTTTGATGGTTTAAGAAAAAAGTAGTACTTTTGCACCTGTATATATTACATCTTTTATATAAGGATGAACGTATGACTACATCTTTCATGTAAAAAGATTGAGATAACTAGATATAGCATAAATTATTAATTTATCATATATTAAGAAATAAATGGAAAATAGAAAAGTAGCTTTAATCACAGGTATTACAGGTCAGGATGGCTCTTATTTGGCAGAGTTGTTGTTGAGTAAGGGTTATGATGTTCACGGAACTATCCGTCGTTCTTCAACAGACTATCGTGAGCGTATCGCTCACTTGGAGGGTACCCCAAATTTCCACCTTCACTATGCCGACCTCGGTGACTCTATGAGCATCATCCAGGTAATGAACAAGGTGAAGCCAACAGAGGTTTACAACCTTGCGGCTCAGAGTCACGTACAGGTGAGCTTCGACTCTCCTGAGTTTACAGCCGATGTAGATGCCACAGGTGTGCTCCGTATTCTGGAGGCTATCCGCCAGTGCGGTCTGGAGAAGACTTGCCGCATGTATCAGGCTTCAACATCTGAGCTTTATGGTAAGGTAGAAGAGGTTCCTCAGAACGAGAACACTCCATTCCACCCTTATTCTCCATACGCTGTAGCTAAGCAGTATGGTTTCTGGATTGTCAAGGAGTACCGCGAGGCATATAATATGTTCTGCTGCTCTGGTATTCTCTTCAATCATGAGTCAGAGAGAAGAGGTGAGACTTTCGTTACTCGCAAGATTACTTTGGCTGCGGCACGCATCAAGCAGGGCAAGCAAGACAAGCTTTATCTCGGTAACCTGGATTCACTCCGCGACTGGGGTTATGCCAAGGATTACGTAGAGTGCATGTGGTTGATTCTTCAGGCAGAGAAGCCAGAGGATTTCGTTATTGCAACAGGTAAGCAGCACTCTGTTCGTGAGTTCGCTCAGTTGGCTTTCCACTATGTAGGCATCGAGCTGAAGTGGGAAGGCAAGGAAGAGAACGAGAAGGGTATCTGCGTTGAGGGTCCTGAGGAACTCATCGGCAAGACACTCGTTGAGGTTTCTCCTGACTTCTATCGTCCTACCGACGTGGTGAACCTTTGGGGTGACCCAACAAAGGCTAAGGCTAAGCTCGGCTGGAATCCTAACACCACATCTTTCGAGGATCTCGTCAAGATCATGGTAGAGAGTGATATGGCCAAGGTTGCTGCTGAGGATGCCGGCGAGAAGGTTCGCTGCAACCTCGTGGAATACTTGGAGAAGGGTATTGTTAAGTAATAGTTAACAGTTGATAGTTAACGGTTGATAGTTTACAATAAATAATCAATGTTATCAAAAGATTCTAAGATTTATATAGCAGGACACCACGGACTCGTGGGTTCTGCTATTTGGAATAACCTCGAGAAGAGAGGCTATCATAATCTGGTGGGTCGTTCTCACAAAGAACTCGACTTGACCGACCAGTATGCAGTAGAGAAGTTCTTTGACGAGGAGAAGCCTGATGCAGTGGTTCTGGCTGCTGCCTTCGTGGGCGGTATCATGGCGAATTCATTGTATCGTGCCGACTTCATCATGCAGAACATGAAGATGCAGTGCAACGTGATCAGCAATGCTTATTCTCATGGCGTGAAGAAGCTCCTCTTCCTGGGTTCTACCTGCATCTATCCGAAGGATGCTCCGCAGCCAATGAAGGAGGATGTGCTCCTCACTTCTCCGCTGGAATATACCAACGAGGAATATGCCATCGCTAAGATTGCCGGACTGAAGATGTGCGAGAGCTACAACCTTCAGTATGGTACCAACTATATCGCTGTGATGCCAACCAACCTCTATGGCCCTAACGATAACTTCCACTTGGAGAACAGCCACGTAATGCCTGCGATGATGCGCAAGATTTATCTTGCCAAGCTCATCCACGATGGCGACTGGCACAGCATCGAGGTAGATATGAACAAGCGTCCTATCAATCCTACTGATAAGCTTCGCGAAATCATCGGCGAGGGTAATGTGGATGGAAACAACTCTCATGAGCGCATTCTGAAGGCGCTGGAGTTCTATGGCATCTACGACAACAAGGTGGTGCTTTGGGGAACAGGTAAGCCATTGCGCGAGTTCCTCTGGAGCGAGGATATGGCTGATGCCAGTGTTCATGTGCTTCTGAATGTAGATTTCAAGGACATCATCGGTATCGAGAAATACAGTTCTGTATTCTATGGTGCCAAGGTAGATGGTGCTGTGGATAGAAACAACTCTGAGGGTCGTGGTGGTGCTATCCCATCTCTCGGTGAGATTCGCAACTGCCACATCAACGTGGGTACCGGTAAGGAACTCACCATCCGTGAGCTTTCAAAACTTGTGGTAAAGGCCGTAGGTTTCGAAGGCGAGGTAGAGTTTGATGCCAGCAAGCCTGATGGAACCCCAAGAAAACTCATCTCAGTAGATAAGCTCCACCGTCTCGGCTGGACTCACAAGGTAGAGATCGAGGATGGTGTACAGAAGCTCTTCGAGTGGTATAAGAATAGTTTGAAAGACTAAATTCAAAATATGGATAGGAAAGAGTAGCGACGGTTGGATCGCTACTCTTCTTTTTGTAACTTGTCCACCCAGTTACTTAAGAAGTTTGATTTATAATAGTGTTGCGGAATTAAGGCTAACATAAATATGAAAAAGATTATTTTATTCTTGCAGTTGATCTTCTCGATAGGGATGTCAGCGCAGACGACTGTAGAATCAGTCCAAGTTGCGGATATGGATGAAGGTGCCCCCATCTGTGGCAAGTCAATAGATTTGCACAAGCGCATTCTCCAGGCCTACAATTGCGATAGTACGCTCATCGTCTTCGCTTGTGATACCACTAAAAAAGGAAAAAATACCGATACTGGCTATCTCTATTCACTAGATGCCAATACCCTGGAAGTGCAATGGCAAAAGTCGCTGAAACTTTCTTTGTCAAAACTCTATGGCGTCTGTTCCAAGGGAGTGATGCTTTCCTCCACTCTGAAAAGTACAGGCAAGTCACTCTTGACCTTGTCTGATACCAAGACGGGCCAGTCGCTATGGACGCAGTATCTTTATCCTGTCTATTTCAATGATAGCTTGGATATCGTGGTGGGACTTGAGAAAGTGGGAGACAGCAAGACATACGCTTATCGCCTGAGCACAGGAAAGTTGTTGTGGGATGCCGAGATTCCGATGACCAAGAACGTGGGATGGAAAGATGCTTGCATGGTGGATTCCACTCACTTGGTGGTTGTGGGTGATGACATCAACGAAATCAACATCCATTCGGGTGAAATCAAGAAGGTGAAGGCTGTGACTGGCATCCGTGATTCCAAGGGAATGATGGCTTTGGCATTGGCCAATGTCTTGTCTGCGGCAGTCACCATCGGATTTAATTCTTCTTTTTATTACTATTATTATAATCTTAATCCATATATCATTACGGGCTTGACTTCCAATATCCTTCAGGTGGGCTCTGACTTGTATATTAGTGATAGAAAAAGCCTCTATTGTTTGGGAGCGGACAGCTTGCAAACACGCTGGAAGTATGATTTCCAGGACAAGGAGGCTTCTACGGCTCATCTTCTGCTTAGGGATGGCAAGATATTGATGCTCAATTACGGTTATGGCAAGAGTCTTATGAGAGGTACGGTGAAGTGTGGCAAGCCTTTCTTGGCTTCTTTTGATGCACAGACGGGAGATAGGAAGAAGATGTTTCCTTTATACGACAAGAAGCATATCATGAACGACGGAATGCTCACGGAGAGTGGTGTCTTCCTTGCTGGTTCCGACAAGGCTGTATATCTGTCATTTGCTGATTCTGCTGTCATCAGCAAAGATTGGGATCGCAGTGCCAATGGGGCTTTGACTATGGTGTTGAGAAAACCATTCTATGCGTTTCATGGACTTGCACCAAAGCTGACTTTAGTGGAGGCATTCGACAAGGTGTGCCCGATGCTGACCAGTACCAACAAGCTTTTTGTCTTCAATGACAAGTTGGACATTCTTGAATCTTATGATCTCTACGAGACCTTCTCCGTTTGTTTCCGTTTGGATGATGTGCTTTGCATACAAAACAGGGATGACAAATCCAACTTTAGGCTGATTCATCCCGATGGTTCCTCTATCGGAAAACTGAAAGGCAAGCCTGTAGCCGCCCTGCTCAAAGGCAGAAATGTGCTAGCTGTATATGATGATCACCTTACAGTCTTTAGGCTGTAAGGTGCCTAGTGCCCTCTTATTACTGAAATTATGTGGATATATAAAAAAGAAAAATCCGATTCTCATAACGAAAATCGGACTCTTAATTTTTTTTGAGTTATTTTTGGGAAAAGTGGGTAGTGATGGATTCGAACCACCGAAGGCATAGCCAGCAGATTTACAGTCTGCCCCATTTGGCCACTCTGGTAACTACCCGAAAGCTTTTGATTTTCGAACAACCTTTATTTGGTAAAAGCTTTGTTCTTAAAAGCGAGTGCAAAGGTAGTGCTTTTTTTTCATTCCACCAAATTTTTCACCAACTTTTTTCACTTTTTCTTCAAAAAACTTCATTTTTCCCTTAAAAAGAGGTGTTTTTGCCCTTACAGGGGAGCTTGTTGACTGCTATCATACCCATGACGTTGCCCTGAACAAGGAACTTTTACCCTTTTGCCCTTTTACTTTTTTACCTTTTTACCTTTATAATATGATGACGACGATGTTTCCTCGACAACCTTCTGTGCTTATAATGCTCTTTTAGATACGTTTTCAATATCAATGATGTGCTGTGCAGTCTTATTCATTTTTGTTGTAAATTTGGGTGCAAGGTTACTCATTTTTCAATAAATATGTATGTGTTTCCCAAAAAAAATGTATCTTTGCAGTCGTTTTATAATACTACAGGCGCAAGCCTGAATAAAAACTGAATAAATATACAATATGATTGTAACAATCGACTGGATGGAGGAGTGGTTCAAGCGTTTTGACCAGGAATATTTCGGGGGTAAGTTGCCGCTTCCTGAACTGGCACTTACCCGTGCCAAGACCCGATTGGGACAGCTCGCCTTTAAGCGCGCATCCCGCTGGGGCCGCACCAAGCTTTACGACTTTAAGCTCTCGATGAGCACCTATTATGATATGACCGAGCAGCAGGCCAAAAGTGTGCTGCTGCATGAGATGATTCATTACATCATCGGCTATACCGGGCTGAAAGATACTTCGCCCCATGGCGTCGTATTCCGGGGCATGATGGGCAATCTGAATCGCAAATACGGTTGGGATATCCGGGTGATGACCTCTACCAAGGGCTGGAAGGTGAGCGAGCAGGTGGCGGAAAAGAAGAAGGCTAAGGGGCCGCAAACTTATCTGATGCTTGCCATCGAACTGAAGGATGGCAAGTTCTATCTCTCCAGGGTGAACCCCGGCTTTGCCCGTCGCATAGAGAAGCAGCTTCCTATGGTTCGCGAACTTCGTTCCCATCGTTGGTACACCACGCAGGAGTCATATTTCGAGGATTATCCGCAGGTGCGAAGCCTTCGTGGTCGCCGCATTACGAAGGGCGATTTTGAGAAGCTTCAGAATGTGTTGAGCCCTTTTGAATTGTAGAATTAGGGCATAATTAAGAAGAAATAGTTAAGAAGGAAAATTTAAAAAGAATATCTTATGAGAAGAATGATTACTTTGGCCTTCATGATGACCATGGTTGTGATGATGGCGCATGCTCAGGGAGCATTGAAGAAAGTGTATAATGAAAGCATCGATCCGATGTCGCAGATTGATGCGGGCTTGCAGAAGGCGAAGACCGAGGGCAAGTTTGTCATCTGTCAGTTGGGTGGCAACTGGTGTCCATGGTGTCTTCGATTTGCCGATTTCGTTGAGAAGGATACGGCGGTGAACCAGATGGTGAATGATAACTTTGTTTATCTTCATGTTAACTATAATCCTCGCCAGTCGGCAGGTGGTGATGCGGTGAAGAAGGCAGAGGCATTGATGAAGCGCCTGAACAATCCTCAGCGTTTCGGCTTTCCTGTCTTCGTAGTATTGGATACAGAAGGCAAGGTGCTCCATATCCAGGATTCCAGCTTCCTGGAAGAGGGTAAGGGCTATGATGAGAAGAAGGTGCTCCGTTTTTTGAAGAACTGGACACCGAAGGCGGTGAAGTAATATAAAAATAAAACACGGGCAAACTGAGTTTACCCGTGTTCTATTTACTTCGTATTTCTTCTTACTTCAGTTCTTCATTGCATACTTCATCTACACCCTCTATATCGTAAAGGTGGGTGGTGATGGTGTTGAGCTCTTCAAACGAATGGATGGCAAACTTGATGGTACAGTCCACGATGAAATCTTCAGTCTCTGTATGCAGACTCTCGATGGAGAGACCCAGCTCGTTGGTGATACAGTCGATGATGTCACTGAGCAGATGGTATCTGTCGATGGCTTTTACATGAATGGCTATCGGATAGAGAATGTTCTCCTCTTCCTCGAAATCAATGTTGACGATGCTGTCGCCATATTGCGAAGCCAGGCGGATGGCATCAGGGCAGTTGCGCTTGTGAATCGTAATATTGCCATCTGCCTCCTTGAATCCGATGACTTCTTCGCCAGGAATAGGGCGGCAGTGCTCGCAGCGGTGGTAGGCTGATACCGGCTTCTTGGTCAGGTAAGAGCTGATGTGGCTCTTCGCCTTGTAAGTGATGACATGATCCAGCCAGTTCGCTTCTGGATGCACAGTCTCCTCTTGACCGATAGAGATGCTATCGCCTCTTCTGAGCACCGTCTTTACAGAGCACAGCCTGTCGTTGATCATGGCGTATTTGGCATGAAGACCCAGCTTGCTGTGAATCTCAAATGCAAAGTCGAGGGCTGTGGCTCCCTTTGGCAATCTTACTGGCTCTCCCTTTGGCGTGAACACCAGGATGTCGTCGTTGTAGAGAGAACTGCCGATGCTGCCGATATAGTCGCTCTGGAAACCGTGGATGTTGATGTCCTGCAATACCTCCTTGAACTTCTTGAGCCAGTCTTTGATGCTGCTTGCCGACTGGGATGACATGTAGCCAAGTCGGGAGTTTCTTACCATTCGCTCGCTGCACAGATGCAGCTCCACCCATTTGCCATGGTCGGCCAACAGCTTGAAGTGGTAAGATTCATATCCGTTTAATTTCGGACTGTCCAGGTAGTTGATAACGCTGCGAGGCTTCTCGATAAACTTATCGGTCAATATCGAGTAGATGCAGAGAGCGATGTTCTTTTCCGTTCTGTTCTGACCATCTGGGAAGATAATCTTCACATAGTGGCGGTTGGTAACGTGCTGGAAGTCGATGCTGTCCTTTACCATCTTTCTCCAGATGCTATATGGCTTTCTATATACCACTTCCACTCTAGCCTCCTCATGGTTGGTAGCCAGAATGTCTTTAATCTCGTTGACGAAGGTCTCGATGGCGACGGCATTGTCCTTCTTATATTTTTCAAGTTGCTTTTCCAGCTTGTTGTATTCTACAGGGCAACGGTATTTGAATCCCAGGTTCTCCATCTCAACCTTAATCTGGTACAGGCCCAGACGGTTGGCAAGCGGCGCAAAGAATATCTGACTTTCTGATGCTATCTTCCAACGCTTCTGTACCGGCATCGATTCCAGAGTGCGGAGATTATGTAGTCTGTCAGCAAGTTTTACCATGATGGCTCTGAGGTCGTAGTTCAACGATCCGAGCATTCTCTGGTAATTCTCCACCTGCAGACTGATTTCGTAGTGTTCCTTCTTTTCCTTGGTAAGAGCTTTAACCAAGAAGGCAACATCACTGCCAAATTCCTTCTCTACAAAATCAATCTTATATTCCGTATCCTCCACTAAATCGTGTAATAATGAGGCAGTTACAGCGTTAGCATCGAGCTGCATGTCCTTGGCTGCGATGAGGGCTACTGAAAGAGGATGCAGGATGTAAGGCTCTCCAGAACGTCGGAATTGTTTACTATGTCCCTCCTTGGCAATCTGGAAGGCGTGCTTAATCATACGGAGCTCTTCTGGCGAAACTTTAGCTTCCATCAAGTCAAAGATCTGCTCTGCAGCTTGCTGAATCTGATAATCGTAATTCTGTTCCATAATTTATCGTTTTAAAGAGTTGTATAAATATATAGAGGACGAATATTGGATTTGATATCCTTAGGGGGGCTTATCGTGAGAATGCTCGTCATTCTCGTATTTTTGGCGCAAATATACATCTTTTTTTCCGTTCCGCAAAATGATTTTTCGAAAAATATTCTCTAATGAGTGAAAAATACTTGGTTCTTACGGTTAATTTTCCATAATAATAGCCCGTATTGTTGCCATATTCCTGAAAAATGATGTATTTTTATAGTTTGAAATTTAAATATTTAAAGCATAAAACTTAATAGATAGTTCGTATGAAGAAATTAGTATTCTTTTTGCTCCTGATGACGGCTGTCGTTGGTAGAGCACAGACTTCGCTCGACTTGTTGCCTGTTGGCACAGAGGCGCCCGATTTCACCATCACCAATAAAACTACGGGAGAGAAAATCTTCCGACTCTCTGATTGCAAGAGCACCACTTCGAATACAGGAAAGGCTGTAAAGGGTGTTTGGACCGTGCTTGATTTCTGGGCATCCTGGTGTCCTGACTGTAGAAAAGACATGCCGATGGTAAAGGAGATTTTTGAAAAATACAATACCAAGGTCCAGGTGGTGGGTGTTTCTTTTGATACCGATGAGGCAAGAATGAAGAAATATCTGGCAGACAATAATTATGGCTGGTTGCAATATTACGAGTTGAAGAAATGGAAGGAAACACAGATTTCAAAGGATTACCATATTTCATGGCTTCCAACTTCCTATCTCATCGACCCTGATGGCAAGGTTTATTTTGCTACCGTGAAGGCAGAGGAGATGATGCAGAAACTGGATTCGCTTGACAAGGCGGGTAAGTTGACAGTAAATACCATCAAGAAATAGAAAAATAGAAAGAGGGTGTATAAAACGAGCAGTTTTATACACCCTCTAATCATATTATATCTTCAAATAATATCTTCTCTTACAATCCTCTAGCCTTCAACAGTCCCGAAGCATCTGGCTGCTTCATGCCTGTAAAGTCGGTGAACATTTCCATCTGGTCCTTGGTGTTACCACGACTCAGAACCTTGTCGCGGAATGCCTGACCCACGGCTGGATCCAAAGCACCGTGCTTGGCAAAGTAATCTGCCACGTTCACGGCGAGTACCTCAGTCCAGAGATAGCTGTAGTAACCTGCTGCATAACCGCCGCCCCATACATGGTTGAAATAGGTGGTGCTGTAGCGAGGAGGAATCTGCGAATTGAGCAAGCCTACATTGTTCAGGGCTTCCTTCTCGAAGGCTCCTGCCATGTATGGCGAAGGAATCTCATCTGGGGTCAACTCGTGCCAAGCCAGGTCGAGGCAGGTAGCTGCCAGGTTCTCACCCAGCGAATAGGCTGTCTGGAAGTTGATGCTCTTCAGCATGCGCTCCTTCAGGTCGGCTGGCATGGCTGCTCCGGTCTGGGTATGGCGGGCATAGTGGTCGAAGATTTCTGGAATGCTGGCGAACGACTCGTTAAACTGAGAAGGCATCTCCACGAAGTCGCGAGCCACTGCTGTGCCCGAAAGGGTATTGTAGCCACACTTAGACAACATGCCGTGGAGGGCGTGACCGAATTCATGGAACATGGTGCACACCTCATCCCATGTAATCAGGGTAGGCTGCCCCTCTGGAGCCTTGGCGTTGTTGCATACATTATAGATAATAGGCAACTGTCCCCACTTGTCGCTCTGCTTGGCAAAAGCACTCATCCAGGCACCGCCACGCTTGGTAGGACGGCGGAAGTAGTCGCTATAGAAAAGGGCGATAGGCTTGCCATTTTTGTCGCTCACCTCGAACACCTTCATGTCTGGGTGATAGGTAGGGATATCCTTGCGCTGCTTGAAGTTCAAGCCGTAAACACGATGGGCAGCATAGAACGCACCGTTCACCTGCACGCTGTCGATGTTGAAATATGGCTTAATCTCATCATCAGTGATGTTGAGCATTTCCTTCTTCATCTTTGCTGAATAATAGAAGCGGTCGTATGGCTGCAACTTGAAGTCCTTGCCCTCTGTCTTCTGAGCATAAGCCTCAATGTCGCGGGTCTCGGCATCAGCCTTTGGCGCATATTCCTTGATGAGCTGCTGCAGGAAATCGTTTACATTCTTGGTGTTCTTTGCCATCGTTTTCTCCAGGGAATACTCTGCGTAGTTGTTGTAACCCATCAGCTGTCCCTTCTCGGCACGCAACTTAGCAATCTCGGTTACGATAGGGAAGGTGTTGAACTCTGGGTTGGTGCCATCCGCACGATGGATGCTTGCCATATAAACCTTGCGACGGAGCTCACGGTTCTGAAGATTGGTGAGGATAGCCTGCTGGGTGGTGTTCACGATGACGATGCAGTAAGGTGCCTTGCCTCCACGGCTCTCTGCATCCTTCTTGCATTGTGCGATGTCAGCATCGCTCAGGCCTGCGAGTTCTTCCTTGCTGTTTACCCAAACCACGGCGTTGTTGGTGGCTGCAGGAAGAAGATTGCCAAACTGCTCCTGGAGGTCAGAGATTCGAGAGTTGATCTGCTTCATGCGCTCCATCTTCTCAGGAGAAAGCAAGGCTCCTGAGCGGACAAAGCTCTTGTAGATTACCTCGGTGAGGCGCTTGTCCTCGCCCTTGAGTTTCTTGTATTCGTTATCATAAACATATTTGATGCGCTCAAAGAGTTTCTGGTTGAATGAAATCTCGTTGTCCAGGTTGGTGAGCAGCGGCATTACCTTCTTCTGGGTATCAGCAATGCCTGGAGTTTTGTGGGCACTGGTAAGACCGAAGAACACACTGGAAACACGCTCCAGCAACATACCGCTGTTTTCGTAAGCGAGGATGGTGTTCTGGAAGGTTGGCTTCTTCTTGTTGTTGACTATCTTCTGGATGTTGGCACGCTGCTCCTTGATGGCAGTTTCGATGGCAGGAAGGTAGTCGCTCTCCTGAATCTTGCAGAAATCAGGAGCACCGAAAGGCAGACTGCTCTTTACCAGGAGAGGGTTCTGACGGTTGCCGCCCGCATTTTGGGCGAACGATGAGGCTGGCATCTGCAGGAGAGTTGCAGCCAGTCCGAGAGTTAAAAATGTCTTGTTTAAATTCATTATGTTTATTCTATAATTTTGATTTATATACGCAAAGATAGCCATAATCCTTCTAAAATCCGATGTTTTGATAAGAATATAGTAAAGATTAACATAATGTGGTGGATTTATGGTTCTTGCTACGCACGATTTTGTGCTTATTATATGGCGTATTTTTTTCTAAAATAATGCCACTGTTACCACGCTGTGAATTAACTGTTTGATATATAGAAGTTTAAGCGTGGTAATAAGATGCTTTTTTATTGCCACTTATTACCATTTGTTGCCACATATTGCAGCTTTTTACCCCAAAATGGCGAAAAATACTAAATATTCGAAGCAAAAATATGATATTATTGAAGCAAAAACACGATATTGTTGAGTAAAAACACGATATTATTAAAGCAAAAACAATAAAAAGAGAGAAAAGTCAAGTAATATAGTACGATTCTTTTTATTGTGTCTATCAAATTAGGAACAAAAAATAAGGAGTGTCTACTATTTCAGTTTTATGAAATTGATAGTGTCTACCTTTCTAGTTTATAAAATAAAAAAGTGTCTACTGAAATCAGGAAAAGTCAAAACAAGTGAGAGCAAAGGTTGCCCAATATA
Organism: uncultured Prevotella sp.; assembly: GCA_900555035.1. Taxonomy (GTDB): domain Bacteria; phylum Bacteroidota; class Bacteroidia; order Bacteroidales; family Bacteroidaceae; genus Prevotella. The sequence continues at coordinate 81,996 of USJX01000003.1, forward strand.
ATGGGTAGTTATGCCCATAATTACGAGTACTTTTGCCCGTAACTACGAGTACTTTTGCCCGGCTATTATGGTTAAAAATGCCCAAGGTCTTGGGCAAAACTGGGCAAAGGCTTAGGTTGACTTTTCCTTCATTGTATATTGTTTTTTTTGCTTTTTCCTTTTCTGTTTCGAAATTTTGCAGTACTTTTGTGCAGGAATTGTGGAATTGGAAAGAAAGATAAATAAGATGAATAGACGAAAAATAAAAACAGGCTCAATGATGACGTTGAAAGCGTCATTTCTTGTGGTGGCATTTTCTATGGGGACGCTAGCTCCAGCTATCGCCCAGACCAGACAGAACAAGAAGCCCCGCAAGAAGCTGAAGGAATTGCTGATGATGGCTGATAGTCTGCGACTCCAGTTGCGGCAATCTGCCGATAGGGGACGTATGCTCCAATGGGGCGACTCCCTTCTTATGGCAGAATTAGGCAAAAGTAAGATGAGTGAGAAGAAAAAGCAGAGGTTCATGAAGCATTATGTCAAGATTCAAAGACGATTGAGCCTCTACGACCGCCAATTGTTCAGAGGAGATTCCCTGCTGGCAGCCAATTATTACAAGATAAAATATGATACCACCTACATCTCCCGTCCTCATGCCCGATGGACCATCAAACTGAGAGGTAATCTTTCGGGAGCCGATTTGGAAACTACGGCGAAGACTGATGGAACGGAAACCCATACCAAGGTGATGGCCGACTGCCGTGGTACTCTCTCCATGGCTGTGGCTTATCGTGGCTTGGGACTTGGCTTGGCGGTAAACCCAGCCAAGTTGGTTGGCAAGAATCAGGACTACGAGTTCAACCTCAACTCCTATAGCAACCGCTATGGCTTCGACGTAGTCTATCTCTCGTCCAAGACCTTCCATGGTCACCAGGAAGTGGGAGCCAGCGAGATAGATATCCATAAGGGAGAAATCTCGCAGAAGGCATTGAATCTCAATT
>USJX01000004.1 GCA_900555035.1 uncultured Prevotella sp.
GGAACTAATGAGCCTTGAAAGGGAGGCTAGGTCTTGCAGCTGATTTTATTATGGAATCAAAGATTATGAGAGTGGTGAAGCAGGGCGAGGCTTTTGCCGTGCAGAGCCAGAAGAGTGAGAACGGACAGATGATGAAATGTAACATCATCCTGCAGGAGATGGGTGGCAAGTACGAGAACCAATATGCTGCCGCCATGCTGGGTAATATGGCTCAGTGCAAGTTTGCTCCGGGCACGATAGTAGCGGTAACGCTCAGATTCACGGCTCGTGAGTATAATGGTCAGGTTTATCAGGATATCCTCGTTACGGACATTGAAAAGGTAAAAGGGTAAAAAGGTAAAAAGTAAGGGGGGCTTCGCATGTGGTTCATGTACGGGCTGAAGGCCCAAAAGCTCTTAGCCCAGGGTAACACCCTGGGTAATTAAGGACGCAAGACTGGCGCCCTGTAAGGGCAAAAGCTTTTAATTATTAACTGAGTTGGGACTGCGGAGGATCTTCCATGGTAAAGCGCGCAATATTCCACACGTTTCTTCTCGCAAATCAATTCAGAATATGAAGAAAAAGGTAAACAATCAGCAGGTAAATAATCAGCAGGTCAACGGCCAGCAGGTGAATAATAATGGCTGCCAGCACGTGCAGCTGGGTGGTATGGCTTTCTATGATGAAAGCAAGTGTTTCCTCTTTGCGCCTAATGAGCATGGAGGGGGAGAGAAGGTGCAGGGATTCCGTTCGCAGGGCGTTGCCCAGCAGCTTTCGGATGGTACTTTTGATTTCGTGATTAAGCCACGAGTCCGCTCGCAGTCGGTGCTGATCAGAAAGTTGGCGCACGGTCGTGTGAGCAAGACCAAGGATGGAGCCATCCAGCTTACCTTGAAGGTGTTCTGCGATGAGGGAATCAACATCGGCAGCACGCTGGTGAAGGAGGCGGAAGAGGCTGCTGAGGCTGTGGTGGATTATCAGTTGAAGCGATAGAAGCGATAGAAGTTATAGATGTTCAACTAAAAAGATAGGTAGAAACACATAGATGAGTTGCTATTTAATAAGGGTGGAGAACGGGCACAAGGTGGCCCGCTCCATCACCTCGGAAGAGGAGTACAGGAAGATTCGTGGAAGCTATGAACAGAAGGCGAACTTGCGACTGGCTCGCGAGGGGAACGACGGGGCGAAGCGAAGACTGGTGCAGTTTAACTACTCCGGGCATTATCCCCAGGGCGTGGTGAAGGGCACGAAGTTGCCTAGCCGGGCTTTCGGCTTCGACCTGGATGATAAGCAGGATTTCGAGAAGGCGGCTAAGCTGATGCTGCAGGATCCCGAGAAATATGGTCTGCTGATGCTGGAACGCAGCGCAAGACAGGGTGGTCATGCGGTTTGCAAGAGAGAGATGGGCAAGACTATCCTGGAGAATCAGGTAAGAATTGCCAAGATGATGGAGTGCGAGATGGATACGTCGGCTCACGATATTAACCGAGTATATTTCACTACTTCGGCTGATACAGACGATTTACTCTTTCTATCTCCCGAACTCTTCAAGGACGATTATGAGGAAGCTGCCGTGGCGGCTGAAGGCAAGGTGCTGGAAGAGCGTGAGAAGTATGGGCAGGAGGAGTTGCCTCCAGGGGCACATAAGGCGAACAAGCATTACAAGCCTTGGTTGGAGAATGTGGAGGAGAAGACTCTGGAATCTCAGAAAAATCTGGGGAATCAAGAGAATCAAGGAAATCAAGAGGATCAAGGAAATCAAGGAAATCAAGAGAATCAAGAGAATCAAGGAAATCAAAAGAATCAAGAGAATCAGAAATCTCTTGGAAATCAGAAGAATTCTCAAGAGGTTCAAGCCTCTCTGAATCCTTCTAAGAATCAGGCTCAGCCTGCTTCCGCTTCATCTTCTTCCTCATCCTCTTCTTCCTCATCCTCATCCTCATCCTCTTCTTCTTCATCCTCATCCTCTTCTTCTTCATCCTCATCCTCTTCTTCATCCAGCAATGATTACCTCGGAATCCCGTATTCCGAAATCATCAAGAAGTGGTGGCAGATGTATAATGACGGGCATGAGCCTATGCGCTCCAACCGCAATACGCTTACCTTCGAGCTTGCCATCAACCTGCGCCACATCTGCGGCTTCGACCGCAATCTTCTGGATCAAGTTATCCCCTGCTACGATGGCTTTTCTGAGCAGGAGAAGATGGCTTGCATCAACTCGGCACTGGGCGAAAGACCCACGCAGATGCCTAAGCGCCTGAAAGACGTGCTGGCTGCATTAAGACAGGAGAAACTGAAGCAAGCCAAGCTGAAGGGCGTGTCTGCCAAGGAAAATGAGGCTTTAATCAATGCGCTGGACGAGGCAAATGCCCAGGACGATCTGTTCTATTACAAAGCACTGCCGAAAATGCCGCAGGGGGTGTGCGACTCGGTGAAGGCTGTAGGTCCGGCTCTGGCTCTGCCCGTGATTACCGCCATCTGTCCGGTCATTGGAATGCTGGCCACGGGCGTGAAAATCTCGGTTCATGGCAAGATGAATTCGCTGAACCTCATCTCCTACGTCGCCGGTGATTTCGCTTCAGGTAAGGGTAGCATCGACCCCGTGATTGGAGTCTGGACTTCGGAAGTGAAAGCAATGGACAAAATGTACCAGCAGAAGGAGGATGAATGGAGAGCCAAGAAGCGTGCGGCGAAGAACAAGAAAGAGCAGCCCGAAGAGCCGAAACTGCCCGTAAGATGCCTGACGCTGAACAACACGGTGGCGAATCTTGCCGAACGACTGGCTAACACCGAAGGCAAGCACGCCTTCTCGTTTACCCCGGAGGCTGACACCGTGGCGCAGAAGTGGAAATCGGCAATGAGCGACTTTTCCGTGATGCTCCGACAGGCTTACGACGGCACGAGCTACGAGCGTGAGGCAAGAAGTGCAGACGCTGTGAATGTTCACATAGACAGGCTGTTATGGAATGTAGTGATGTGTGGAACGCCTGATGCGCTGTATAGAGTGGTGAACAACTATACGGATGGTTTTCAGAGCCGAATCGTGGTGGCCCGTACACCGGATAATACGTTCACTCCGCTATCCGACAACCTCTTCGTGCTTACCTCACGCCAGCAGGAAAACATTCTGCAGATAGCCCATCTGCTGCCGCTGATGGCGGGCGAGGTGGAACTGCCGAAGCTGGAAGCCAAGGGCAGGAAATGGTTGGAGCAGATAAGACTGGAAACGATGAAAGATGATGACAAGGTGAAAGCCCGTCAGCGCTTCCGCATCTGTCCTACCACGATGAGAATGATGGCGTGCATCATGCTCTGCAAGGTGGCAGAATCGCTGATACAGAAGTATGGGGCGCAGGAGGCAGAATCGCAATTGAAGCAGAATCCTTTGTTATGGAAGGAACTGATTGTGAAGATGCAGACGCCGAGCATGCTTACTGCCTTCGATGTGCTTGCCGACTACCAGCTGGAGAATGCGCTCTACTTCTTCCGCAGCCGCATAGAAGCAGCATTCTCGTCTAAGGATTATTGCGGACAGCAGGCTTTGCCCGACCGTGTTCGTCGTGGGCGAAACGACACCATCTTCGAGCGTCTTGACGTAACCTTTTCTTTTGATCAGGCTCAGCAGCAGAGTGTTGCCATCAAGGGCGCAGCAGTTACGCACGAGTCGGTAAGACAGATGCTGAAGAACTGGAAGCGCCAGGGGTTGATTGATATTCTGCCCGATGCGCGTTATCAGAAGGTTGCTTCTACGGTATAGATTCTGAAAGGTCATTAAGGTCAAGGTCATCAAGGTCATTAAGGTCAAGGTCATTAAGGTCATTAAGGTTTTTCAAATCACCCTAATCCTTAATGGCCACCCTTGAAGCCAGGATTTAATTATAAATTATTAATTATCAATTATTAATTATCATGAACATCAATATATTTCGCCGTCGTTTCACTCCTTGGAGTGTGGATGGCACCATGGTTATAGGTGGCAAGATTTTTTGCGACACGTTAGAGCATCCAGTGAATTATTTGCCAGCCGGACGCTATAAGATTTCTCTTGTTCCTGTAAGAAAGAAGAAGTTGTGGGCTAAGAAACTCAGAAATAAGGATGCAAGAAATTGCGGGTTATTAATTAAGCCTGTTATCCAGCCAAGAGTGGTGGAAGTGCCTGATTTTGTGGGACGCCGTCCATGCTTCATGCCAGGCAATGGTCCGCTCCGTTTGCGTTATGGCAGTATCATCCTGGGGCATTCCCGTTATACGGGAATAGTGACTCAATCAGAAAAATTCTACAATAAATTTTTCAAGCTGATGGTTGAGAATCCCAAGCATATCCGTACCATCAATCTGTATATCAGAGATTGGGGCGTTGATGAAATCCCCCTCAAATATTTGCTTATTTTTCAATAATATTTACTTCGTTTCATTATGCGTAAGATTAAGGAAATCATTATTCATTGCAGTGCGACCAAAGAGGGTCGCAACTACACAGTAGCCGACATAGACCGTTGGCATCGTGAGCGTGGCTTTTTCTGCATAGGTTATCATTTCGTGATTTATCGTGACGGCAGCATCCATGTGGGCAGATCTGTAGAAGAGGTGGGTGCCCACTGCAAGGGCCACAACACCGTGAGCATCGGAATATGCTACATTGGCGGCTTATCCCAGACAGGCAAGCCGAAGGACACCCGAACCCCCGAGCAGAAGGCGGCGCTGAAAGCGCTGATTGAGCAGCTGAAGGAGGAATATCCCGAGGCAGAGGTTCATGGGCATAATGAGTTTGCAGCCAAGGATTGTCCCTGCTTTGATGTAAAGAAGGAATTCGGGGAGTTGTAAAAAGACGCAGAACCAATCTGTTATGGAACTGTCACTTTTCTGTTTCCGATGATATAAATCCGCCCTTTACTTTTTCATCACTTTCCCGATAATCTCCTCGAAATCTTCCTTCTGCATGGCGCCCATCTGCATGGTGGGATTGCCCTTCAGCGGGATGAAGAGGAAGGTAGGAATGCTGCGGATGCCGAAGACGGAAGCCAACTCGGGTTCCTGATCGATATCCACCTTATAGAAATCTATCTTGCCGGCATATTTCCCGGCAAGAGATTCTACCATGGGAGCCATCATCTTGCAAGGTCCACACCAGGTGGCATAGAAATCGATAATGGCAGGACGGGAACCTGCAAACACCCACTCATCGGGATGAGACTCGTAATCCATAATCTTCTTCCTGAAATCGGAAGCCGTAAGCACCTGCACCTTTCCTGCAGAAGCAGACTGATTACTACTTCCAGCTACTGACTGACCAGACTTCCCTGCCCCAGTCTTACTCTCTGATTCAACACGAGAAGGCAGCCCCTTTGAGCTGCCTTCCTGTTTCCTGTTATTTTGCGAACATCCCATAAAGGCTAAAGCCATCATGGCATATAAACAAATAGATTTCTTCATTTATTATTTCCTTTTTAAATTAATAAGCCAAATCAACTGCCACTGGATATACGCGGCATGGGTCGAAATACTCGGCACAACTGTTTACCATCGCCTGCAAATCGGCCTTGACGATGCCTTGGAACACTTGCTTGCCATTCACCCTGATGGTTACAGGCTTGCCGAGGTCAACCAGCTGATTGTTAAGATATACTCTCAGCTTGCCACCTGTGGCTACGGAATAGCTGCGGTTGAACTTCAGGTCGATGCCCCACTGCTTATCCTTCATGGTCGTGGTGTAATCCACATTACTTACCTTGATGGAAACCACATTTTGGTCGATATCCATCTCGTAGTAAGTTCTCTGCTCTGATGGGCGAGCCAGCACCTGCAGGTTGTAGAAACCCGAACGGCGTCTGCCATCCATCTCGAAATCCTCCCAGAGCACGGTCTTAGGATATGGATTACGCACAAACTGCTTGAGCCAAGGAGTAGTCAAGCCATAGGTGATGTGATGCTGCATACCCGGCAAAAGATGAATGCGATGGCGGAAGATAGGGGTCTTATCTACTGCCAGCGGACGGGCCAACTGCGCAGAATCGAATGCCACCTGGGTGTACCAGGTAAGGTCGTTGCGATAGAAACCGGTATCATCAGCACCCGTGAGGAAGGAGAAACCGATGTTGGCACAGTTCTCTACTGGCGCATTCTTCAGCGGTTCACCACCTGCCATCGGACCGGCTGCTGCCCAATAATCTGCATAGAATGATGCCAGTCGCTGACTGCCATATCCACCCTCGCTGATACCGAACACATAGAGTCGGTTGGCATCCACCTCGCCATTCACCAGGTTCTGACGAATCAGTTTTTCGAAAGCATACTGCTTAGACAGATGCCACCAGCGATAGTATTCACCCTCGTTAGGAATCTGAGGGATGAAATAGATGGAAGGCGAATCCTGGAAGCTCAGACCGAGCTTGATGCCATTAGACCACTCCCTGTCCTTAGGACCCGAACCGTGTATATACAGGAAGAGCGGGAACTTTCCGTCGGCAGCCACGCCCTTCTTGCCATAATAATAAGGCATCACGGCATTTGGCTCCAGGCACTTAGGCAGGTTCCACGAGCTGTTCTTAGCCAGTTTCAAGTCTTCCGGCTGGATGAGTTTCTCCTCCTGCAAATTCCTGTTGGCATCGCACCACGCACTCCACACCATCTTCTGATAGCTGGCTATGTCCTTGCCCTCTATCGCTTGCTGCAACTTGGTTTCAAGCGGAGCGTTCTGGGCAAATTCGGCCTTGCCCTCCTTCTCCAAAGCTTTCTGCTGCGCTTTCAGCGACTGCAGAAAGTAAGTATTCACCTTCTTCTGCAAGCCCGGCGACTGCGCCATTGTCTGGGTTGTGTAGGTTAGTGATGCAACAGTCATCACCATGCAAATCATTTTTTTCATTTCGTACATTGATATTTATTTAATTACTAGTCTTTCAGGGAATAGGTAACCGTGGTCACCACCCTCACCTTTTTAATATAAGGTGTATTCGAATCCCTGTCATCTATCGAGAACTGTCCCTGGTCGGCATTCATGATCTTGTCAATCTTGCTCTTGCTGTTTTCGGCAAACTGTGTGGCAGTCTGCTCGGCATTCTCTATCGCCTCCTGCATCATCTTCGGCTTCATCTTGCGGAATGCCACATACTCATACTTCACCGGATTCTCGTAGCCACCATCCACGATGGCAACGCCCTTCTGGAGCAGGTCACCCTGACGGGCGATGATGCTGCGAACCAGTTTCACATTATGCGAAGTAACGGTGATAATCGACGTGATGTTATAACGATAGCCCTGGCGGTTCTCGCCATATCGCTCAGCATTGAGGTCGATGACCACAGGTGCATTGACATTGATTTCGCTCGCCTTCACGCCATTTGCCAGCAGGAAGTTTCTGATGGTTCTCGTGGTGGCATTTATTTTTTGATAGAGCTCAGGCAGGTCGTTGCCTATTTCCTTGGAAACGATAGGCCACGTTACCTTATCCGCCTCTACCTCCTTCTCGGCAAGACCTTTCACTACAACCTTACGGTCTTTACTAATCACACTCTCAAGTCCCGACTTGATACAGAATCCAAGCATGATGATGCCGATGGCTAAAATCACGGCTTGCTTAATACCAGAATTGATGTTCATAATTAGCCCTCCATTATTAAGTTGTTAAATTTGAGTTTCCAAAGATACAACAAAAATACAGAAAAGCGATAGTTTATAATGATAAAATATGCTAAAACACACCATATCAACCCATAATCACCATTTTTCCTGCCTAAAAACTTGCATATATTACCAAAAATCCCTACCTTTGCATAAGATAGGCTGCACTCGGCCATCCGAAAGCAAGCTTTCATGGCGCTCGTTTGCACTATCTTTGCATAAAAACATTTCTAGCCAAAAACTATAAAAATGGATTATAACATGATTGGGACCGCATGGTCGTTACTGCCTCCCTTCGTCGCCATCGCTCTGGCGCTAAAGACGAAAGAGGTGTATTCTTCTCTCTTTATCGGCATCATTCTGGGTGCCGTGCAATATTGTATTTCGATGGGAACGGGATTCGATGGATTCCTGGTTCACCTGACCAACCACACCGTGGGCGAAGGCGATGATGCCAAAGCCTACGGATTGATTCACTGCCTCTCCGACCCATGGAACGTAGGCATTCTGGTGTTCCTGGTAGTATTGGGCAGCATCGTTTCGCTGATGAACAAGGCGGGTGGTTCGGCGGCTTTCGGCCGCTGGGCTTCCAAGCACGTGAAATCGAAGATGGGAGTGCAGATAGCCACCATCCTGCTCGGCATCCTGATATTCATCGACGATTACTTCAACTGTCTTACCGTGGGTTCGGTGATGCGCCCCATCGCCGTACGCAACGGCGTGACCAAGGAGAAACTCGCCTATCTCATCGACTCCACAGCAGCACCGGTCTGCATCATCTCCCCAATCTCCAGTTGGGCAGCAGCCGTATCGGGCTTCGTATCGGGAGGCGAAAACGGACTGGCGCTCTTCTGCAAAGCAATACCTTTCAATTTCTACGCCTTCTTCACCATCCTCTTCATGCTGGGCATCGTGGTACTGGACTTCGATTTCAAGGCGATGAGCAAGTATGACGTCCGACTGAAAGACTGGTACGAGCGCACCAACGGCGGAAAGCTCGACGAGGTGAGCGATACCAAGCTGCAAATCGTGGAACACGGCGTGGGAGCTAAGCAGCAAGAGAGTTCGGAAAGTAGAGGTTCGGTAAGCGATCTTGTGATTCCAATCATCATGCTCATTGTGTTCTGCATGGCGGGCATGGTCTATTCGGGCGGATTCTTCGATGCCGCCAATGCCAACTATCTGAATTTCGTTGATGCCTTTGCGGGCAGCAATGCTTCGGTAGGCCTGGTACTCGGTTCGCTGGCAGCCCTGATTCTCACCATCGTGATGTTCACGGTGCGCAAGACCCTGCCATTCGATGAGGCGATGAGTAGTCTCATCAAGGGATTCGAGGCGATGGTGCCAGCCATCCTGATTCTTACCCTGGCATGGACCCTGAAGAGCATGACCGACTCGCTGGGAGCAGCAGAATATGTATCTGGTGTCGTGGCAAGCAGTGCATCCGAGTTGCAGATGCTCCTGCCGGGCATCATCTTCCTGGTAGCCGGTTTCCTGGCTTTCGCCACCGGAACTTCCTGGGGAACCTTCGGTATTCTGATTCCTATCTGCATCGCCGTATTCCCAGCTGCCGACCCGCTGCGCATCATCTCCATCTCAGCCTGCATGGCGGGAGCCGTCTGCGGCGACCATATCTCGCCTATCAGCGACACCACCATCATGGCGAGTGCAGGAGCAGAGTGCAAGCATGTGCATCATGTGTCATCGCAGTTGCCATACGCCCTGACAGTGGCTGGCGTAAGCTTCCTCACCTTCATCGTGGCTGGCTTCACCCATACCTGGGGCATGGTTACAAGTGCCATCGTATCATGGATATTCGGTATATTGATGCTCGGATTGGCTTTATTTTGTTTAAATAAGCGCCAGAAATCATAATAGTTCTTAATTTTCTTGCATTATTGGAATATTTTCAATATCTTTGCAGCTGAAATTAGATAAAGAACATATTAACATTTTAATACAGAATACATTATGAAGGAATTGAAAGGAACAAAGACAGAGAAGAACCTCCAGGAGGCTTTTGCTGGTGAGTCACAGGCTCGTAATAAATATACATACTTCGCAAGCAAGGCTAAGAAGGATGGTTATGTTCAGATAGCTAACATCTTCGAGGAGACTGCTGCCAACGAGAAGGAGCACGCCAAGATGTGGTTCAAGTACTTGGAGGGCGGTGCCATCAAGAGTACAGAAGAGAATCTCCTGGCTGCTGCCGAGGGTGAGAATGGCGAGTGGACAGAGATGTACAAGCGCATGGCTGAGGAGGCTCGCGAGGAGGGCTTCGATGAGATTGCCGCTAAGTTCGAGATGGTAGCTGAGATTGAGAAGCACCACGAGGAGCGCTATCGCAAGCTCCTGAAGAACGTTCAGGACAAGGTTGTCTTCTCTCGTGATGGCGACTGCATCTGGCAGTGCTCTAACTGCGGTCACATCGTAGTAGGCAAGGAGGCTCCAGAGGTTTGCCCAGTTTGCAACCACCCACAGAGCTACTTCCAGATTGAGGCTAAGAATTACTAAGCAATTTGCAAATAGAATTACAAAGAGGGTGTGTCATAAGCTCATGACACACCCTCTTTTTTTAACGTACTAAAAAACGGAAGCCACTACTTTATCACTGATGAATCTTCTCCAGCATGATTTCTATCAATCTCGGCACACCGTAATTTTCTATATCACTTTCCTTAATCCAAATGTAATCATCGGGAAGAGAAGGTCGCTCCTCAACCTCCAGCAGATAGAAATCGGCAAGAAGAATGCGATGGGTCAATACATGCTTCACATCCTTTGCCAGCAATATCGGATCCTTCACGAAAGAAGGCAATTCCTTCATATCCGATATATTATACGGCTCCCACAATCCCTGCCAAATATCCCCCTCACCACGACGATGAATCGCAATCCACGATTCAGCCTCAGCATGATTTTCTGGCTCAACATGATTTTCAGCCTCAGCATGCGATTCCAAAGCTGGCACCTTATATCTGATATACACATAAGAGAGATGACGGGTCTTCACCTTCACCGTTTTGTTCTTCACCGGCAATTCCTCTACCCTGCCGTTTCGCAAAGCCTCACAGGTTTCGGCAAGCGGACAAAGAAGGCATTTCGGCGATTGAGGGGTACACTGAATGGCACCGAAATCCATCATTCCCTGGTTATAGGCTGCTGCCTCTGAAGCAGGCAACAGCGATTGCGCCAAAGCCGCAAACTCCTTCTTTCCCTGGGTGGAATTGATGGGTGTATCGATTCCGAAATATCGGGAAAGCACACGATATACATTGCCATCTACCACTGCGGCAGGAAGATTGAAGGCAAAGGAGCCGATGGCAGCGGCTGTATAATCACCCACTCCCTTTAACGATTTAATGCCATCCAGCGTATTAGGGAATTCACCCAAAGCCACGATTTGCCTGGCTGCGGCATGAAGATTGCGGGCACGGGAATAATAGCCCAACCCCTGCCAGAGCTTCAAAACATCATCTTCGCTGGCTGCCGCCAGGTCTTCCACCTGGGGATAGGTTTGCATAAAGCGTTCCCAATATTCCCATCCCTGGGCAATGCGGGTTTGCTGCAGGATGATTTCGCTGAGCCAGATGGCATAAGGGTCGCGGGTTTCGCGCCAAGGCAAATCCCTGCCGTTTTCACGAAACCAACGGAGTATTTCAGTTGAAAAAAAAGAGTTATTGATCATTGTAATGCTTTTGCCCTTTCAGGGCGTATTTCTATAAACAACTATAACCCAGGGCGATGCCCTGGGCTAGGAGCTTCTGCCCTTTCAGGGCGTTACATTCTTGTTTCGGTCCTTTTAGCGGATTGCAAATCCGCAATAGTTACCCATACGGCGGCGGATTGCAAATCCGCCGAAACTGCAAATCCGCCGAAACAGTAATTACTGCTCCGGATATTGCTCATAAATCTTCAAGCCGAATTCATTGGCAAGCGCATAGACATGCTCCATAATGTCGGCAAGGATATGCTCGTAATTAACCCAAACCTTATCCTTGATGAAGAAATAGAATTCGATAGGAAGACCGCACTGGGTAGCTTCCATGTGGCGCACCATCAAGGTGAGTTCCGTATTTACCTCAGGGCGCTGACGCAGATATTTCTCCATGAATCTACGATAAAGCTGAAGATTGGTTGGAGCCAGAGCAGCAGGATTCAGCAGGTCTGCCCCTTCCTTAATACCCTCTTTCTCCAATTCCGCATCAGATGGAACTGCCGATTCTGCAGAAATCTCAGAAACATGAATACCATCTTTTGCCAATGCCTTCTGCAACGTTTCCTTCAACTTAAAGGAATCCTCCGTAGCGAAATGCTTGGCAAGTAAGGTCTGCTTCAAGGCCTCATCCACCAATCGCACACTGCGGAAATCGAAGTAAACCACTCGCTTTACTCTTCTTCCCCCACTCTTCTGCATACCAATCCAGTTTTGGAACGAACCGTTCACCAGCGTGGCTGGCGAGATGGTAACGATGGTGTTATCGAAATTGCGAACCTTCACCGTGGTGAGCGACATCTCCTCAACAATACCATTGGCATCCACCGACTTCACCGTAATCCAGTCGCCCTTGTGGAGCATATCATTACTCGTCAGTCTCACACCGGCAGCCAATCCGAGGATGGTATCCTTGAACACCAACATCAGCACAGCCGAGGTGGCACCCAAACCGGCAAACAGGGTCATCGGATTCTTACCCAGCAGGATGGCTACTACCACCACTCCAGCCACGAAGAGCATCAATATTCTGAGCACACCACAGAAGGTGTGGAAATACTGCTGGGCCGAAGAGCGGCGCTCCTCGCTGTTCTCCAATCCCTTGAACGAACCGATAAACACCAATGCCGTGCGCACCGACATCACCACGATATAGATGCCCGTGGCACGCTCCAAAATCTCCTTGAATATAGGATATTCCAGATAGATGAGCGGCATGAGCGACCATATCACCACAGCCGGAACGATGTGGCAAGCCGAGGTGAGCACCTTCCTGTTCAGCAACACATCATCCCAAGATACCTCCGTCTTCTCCGTAATCTTCGAAATCAGCGGAACCAATATCTTGCGACAAAGGAAATCGCTCAGCATCGCCAGCAACACGGCGGTGATGGTGAGCAATATATGACGAAGCATGGGCACGTAATCACCCGTGACACCCGCCCATGTTATCATTGAATCTACAAATTTTCTAATTTCCTCCATAACCTATCAACTGTAAACTATTAACTATCAACTAATCTCACGGTTGGCACAGCAGCTTGCAAACCTTATCCGCAAAGTTTCTGGCATTGCTTCCATGCATGATACCATTATTAATAATAGAGAAGCAAAGCTCATGTCCATTGGCTGCAGTGCAATAGCCTGCCAGCGAGATGATGCCCGTCAGGGTGCCCGTCTTAGCCTTTACGTTGCCGTGAGCACTACCGCTTCTCATACGCTTCTTCAGGGTGCCATCCACGCCCGCTATAGGCAGTGAATGAATCAGATGCTGTTTGATGTTGTCGTTGCGGAAGGCATAGCGAAGCATTGCCACCTCCAGTTCGGCACTCAGATAGTTGTAGAGCGAAAGTCCCGAACCATCAGCCAACTTATAGCGCGATGCATCCAAGCCCAGCTTCTGGTTGATAAACTGGCGCTCCACGCTGCGGGCACTCTTGGCACTCGCCGGACGGTTGCCCGTGGAAGCCGCTATCTGATAATACATGCTCTCGGCATAGAGATTATCACTCTCCTTCATCATCTTGTGCAGCACCTGGTCCATGGTGTGGAAACGGGTACAGATGGTGAAGGCATTAGTAGGACAGGTCTTGGTAGAAGCATACATCTCCTCATACTCGATGCCCGCATCCTTCAGTTTAGCCAGGAATCTATCCATGAAGATATCCTTCCTGGAGAACACCAAAGGCGAAAGCACCGGGTTGTCATCATCCCAGCACCAGCCTTCGCCCAACAAATCAGAATCCTTCATCGAGCGGTCGGCATACACCTTGCCACGAATGGTATCTACACCCATCTCCTTCAGGCTGTTGACAAAGGCCGAGAGGTCATCGCTGTTGAAACGGGGATCCATGCCGCCCACACAATATACATCGCCATGGAGCACACCCTCCTCGATGGTTCCCGTATATTTCAGTTGGGTTTTAAACTGATAGGACCCGCCCAACTTGTCCAGCGCCGTGATGGCCGTAAGGAGCTTCATCGTGCTAGCCGGGCGCATCAGCTGGCGCTCATTGTGCTTGTAGATGCAGGAGTCATCCTCCAGGTCCCAAACCATGATACCCACCTGCGAAGTTTCAAACATCTTGCTTTTCAGCAGATTGTCGATACCCACCTTCACCGACTCCGGCCAAGGCAATCTCAGCGTATCGGCAGCCAGCGAGTCTAACATCGTGGAGTCAGCCACTTCCGTGTCGTCCTGCATCTCCACCACTTCATCATTCGTCACATTCTGAGCCTGCATAGGCATTGCCATCAGCATTGCCGCCATCAGGCTCAACATCATATATCTTATCTTTTTCATTGTCGTTTTTTAATTTCTTTCTCGAAAGCCTCTTCGTTGTCCGGCTGAATGGCCACCATGTTCTTGGCTCCGTATTCTATCACCATGCAATGGTCCAGCCCCATAAAGGTCTTGGCCTGATGCACGCTGATGATATCGCACACGGGCACATTCCTGTTCGATGAGAACCTGCCCTCATTGATGATGAGATACTCCATCTCATCATCCCTGTCGATAGGTTTCACCTTCTTAAATGTATAGGTGGTGTTCAAAATGCGCTCTATCATGCCCACGATGATGATGGCCAGGAAGATGCCGATAATCGCCATCTTTACCCAGAAGAAATATCCCGCCAGCAGGGCGAAGACTACCACCCCGATGCGAGCCGTCAGCGAGAAGCGCTTGTGAAAAGTTCTATCTGCCATACCTATTCTATTCTATCCTATCCTGTTAAAAAGTCATTTCCAATTCAATTATATCCGCAAAAAAGTCATTTTTTACTACCTTTTGATAGTCTAAAAGACTATATTACCTTAAATTTCGCTGCAAAATTACAAAAATTCCCTCTCTTATTACTCATTTTAAAGAGAAATTAGTAATTTTGCAACGAATTAAGAATTAATTCCTAGAGAATGCGGCTTTTTATGCAAAGAAAAGGTCTCTTCTTATAGATAGAAATTAGATAAGAATAAACTCAGATGGTTTATAAGTATGATTTTCTGATTATCGGCTCAGGAGTTGCCGGTATGAGTTACGCCCTGAAAGTAGCCAGAGCGCATAAAGGTAAAGTGTGCATGATTTGCAAAACCTCTCTCGACGAGGCGAACACATCATTTGCACAAGGTGGTGTTGCGTCAGTTACCAACTTGGAAGTGGATAACTTCGACAAGCACATTCAAGACACGATGATTGCTGGTGATTACATCAGCGATTACAATGCTGTAAAGCAGGTTGTCACCATGGCACCGAAGCAGATCGAAGAGCTCGTGCAGTGGGGTGTTAACTTCGACAAGCAACAGGACGGCAAGTTCGACCTCCACCGTGAGGGCGGACACAGCGAGTTCCGCATCCTTCATCATGCAGATGATACGGGTGCTGAAATACAGCGCGGACTGATGGAGGCAGTGCGCAACTGCCCTGACATCGATATCAAGGAAAATCATTTCGCCGTGGAGATTATCACCCAGCACCACTTGGGTGCCCGTGTTACCCGACGCACTCCTTATATCAACTGTTACGGAGCCTACGTACTGAATCCCGAGACCCAGAAGGTGGATACTTATCTGAGCAAGGTTACCGTGATGTGTACCGGCGGATGTGGTGCCGTTTACCAGACTACCACCAACCCAGTCATCGCCACGGGTGATGGCGAGGCAATGGTTTACCGTGCCAAGGGTACCGTGGCCGACATGGAGTTCGTTCAGTTCCACCCTACAGCCCTCTATCATCCGGGCGAGACTCATCCTGCCTTCCTCATCACCGAGGCAATGCGTGGATACGGTGGCATCTTGCGTCTGCCTAACGGCGAGAGCTTCATGGAGAAATATGATGAGCGTCTGAGTCTGGCTCCTCGCGACATCGTGGCTCGTGCCATCGACAAGGAGATGAAGATTCACGGATTGGATCATGTATGCCTGGATGTTACCCACAAGAATCCGGAGGAGACCAAGCGTCACTTCCCTAACATCTACGCCAAGTGTCTGAGCATCGGCATCGACATTACCAAGGATTACATCCCAGTGCGTCCTGCCGCTCACTACATGTGTGGTGGTATCAAGGTAGATTTGAACGGCTGTTCAAGCATCAACCGTCTCTATGCTCTGGGCGAGTGTTCATGCACCGGTCTGCATGGTGGCAACCGCCTTGCCAGCAACTCGCTTATCGAGGCTGTGGTTTATGCCGAGACTGCTGCCAAGCACAGTCTGGAGCATGTGGATGAATACGATTTCAACGAGAAGGTTCCTGCCTGGAACGACGAGGGTACCCTGACCAACGAGGAGAAGGTATTGATTACCCAGAGCGTCAAGGAGGTGGGCGAATGCATGAGCAACTATGTGGGCATCGTTCGCAGCGACCTCCGTCTGAAGCGTGCCTGGGACCGTCTCGACCTTCTTTACGAAGAGACCGAGAATCTCTTCAAGCGTGTCAAGGTGAGCAAGGAGCTCTGCGAGCTCCGCAACATGATCAACGTGGGTTATCTCATCACCCGCATGGCAATAGAGCGCAAGGAGAGCCGTGGTCTCCACTACACCATCGACTACCCTGTTCACGCTTACGACAAGAAAGATAAATAAGGTATAAAAAATTACATATACAATACACCCTAAAGAGGGAACACCTAATCAATAGGATTGATATGGCGCTCCCTCTTTTCTTTTATCTGCTATCTATTTCACAACCTTCTTGCCACCCACGATATAGATTCCCTTAGGAAGGCCTTCGAGGGAGGTAGAACCCTGACGTACCAACTGGCCCGAGATGGTGTAAACATTGTTGTTATTTACGCCCCTATTCTCTGCGCCCATCGTGATGGTGCTGATGCCAGAAGGAACTTCATCGTTATTGGCGTTGCCATAAACATTCGTCTGATAGAACTTCACCTTGTATGGCCACTGCTCATCATCGCTCGTCGTGCCATTCCAGCCACGAGACCAATAACTCGTTGGAGCACCGCTCACTACCAACCATAAGTAAGAACAGTCGGATGGACAATCAAACTGAATGCTGGCTTCAGGATTTTTATAGGTGGCTGTGGCTACATCACCATAAAGGCGAGTGCCATCCTTCTTCAATGCCACAAAACCCAACTTCCAACCAGCCTTGGTTACATTATACTTAATGAAACCAGACTTGCCTGCCTCGCCAGCAAAATCCACATAAATAGTCTTATCCGTGGTAGGCACATTCAGGCGAATAGCATTGTTGCCAAAGTTCTCCACACAGTCGGCAGCCACCGAGCACCAATAGCCATCCGCATCCTTGGTAAGCTGAGTCTGCTGGCGCTTGCCTATCGTACCCGCACCACGCTCACGGATGCCATCCATATCGAAGGTGGTTAATCGGGCACCATACTCCCACATCTCATTATTAAACTGCTCCAGCTTCTGGGCACTCGTCAACTTGGAACCCATATAGAGACGCATGTAGGTCTGGAACGGATCCTCAGGATTCTGCGACTTGTTCCAGAGATTGGCAAGAGCATCAATGCCCTGCTTATGACAGAAGAAATCCTGGATGAAATAGTTGTTGTAACGCAACTCCTCAGCCAGCGGATTCTTGTGGAAACCATTCAGCGTGTTGTTGAGCCACTCGTTGTTAAACTGCATGCCCGGATAGAACTTGTAAGCCTGCCACTGGGCACACATTTCCCAGAACACATTGCCATTGCCCGAATTGGCCCAGGTGTACATCCAGCCATTCTGATTGTTGTTGTCGCAATGAGTCTGATACTGGAAACAGTGACCTATCTCATGAGCCACCGTCTGACCATCGCGGGATGTATATGCCCATCTCGACAGAGTGAGCAGTCCGATGATATTGTCGATGCCACTGCCGCTCGCCTCCCACTCATCAGTATGGCGCAGACGGATAATCATCTTATAAGTATCAGTCTTCGACTTGCCCTGGTTGATGGTGAGATACTTCAGACTATCGGCATAGAACTCAAATATCTTGTCGGCAGTATTCGGGATGCTCTCCACACTCGATGGTGCCGTCTTGCCATAGCCAGCCTCCCAGAAGAGAATCCAATGCTTCGACTGCATGCTGCGCTCGTAGCACCACTGGTTGTTAGGATTCTGCAAGTCGGCATCAGAACCGCAGGCACTTCCGCTGCAATAGATGCGCTTATCCACACTGCTTATCCTGCTGTTCAAGAGGTTCTTTGCCTTGGTAAGCTGATCGGTGGTCAAGGTATAATCCTTCATCTGCTCCTCGGCAGTGGCAAGCGCAGCCTTGAGGTTGCTCACGGCTGTGGCCTTATAAGCCTCATCGCCCCACCAGCCCAAAACCTTCTGGGCATAGTCTATACGGGTTTGGAGAGCTGCATAGAGCGACTTGGATGCATGGGCATCGCCGATGGCAGAAAGCAGGGAGGCACGTGCTGCAGAGAGGGTTTCCACATTATAAACAATGTTGCCATCGCCATCCGTTGTTCCCTTCAGGGCTTCCTGAGCCTGGGCGGTAGCCTGAGTCAATGTCTCCTTTACGCTGTTCTGGATGCCCTGCTTCTGAAACTCATCGCAACGCTCCACCAAGGTGCGCACTTCCTCCACATAACTATTGGTATTGATGGCACCTATATACGACAGGGTGAAGTTATCCACACAGAGATAGTTGCCGGTGGCATCCTCTGCATTGAGACCAATCTCGATATCATTCTCCTTATCGAACACGGAAAACTTCACCTCGTAGGTTTTCATCGCCGTCACCGCCGTTCTGGCATTTCCGGCATAGATGTAGGCACCCGTCTGCTCTGCACCCTTGTTGGTGGTTCCATTGCTGTTGTTCTGCTGAACATGCAGGGCAGCAGCCGAGAGCTTATAGTTTCCGGCAGGCAGGCTCTTCAGGGTCTGCGAAATATTGGCAGCGCCCAACTTCTTGCCCATGCTCACCCACGATTCCATATAGGTGGTTCCGTTCTTACGGCTAAACACGCTGTTGGTCTGGCTCGACATATTGGTAACCATCCAGTTTTCGGCGGCATTGTTTTCGAACGAAGGGTTCTGGATATACGATGTATAATCGATAGGATTATCTTCTGATGCATTCTTGGCACGATATGCATCCAGCGCCCGGTTTACCTGATAGATGGCTTCGAGAATCTCCGGCGCTGTGGCATCGGCACCCTTGTCGTAGATGGCCTGGGCATCGTCCATGGCTTTCTTCAGGCTGGCAGCATCAATGCCATCTTCCTGATAATATTTCTTGGCTTTGCTGATGGCAGTTCTTATAGAATATCTGCTCACCACCATATTCTTGCCTATAATCTGCACATAGTCTATCAGCAGGTTGGCAGAATTGGCTGAGCCATTGGCGCCCGCCTTGTAGCCTATCTGTATCTTTCCTTCGGTCTGCTTGGTCAGGGTGAAGTTAATCTCATCCACCGTCCATTTCCTGGAAGGATAGTTCTTGAGGGTAGAAACCACCTTGGCACCACTGGTAGGAATCCAAGCCAACTGCGAGATTCCGGCTGTAGCCGCCTTGCCGTTGTAGGTAGGCACCTTGATGGTGTAAGTGCCCTTAGGCAGGGTGATGGTCTGGCTATAGCAGAAGGTCTGCTCCCATCCGGTTGACAGGGCGAGTCCGCCTCCGCCTTCGCCGTCGTATCCCTTGGCAGGAACAGTGGCTCCATTATATTTACCCTGGAAACCGAACTCATAGACACCCGTAATGGTATAGTCGGCACTGAGCTGCGGCGTCCATCCCTTGATGTCGTTGATTTCCTTTTCTACTGTAGCCTTGCTACTGGCTGGATAGTTGAAGTCGCTATCAAAACCATAATTGGTAAGATAGTACTTCGATACATCGGTCTGCGCCTGGGCAGATACTGCTAAGAGTGCTGCACAAAACAGAAAAACATTTCTTTTCTTCATTTTTCTCTTTCGATTTATTAAGTTGATAATGAATGTTAGTTTGCAGTTGCAAAAATACAAATAAATATCGAAATAAAGAAGAAAACTCAAGAAAAATAAGAAATATCTTTTATTTAATCACAAGAAGGGCTGGCACACACTATATGTACCAGCCCTTCCATATACATTATTATATATATACATTATTATATATACATATTACTCATCCTTATCTCGTCAGCGAGAACTTGATGCTCAAGCCGAAGTCCTGCGTGGTCGTCGGATAACTGCTGCTCGAAAGCAACGGGGTGTTGGTCTGACGATCGTAGTAGAAACTCATGGTGAGCAACTTGCTCAGGGTGTAATCGGCAGTGAAGCTGAACTTCAAGGCATTGTTGCCACTGCTGGCGCTGCTCGTCATCGAAGCGATGTCGCGGACGATGGCTGCCTGCTTGCGGAAACTGAAGTCGGCACGGAGATTGAGGTCGTGGTTGGCACCACTCGACTTCTGCGTGCTCTTGCTGTCCTGCTGATTCTTCTTGCCCGTTCTCTTCACCTTCTTGGCTCTAGGACCAAAGAGGTCGAAGTCGTTGATGCGGTAGCCCATACCTATCACCCAGTCCTTGCTCAGGGCCTCGTTCACCTGGATACTCGTCATACTGAGGTTCAATATGCGGGTCTGGCGATACTCAGCCTTCAGGGTCATGTTGTTGTTAAACGTCATGTCCATTCCGAGCAATGGCGAGAAGGCCTCGTTGATGCTCACCTGCGACACGTTGAACATGCTGCTAGGCGATGGATTGCCCGTTGAAGCATCGCTGATGAAGCCCAAGCCATTCATGAACTCCTGATAGGTGCTGAAACTGTTGTAACTGCCCACCGCATATACACTCTTGTAACCATGATTGATGTTCACACTCTTGAAGTGGTCGCAGAACCAAGGCAACTTGCCGAGTCCACTGTAGCGAACCGTCCAGTTTGGCAACAGGCGGCTCAACGTTGGGAATATCGAGAGCGAACCGCCGCCCATCGATGTATAGGCATTGAGGAAGGCAGGAATCATCACATCACCACTGTACTTGTTAACCGGGGTGCGGGATGCATCAAACTTACCTCCGCTCAGCGCAGAACCCGACGGATAAACCGCTCCGGCATACTGCGCCTCTACTCTCTGGCGGAAGCCTTCGAGCGAGTTGACAAACTTCTCGAAAGTCTTGCTCTTGTAACCACTGTTGGCATTACCCATTCCCTCGAAGGCTGAACCCAGCGAGATGGTAGTCATCTGGAAGGTTCCGCTCTGCGTGGTCGGCGTGCCCTCATACATATACTGTATGCTCTTCTGCGTGGTCTTGGTGTGGGTGGCAGAGAGGTCGATTTTGAAATCCTTAACAGGTTCCAGGGTGGCACGGAACTGCCAGTTGTCGGTCTTGCTCGTTGCTGCCGGAGTAGCGATGGAATCGTTGAAGAGCAACCAATCGTTATCTCTAGCCTTCTGGATATAATCGTCGTCAATCATACCGAAGGCAAAGTCAAGTCCTGGTGCCATCTGTCCCACCTTCTTTTGACCAAAGGCATCGCCCACGCTAGGAGTGAAGCCAGGCAGGGTCATCTGGTAGCTGTTGCGATAGGTGAAGCTCACCTTGCGCACCATCATAGCCAAGCGAGTTGCAAACTGGGCTGCCTTGTACCACTTCTTGTTATCAAGCGGTTCCTTCGGCAAGACGGTAAGTTTCAGCTTCAAGGCGCTATCCACCTTCGAGAGAAGCTTAATCTGGTTGTTATCCACCTTTTTATATTTAAGGTGGAACATCTTGCCGTCTGCCATCTTCGCCGATACGATGAGGCGCTTGCTGTTCTTACCATGCTTTACCAGCAGGGTGGTATCAGGCAAGAGGGTCACTTCCTTCTCAAAAGCCTTCTTGTTCTTAGGCAGCTTCTTTGCCAGGTCGTTTCTGCCCTTATCCTTGGCATCGGTCTTGGCATTCTTGCCATTCTTAGCGTCCTTGCCATTCTTGGCATCGGTGCCGGCAAGCTCCTTGCCGCCATTTTTCTCAGCCTCTTCCTTCGCCTTCTTCTCTTCTTCCTTGGCTTTTTCCTTCGCCTTCTTCTTCGCCTCCCGCTCCTTCTTCTTCATCGTCAGTTCACTCTTGCTCTTGGAACGCTCATACTTCTCGTTCACTTTCTTGAGGAATGGGATGTGGTTGTAGAGACGAACCAGGTCGAAATTGCCGTTCAGGGTCAGTTCGCGCTGGCTGTTGATGGTATTGCCATACGAGTGGCCTTCTTCATCTTCCATGCCTCGCTCCCACGAATAGTTGGCGCTGTAGTTGGCATCGGTGTTCAGCCAGTCGAAGGCTGGCAGCAGATTGAGCGGCACCTTATACGAAGCGGTGAAGTTCTGACTGTAGTCGAGCGGGGTACCCCAGCTCTTCACGCTGTTCCATACCGAACTTCTATATACCGAGTCTTTCCAGGCATGATACTGGTCGGCATAGAGGTCGGTGTTCACCTCCGGATAAGGCACATCCACCTGTGCATGGGTAGCACTCTGGAAGTTCATGTGCAGGTTCTTGGTCAAGTCCCAGCGCATGGAGAACTCTCGGTTCCAGAGGAACTGGTCGCTATAGGTAAGCGGCAGTTGCGAATTGAGTGTACTCTCCATATCGCGCTCCTCCAGTTCGTAGGTCTCGTGTGTCATCTCTGTATTGAATGCCACGTTCTGAGGCAGCCAGTTCAGGCCGAACTTCTTCAGAATATCGAGCCACTTGCTCTTGTTCTTGATCTTCTTGAACGGCTCCCACGATTTATACACAGGAGTCCAGGAATAATCCAGGGCGCCACGCCAGTTGTCACGGTTCTCATAAACCGTGGTCTCGCCGGTGGTACGCTGATGCGCATGACTGTAGGTCAGCGAGAAGTTGGCCGGGTCATACGGCATCGGATGACGCTTGGTAGCGATACCCACACGGGCGTTGGAAACTGAAAAATTGGTCTGCGTCACCTTGGTCACGGTGATGTTCTCTATGGAATCGCGCTCCGCCTTCGAGCCGGTGGCATCCAGGGCATCCTTCAGTTCCATATCGGTATCCAGCGGATTATACTTCGGCGAAGTTTTCTCCTTGGTCACACTATAATATAAAGGTATGCTCACCTTCGCCTTGTCTGGGAAGAACTTACCCATCTCCAGCGATGTGGTTACACTATAGGTGCCGTAGTTGTCGGTACTTCGGCTTGCCACGCCGTCTTCCAGTCCGCCAAAGCCCTCGCTCATATATCTTCCAGTGGCATTCACACTACCGAAGTCGGAGAGCTGCACGTTGAGATTGGCATTGGCTGCCCAACCACCCTTGTTGTTGTGCTCCAGCAGTCGGAGCTCGTTGATCCAAACTTCTCCGCTCTTCTCCTCGCCCGAGTTGTTGCGCACACCAATCATCATGGTCTTCACCTCGCCCAGGGTAGGATTTCCCACAATGGTGAGCTTGTTGTTCGGATGCTCGGCATCATACACGGAATATGGCGCCATATAGGAAGCCAGGCCCTGTGCCTTCGCCTTGTTGCGCTCCTTCTTCAGTCTGGTGAAGATGTTGAGAGCCACATTCAGCATGTTCTCCTCTGGCCATACCTTCTTCTTGTCAGCAGTGCTGTTCCTTACATATTTGCCAGGTTCGGTCACCTTCAGCGGAATCTCATACTCATAATAGTTGTTCTTGTAGTCGCTACCCAAGCGCAGGAACACAGACAGCTGATTATCCTTCAGGTTGGTGGTGTTCTGCTCCAGGGCATTGGCATGGGTGAACATCTGGATTCGCTTGTACTGGCGCAAATCCACGGTAGAGTTCTTATATACCGCCTTTGCCTCGCCATTGCTCAGGTTCTTGACCACCATGCTCAGCGCCTGCTCGTTGGCCTCAACCAGCTGTGGCTGACTAGGGTCTTTCTCTCGCTCAATGCCAGGAGGCAGAACGTAGTTCACCGGTGTCTTCTCGGCATTCTCCTCCAGGCTCACGGTGCTCGCCTCCAGGGTTCCACCGCTGGCAGCTCCCAATGGCTGGTCGTAGGTGCGCCATTTGCTCATCACCAGGTCGAGGGTTCCGAATCGGAGCACCACCGGCTTCTTGAAGTTGGTGAGGAACATACGCATGAAGCGGATGCTGGAGAAATCGTTGATGTTGCCCTGACGCTTCTCAAACTCATCCACCGGGATGCGGAACTGATACCAGGTTACTGCCGACTTCGTATTGTCGCGCCAGGTCTGGCTGTACTCTCGTTTATCCACGATGAAGTTGCTGCCCACCACGAGATCCTCCGGACGGATGCTCACGTGATACTGGTAGTACTTCTCATACTCGTTGAGCGTATAGTCCTGATTGATATCTTCCACATCAGGGGTTGATTTATAAGATGTATCATAACTCTCTGTACGGCTGTCGCTATCCGGCGAGTTGCCCTGAGGGTTGTTGATATACTTGTATCTGTCCAGGATGGATGTCTTCTGCTGGTCCCAGTCGGAACCGCGGAAGTAGTGGTAGTTGTCACGTGCCGGGTCGGCAAAGATGCTGTCGAACACCGCCTGGTTCACCTTGCCCTGAATCTGGTCGAGATAGGCACTCTTGTAGAATTCCTGCTCCTCGCCATCGGTGAGTCCGTTGAAACCCACATCCTGCAGGGCACGGCTGCCGCTGGTGGTGGCGAATGCGTAGGTCACGGTGCTCTGGGTAGGAATCTTACCCCACTGTGTATAGGTAAAGCTATCGCTGCCATCCACCGGCATACCACTCTCGTAGAACTTCTTGCCATCTCGCAGAATATCCTCGCTCACCTCTCCCAGGTTGATGTAGAAGTCGCCACCATAGTCGGCGGCATCAGCCTGATCCTTGGAGTAGATGAATGGGTCGAGCATCCAGAACTCGATGTATTCCACGTTAGCCTGCTCAAAGTTGTTGGTATCCAGCTTTCTCATCATACCACCCCAGTTGCGCTGAGGGTTCTGAAGCTTTCCGTCGGGCTGCAGATCGTTAACATTGAAGTTATACGGACCCGGCTCCGATGGATAGTAAGCCAGGTTGAGCACGCTCAGGGTGTTGGTGGCTCCCTGATAGGTACTCTGCTGGCGCAATGGGAAGAGCTCCTTTACATACACCTCTCTTACATAGTGATTACTCAACTGCTTCAGGTCGCTCTTGATGTGACCTGGTGTCAGCGAACTGCCTCGGCGGGTGAAGAGAGGGTCGATGCAATACCAGGCAAGACGGGAGCGATGGAAACCGCTGGTCAAGCCCGACTTGTCGTTGTAATCTTCCTTGAAGTTGAGGGATGGCACACTCGAAATAATCCATGAAGAAGGAGTCATCACGTCGATGGTTTCCTTGGTTCCCTCGAAATCGTCGAGATAGGAAGCGTTGTCCTGTGTGCCTCCCGCCTCTCCGGCGATGAGCTGGGCAAACTCGCCCTGGAAGGTGATATAGGATGGCTGGGTGAGATGCAGGAACGGAATCTTGTCGAGCACATTGGTCAGCCACTGGCTCTCCTTCTTCCAGTTCAGGTTCACACCCCAGATGGTATTCTTCAGCGGTTCCGAACCCATCGCCACCTTGTTGGTGAGCGCCTGCTCGGAAAGATGCTGCAGCGTACCGCTTATCTGGAAATTCTTGGAGAAATCATATTCCCAGTTCAAGCCCACCATGGTCTTTCGCATCTGTCCGTAATCGGTGTTGCTTTCCAGTGATACGTTCACCGCTGTTCCGGCATCAATGATGCTCTGGTTGAGGATGGTCACCTCGCCGGCATTGTAATCCACGGAATAGTCGGAACCCTCGGTAAGGGTCACACCACCTGCCGTTACCACCACCGAACCCTGCGGTACATTGTAGGCACCCAGGGAGATGACATTGGCTGCCGAGCCCTTGAACTGACCCACGATGAGGTACTTGTTTTTCTCTGCCAACTGCTTGGCGATGGTCTTCGTGCTATCATAAAGTTCAGTAAAGGCATACTTGTCTGCCTGCTCCTTCGCAACGCCGTTCTTCACCAGATAATCGCGCATGTAGCTTCCAAATGGCTCTACCTTCGGGATGAACACACGACCGTTGGACACGGTGTAGCCCTCCACATAGTCGTAGTAGCCATTGCTGCGCGCCTTGTTGTTGTTGTCGAGTCGGTCGGCTCCTACCACACGGATGATAGGCTGGCTCTTGACCTGCGCCTCGGGAATATAATTGAGATAGACACCCGTGGTATCGCTCTGGTACTTGATGTCGAGACGGAACTTCTCCTTCTCCACCTGAGAGGCGAGATAATATACGTTCTTCATCATCAGGTCCCAGTTACCCTGCTGCGGACTGCAGCTGGTGTTCTTCAGCGACTTCACGAAGAGTCCCTGCTTGGTATCTGTGATATCCGATGCAAACTCACCCACCTGATAGGTTACGCCGCCGTAGGTATATTCGTAAGCCACGGCAAGCACCTGGTCGGTTTGCAAGCCGGTTTTCAGGGAAACGTATCCCATTGCCGAATTCACAGAGTATTCTGAAGAAGAGAGCAGTCGGGCACTCTCCAGCTTTTCGTAATCATTGCCGCCCACCAGTCCGCCGCCTTCCAATACGGAAGAAGCCTGGTCGTTGTCACGGGCTGCCGCAAACTGCCCCGTCATCGCCGCATACTCGGTGTTTGCCTGGTTAGATGGCACCTTGGTACCTCCTGCCGTCCACATCGGGTTGCTCAACTTCTCGGTTTCACCCAGGTCGGTCAGGGCGATGATGTTTCGGGTATTCGTGGTGGTTCCCGTCTTGTTGGTTACCCAGATTTCCACACGGTTGATGGTGACGCCCGTTACCAGATTAGGCAACTTCTTCATCCAGTCATCGTAATGTTTTCTGAAGAATCGGGAGAGGAAAAAGTGGCGGTTCTCCTCGTAATCGGCTACATTCAGTTCGAAAGGAGTCAACTGCACACCGCCCTTGCTCGACACACTCTTAGAGGCCGACTTCTTCTGCGAGAACACAGTCTGCAGCTTGAGCTTTCCAAACTGCATATCGGTTCTCAAACCGAAGAGGCTGCTGGCACCCTTGATAAGCGACGAGTTGCTAGGAAAGGAAACATTACCCGCCTCAACCAGTTTGATGATTTCATCCTCCTTACCATCATACTTCAGCTTCATGTTCTGCGCATCGTAGTCGAAGGTGGCATCGGTATTGTAATTCAGGTTGAGGTTCATCTTGTCGCCAATCTTACCGTTCAGATTCAGATTGATCTTCTCATCGAAGTTCATCATCGTGGTCTTTCGGTTGCGGATAGGCAGCGAAGGGTTGTCGATATTCTTCTTGTTGATACCAAACTTCAGTTCGGCAGAACCCTGTGTCTTCACCCGGATGCCGCCAGGACCGAAGATTTTCTCAGCCGGTCCCAGATCGAAGTGCATATCGGTAAAGTCGAACTTCTCCTTGCCCTTAGCCTGGTATATCTCGTCGTTCTTCTTCCGGTAAAAAGCGTTTCGCTCGTTCAGTTCAGTCCATGCGAGATATTCCGCCGGAGTGAGCATGATAGGAGCCGATAGCCAGGTGTTGCCCATCTTGTTGCCGATGATGTATCGGTTGATGGTATCGTTGTAGATCACATCATACTTCAGGGCATCCGGACGCTTCAGGTCGAGCGGACTCTGGTAGAGGTCGCTCAGCGAGAACGGCTGGGTGCGCTGAATCTGCCAGCGGGTATGCAGCAGGGAATCTGGAATGGAATCTTCCGCTATCTGAAGCGGCTGGGCATTGATGCCCGACTTCTCATCCCCATCCTTATCGGCATTGTTGCCATTGCGGCCCTGGTTTCTGTTCTGATTCCCATTCTGTGCCGATGGTCTCGAAGCCGGAGCAGCCTGTCTGTTTTGTGTCCTCTGGTTTCTTTGCCTGGTTCTATCATCCTGCAGAAAAGGCAAAGCGAGGGCGTAGCCGAAGGTAGAAACCATCAGCCACGCCATCGCCAGATATATGATTCTTTGTCTTATCTTCATTTACTTAATTTGTTTCAATGCGAGTTTCACCACTTGCTCCACAGGCAGGTCGGGTTGAGCCTTCAGGATATCCACCACTACCTTTGCCGAAGGTGCCGGCGAGAAGCCGAGCATGGTAAGGGCACTGACAGCCTCATCCTTGATGTCGTTGTTCACCATCGCCACATTTCCGCCGTTGGCTGGCAATTCGTCTGCAATGCCGAGGCTCACGATTTTATCCTTCAGGTCGAGGATGATGCGCTGTGCCGTCTTGAGTCCGATGCCCTTCACGGTTTTCAGCATTTTGTCGTTACCTGTAGAAATCACGCTGCAGAGTTCGGCAGGCGACATAGACGAGAGTATCATTCTTGCCGTATTGCCACCCACTCCCGATACGGTGATGAGCAGACGGTAGAGTTCACGTTCCTGCTTGGTAGCAAAACCGAAAAGGGTGAAAGAGTCGTCTCTTCCACCAGCCACGAGCACCTCGTGAACATAGAGTTTTACTTCCTGCTTGCCCTGAATGGCGGTATAGGTATTGAGCGAAATGTTGAGTCCATATCCCACTCCAGCCGTTTCTACAACGGCCATGGCTGGGGTCAGCTCGGTTAAATCGCCATGAATATATTCTATCATATCTTGATTTCTCCTATATGTTATAATGCAAAGTGATGCTAAGTACCACCTCTTTAATAAATAAATTATAAATTATAAACGAGGGGTGGTGGGAAATATTGTACGAAAGCCAGGATATATTATCGGGTGTTTTAAATTAATATATCGGGTGGCTTAAATAAAGAAATCTCATTTCACGATGAAATCACGAAATTATAAGGAATCTGTTCAATCAGCCTTACAATTCGGCCTTCTCCCTACCTAAAAACCATGATTTTATTACCTTTTGCAACTTTTATGAGTTAAAAATCTATTAAAACGTCACGTATTTCAAGAAAAAGCTATACTTTTGCACACGAAAACAGAAACAACAATAAAAATAAAAGAAATAAAAGAATAACAGATGAAAAAGTTTAGAGCAGCCGTAGTAGGTTACGGCAACATTGGTAAGTTTACAGTAGAGGCTCTCGAAGCAGCTCCAGATTTCGAGATTGCAGGTATCGTACGTCGCCAGGGTGCTAAGGATAAACCAGCAGAATTGGCAGATTATGAGGTGGTAGATGACATCACAAAGTTGAAAGATGTAGATGTTGCCATCCTTGCAACTCCTACCCGTTCTTGCCCAGAATATGCAGAAAAGATTGTTGCCCTCGGCATCAACACCGTAGATAGCTACGATATTCATACAGGTATCCTCGACTATCGTACTAAGCAGATGGAGAACTGCAAGAAGGCTGGCAAGGTGAGTGTAATCTCTGCCGGTTGGGATCCAGGTTCTGATTCTATTGTACGTGTATTGATGGAAAGCTTGGCTCCAAAGGGCTTGACATACACCAACTTTGGTCCTGGTATGAGCATGGGTCACTCAGTTTGCGTTCGTGGCAAGCAGGGTGTGAAGGAAGCGCTCTCTGTTACTATCCCATTGGGCGAGGGTATCCACCGCCGCATGGTTTATGTAGAGTTGGAGGAAGGTGCTAAGCTTGAGGATGTTACTGCAGAGATCAAGGCTGATCCATACTTCGCTCACGATGAGACTCATGTATTTGCTGTTGCATCAGTAGATGATGTAAAGGATATGGGTCATGGTGTGAACCTCGTTCGCAAGGGTGTATCCGGCAAGACTCAGAACCAGCGTTTCGAGTTCAACATGAGCATCAACAACCCAGCCCTCACCGCTCAGGTTTTGGTGAATGTGGCTCGTGCTTCCTTCCGTCTGCAGCCAGGTTGCTACACCATGCCAGAGATTCCAGTAATCGATATGTTGCCAGGAACCCGTGAGGAAATCGTAGCTACACTCGTGTAAATATAAATCAAATATATTCCAAACTCGCCGGATGATTTTTCGTCATCCAGCGAGTTTTGTTTTAAAAGTTCAAGATTATGAAAGAACAATTTAGAAAGACATTCATAACTTGTTGCTTACTCTTTACTACAACAGTTATCTCTGCCCAGCAAATGTTACCAGCTGATGTTCCTACACCAAACACAGCTTCATTAGGTCGTTTTGGGGATGTACCCGTTTCTTATTATACAGGGCGTCCCCAAGTTGGTGTCCCCATCTATACGTTAAAAGTTAGAGACTTTTCTCTCCCTGTTTCTTTGTCATATGACACAGGGGGTGTGTTGGTCAACAGTCTGCCTAGTTGGGTTGGACAAAATTGGACTCTTAATAATGGTGGTGTAATTACCAGAACAGTACAGGGACGTTATGACGAGTGGGTATATCCAAGGCAAACGAATTTGGATAATTGTAAAAATTATTATCAGTCTCTAGGTATGCTGCCACAATTAATCAGCCAAAAGGACAATGATTATGCCAATCTAAAGGAAGCGGTCACCTATGGTACTTATGACTTAGCCCCAGATATATTTACCTTCAATTTTTGTGGCAAAACAGGTAAGTTCTTTTTGGATAACAATGGCAATTGGAAAGTTCTGTCTAATGAAAACCTAGAAATACTTTTTGATTACAACAATGCAGACAACTTTATTACCCCTCTATTTTCCATTTACCCATACAAGCAAGCTATTGATAAAAATCAGCGTAAGACCATCAAAGGTTTCAAAATTCGTGATGCAGAAGGGTACACTTATGAATTTGGCATGAAACTCAATGCCATAGAGTTTTCTACCAGCATTTGGCACATGAGCCAAAATGAGCAAAATGAATCTTGGCATGCCATGAGCTGGTATCTGACAAAAATTTCGGATAGAAATGGAAATGAATTAGTAACATTCGATTATACTAGAGGTGCCTATATTATTCAAGCATACAATTCATATGAATATAATCATGTGACAGAAAAAGCTTCATGGGGTTGGTATGGGCATTATGGACAAGAATATGCTGGCGCAAATTCCTATTTCCCTTATGGATTAACGATTAGTTCACCTGTTTATCTTTATGATATCAATGGAGCTAATGGTATCAACATCCATTTTAGTTCAAGTTATGATACCCAACTTCTGACCGAATATATGTACAAGGATTTATACAAAAAAGGGGAAAGTATTAATGGTTTGTATAACTTGCTGTCCAGTATGGTGAGTGACTGGGGACCGACCAATGGTTCCTATCGTGAAGGAGCTTTTTATTATTTACAATCAGACAATGACAGCCTTTCTCGTTATAGATACACGCCAAAAGAGGATAACAAGTTGGATATTTTAAGATACGCAAGGATTAAACATCTCAACGCTATTAGTATAAATTCTGGGATTCAGGTAGCTGGTCCCACATACACACTTGGCTATCGCTTTCTTTATGGCTACACAAACAATCACATGTATTTGGATAGCATTCAAATTCAAAATAGTGCTATACACTATTCTTCACAAACGGGTACTATAGGTTATTACCGATTTAAGTATATAGACAAAGACAGTTTGCCAGAAAGCTATCTAACTACGGCAATAGACCATTGGGGATATTATAACGGCAAACCTTATAGCATTCCAGCAAAGCGTAATTTCTCTTCTTTTAAAACAAGTAGAGACCCAAACTTCACTTATGCGAAATGTGGCTCACTTTCTGAGATTCAATACCCAACAGGTGGAGTTACCTCTTTTGAGTATGAGCCAAATACCTATCACCTCTATCAGTCCGATGACAGACAATCGGTAGTAGCAGAAAATGGAATTGGTGGTGGATTAAGAATCAAGTCTATCACTGAATATGACTCACCTGTCCATAAGACGGTACTCACAAGGCGAACCTTCGAGTATGATATTCCAGGAACTAGCACCTCGAGTGGTGAATTGTTTGCTACCCCTAAATATTATTGGCCAATATGGAGTGCATGGTGCATTGACAAAAAAGCTAAACATGAGGTAGAGACATTCAGAACATCCTCCATCATCCCCTTGTCCAATTCCTTCGGTCCAAGTTTGGGCTATAGTTATGTAACTGAAAAAATTTGGACACCATCTTCTCCACAAGCGATAATGCAGAAAACGATATATCGCTTTTCAAATCTGTCTGATGCAGATATGAAAGATGAAAAGCCATATTTGGATTTTTCCAACAACCAGCCTTCACCTGAAAGCAGGTTCTCGGAAAGAGGATTCATGAGAGGAAAGTTATTGGAAGAAAATCGTTACAACTCGAAAAATGCCTTGACGGAATCTGTAGCCTATCAATATAGGGACAAACGAGACATAGATAGTTTGTATACTCTTACATCCAACCTGTGTTATGGAAACAATGGCTGTTCCGCATCTTTCGGTTACTATGGAGGTGGAATCTATAAACTTTATTACCCTCAATATGACGCGACAGAAAAGGAAGTCACCTCATATGCATCGGGAAATGCCCCCAATGTAACAACGACCACAAAGTATATCAAGTTCGACACACTTCTTAAATTGAACTTTCCATATGCCCACATGACAAATGTCAGACTTCTATCATCTGAAGAGGACAGACGAGGAGACTACAATTTGGTTAAGTATTACAACTATGGAAGTTTTAGCGATAGCAGTCTCATTGCCCGTCTCCACAATGAACAATTCTACCTTGTTCCACAAGAAGAGGAGGTGAGATGTAAAGGAAGATTTGTACACACTAAATCCACCATCTTTGAGGAAATAGGCAAAAAGCTAATAGTTCCTGCCCATGAGGTAATACAGTATCCGTCTGGTCAAAAAGATACATTGGTAACTTATGGGAATTATACTTCCACGGGGCGTCCCCAAACAATCAAAGAGTTAGGAAAACCACAAATGTTCTTGTGTTGGGGATTTCATGACAACTATCTCATGATGAAAGGTATGAGCTACATACCACTAAGTTTCACGGACAAAGAGGTATTTGACGAAACAAAATGTTTGGAGAAAGAAAGAGCATATATTAGAAGCTATGGCAACATCATGGGGTATGTATATCATCCATTTTTGGGTGTTGTCGATATAATATCCCCCAATGGATATGTCAAAAAATATAGTTATGACTCGATAGGAAGACTTAACAAAGTCTATGACCTTGATGGAAAATTATTAGAAACAATGGAATATAATTATCGTTTAAAATGAAACTGTATTATATGATACTCGCCTTGCTGCTAGTTCCTTGGACAGCAAAGGCACAGAACAAGAATGCCAACTACGTTGCAACGAAGCAAGTTATAGGAACTGGTGACACGCTAACCAGTATCGAGTATTTCGATGGGTTGGGCAGGAGCAGCGAGGTGGTGAAGAAGGGATATTCTGCCAGAGGCGACAAGGACTTGGTTTCCATGACCGAGTATGACGGCATGGGGTATGAGCACCATACCTGGAATCCAACCCCCTTTTCCTGCACTGGCAATGCCATAGATGCTGATGCATTCAAAGAGGCAGCAAAAAGTGCCTATGCCGACCAAACTCCTTTCTCCGAATACGAGTATGACAAGACCTCAGGTAATCAGATAGTGAGCGAATTGGGGCCTGGATATGCCTGGCATCAAAAAAAGAAGGCTAGAACCATAGAGTATGGTGGAGTCGCCACCATGAAATATCCCTGGTTTACGCTGTCTTCAAATAAACTGAAATTTTCATCCAGCAGGTATTATTTTAACTCTAGCTTAACGATGGTTAAGGTGACTGACGAGGATGGAATCTCTACCAGCAAGTATTATGACCTCTATGGTCATCTGGTCATGGAACAAAAGAATGACGGGAGTACCACCTTTTATCTTTATGACAGATGTGGCAATCTGATATACGTATTGCCCCCAACCGCATATAACGGCTGCTTGACCAGGGGCAAGACATACAGTATAGAAACAGATGAGAACTTGCAAAAGTATGCTTACTTTTATCGTTATGATGGTAAGAATAGATGTATAGAGAAGAAACTGCCAGGCTGCGAACCTATCAAGATGATATACGACAAAGAGAATAGGTTGATATTCAAGCAAGATGGTAATCAGCGAGCAAAAAATGAATGGTTGTTCATGCTCTACGACTCATATGGTAGGGTAACAGTTAGGGGAGTGTGCTATCATGCAGACACGGCGAATGTAGCTAACACACGTGTGGTAAGCTCATTCTCAACTTCTGGCAAATATGATATGTATAATGCCAATATTTCTCTAGATGTAAAAGAACTTCTGAAAGCGAATTATTATGACAATTATGCATTCCTAGGCAAAGACTCCCTGTACAATTACCAATTGCAGAATGGTTATGACAGAGATATCAGCCATGATGGCAATAAGGTTACGACCAAAGGCTTGCTCACAGGTTGCAGAACATATGTGCTGCCATCATCCAACACGAGGCTTGTAACTTTGAATTACCATACGCAAGCCTTCTATTACAACACCAAAGGAGAGGTCGTACAAATCCACAAAGACAATGGCATCGGTGGAATCGATGACATTTATTATCACCGAAACCCCTATACTGGCAGCATCTTGCAGGAGAAAACGGTACACAACAGAAACAAAATGAGACCAAATACAGACTGCAATGCAATAGAAACCGTCATCAAGCGTTATACTTATGACAAGAATGGAAGATTGGACTCTATGATGTACAAGTTGAACAACAATGATGAGTTTCTCGTAAAGCACTGCGAGTATGATGATTTGGGGCGTGTCGCCAAAACCACGTCCCATGCGGATGCATTGTCTACAAAATATACATACAATGTCAGGGAGCAACTCACCTCTGCCACCAACGCATTGACGGAGCAACACATTTATTACAACACATCTTATAAAGGTCAGAACACCTTGGCATACAATGGTGACATCTCTGCTTATGAGTGGAAGGGATATAAGAATGGAGTATGGGACACCGAGTCTTATTCCTATGACTATGATAACCAAAACAGACTCAGCTCTGCCTATTCTCTGTCTCAAAGCGGTACAGAGAAAGCCATGCTAGGTCAGCATGACACCCACTACGAGTATGACATCATGGGCAATATCACGAACATAACCCGTAAGGGGGTAAACTGTGATGATGAGGAAGAGGGCTATAGAGATGATGCGACTTTGGAATATGATGGTAACCAGTTGGTACATGTAAACAACAAAGGCTATAAGGACAGCAGCAGCGATACCCAGATTGCAGATCGTGAATATAGCAATGCCACTGAATTCCAATATGATGCCAATGGCAATATGACAAGAAACTTAAACAAGGGAATCCTCAAGATAAAGTATAATGTCCTGAACTTGCCGGAGTATATCTATATGAGAAACAACCAATACCAGCATAATATATATGATGGGGATGGAAACAAGCTCTCTTCAGAGATACACACCTGCAAATATAATATCACTATTCCTGAAAGCGGTAGTATTCAAGGAGACTTGGATACTCTTTCCATAAAGCAGAATATATTGTCAAGGGATTATCCTGAAACAACCCATTATAATGGGGATTTTATCTATAAGACAAAGTTAGTTGATTCTTCAAAACCATGGACGTATAATGCTGAAACCTATGCCATGGGCAATGAGTACGTCAACAAGCTGGTCTTGTCTCGCATAAATTTCGAAGAAGGATATATTGTGCCCAATACGACTAAGGATCAAGTTTATGATTATGTAAAGGATTATCTGGGCAATATTCGCTTTACCGAAACAAATGGTCGCATTGTAGATATTAACAATTATTACCCATTTGGTGGTTTTTACAAGGATGACGACAATGGAAGTAGTCAAAGATGGAAGTTTGGTGGTAAAGAACTGGACAGAATACTAGATCAATATCATTGGGGATTTCGAATTTATGATTCTACAGTAGGTGGATTTACAACAGTAGATCCTATGTGTGAGTTGAATTATGCAATGACTCCATATTCCTTTGCAAACAACAATCCCATAAATTACACCGATTTGTTTGGCTTGAAGACCTATTCTTGGGATGACTTTGTAAAACATTGGCAAGACTTTGATGTAAACAATGATGATGTGGAATTGCCCAATGTTTATTGCATAACTAGCAAGCCTGATAATCAAGATGGATTTTTTGGAGAAACTTCGGATGGTCTGGGACGTTTGGATAGCTTTGCTAATTTTTTGAAAGAATTAGACAAGAGTTTTGGTGGAAGCAACTTAAGCAAACCACTTTATGAGATGAACAAATATGTCAAGTACAATTACCCGATTTTGAGTAAAAGACTTCAACTGTCTAGATTTCATCCAAATGATATATATAAGGGTATTACCAAAGGTTTAAATCAAGTAACTAAATATACAAAATATGCAGGGTGGGCCTCTACTGGAATGACTATGATAAAAATAGCTTCAACAGGAAATTTAGAATTGACAGATGCTTGGGACACCGCTATTCCTATTGTCCTTTCATGGATACCTGGGTATGGCTGGGCTATAGCTGGAGGCTATCTGTTATTAGACACTGGCGTTAAAATCTGTACAGGAAAAGATATAGGTGAACATATTAGTGACTTCACTAGAGAACAATATGGATATGATACATTAGATCTAGATAATACAACATTAATAAATGGAACTTTAAAATAATAAAATTATGATATTAGATTATTTGATATA
Source organism: uncultured Prevotella sp. (assembly GCA_900555035.1). Taxonomy (GTDB): domain Bacteria; phylum Bacteroidota; class Bacteroidia; order Bacteroidales; family Bacteroidaceae; genus Prevotella. Next base: position 36,269 of record USJX01000004.1, read on the forward strand.
TCGCTTTTATAAGGCGTATCGTAAGTATAAGAAAGAAGGAGATCCTTTTACCAGAAGCAAAGGATGTCTCTTACAGACCTTACAGATTGTAATAATACCAGTTGGCATAAATGCAAGTCTGTTGTATCATCCTGAGCCTTCTGTATTTAACATAATTCCTTATGCTCTTATCAATCTTTGTATGTATATGTATATACGTAAAAGATATACTCGATACAGATTAAAAGGTATTGTTACAAAATATGACATGTCTATCCAACACCAATTTCCGATATGGATTATTTGGATTTTTGTGGCATTTTCTACATTCTTGGGGCTAGTTCTCGCTGCATTATTTAATATATTTGTAATGAAACACTTTGGACTAATAGGTTATTTTGAGTAGAAAACAAATATTGGTTATGAAGAAATTGTATATAATTTTAATTTTAACATTTGCACTTGTTTTATCCATACAAGCACAAAATGAATACAGAATAGAGGATAACTTGCATACTCAGCAAGTATCCTATATGTCATTTGAGCAACTGAAAGGACAGGGGTTGGTATGGAACATGAATGACTGTAAAGTTCTCAATGCCGACTATTCTGTTAAGTTTGTCGCCAACAGAGATTCTTTCTTCCATGCCCCCTTGTCTCGCTTGGAGGCAGGGACGAATTATCGCTATGACATCCATGACAATACAATGTTCTTGAAAGGATTCAAGAACAAGACTACTCGTATCAAGTATGACATTCCAATCGCAACCATGCGCTTGCCTTTGGTATATAATGATGAGTTACAAGGCGTATATAGCGGAAAGGGAGAAGACTTCATGGAGCATTATGTTAGAATTTTTGGCAATTACCATACAAAGGTTTGTGGAAAGGGAACTCTCGTTACGCTTGATGGCGACACCCTACCCAATACATTGCTGCTGCATTCCCAGCGAACGATATCAAGTACATTTTCTAGTCTCCAAGAGCAGCTGTCCCGATATGGTACGCTAGACAGCATTCCATCGCTATCCCCTGATTCGATGCCTGAAACCGTAAAGAATGATAGTGATAAGCTCATCATGGATACTTACAGTTGGTTTGCCCCCGGGTATCGCTATGCAATCTTGGAGACGGTCAAGATATATCAGGCATTACCACCAAACGCTCCGATATTGCAAACAGCTTTTTATAATGCAATAGATGACCAAGCCAACCTTCCTGATGATGAAGAGAACGCAGCTATCAGAAGAGCTATTCTCAAAAATGATTCTCCACATCTTTATGCTTCAGAGCGAATGGGGCAGGCTGGCACATCCATAATATATCTTAACGACAACATTAGGGCAAGTATATCTCGCAATGGCAGTGGAATGAGACTGAGTATTGATTATAAAGTTGAAAGTAACGACAAGGTCTCAGTGTCTTTATACAACCTAAGTGGCATGCAACTCTTCGCCAAGGATATGGGAAATAAGAAGAAGGGATTTTATAATGACAATTTCGTTATCAACAGCATCTCAAAAGGGGTATATGTTTTGACAGTCTTTGTAAATGGAACTCCGTATTCCAAGGAAATATCACTGTAAATCATATACAACTACACCATGCCAGAGATTCCAGTGATCGACATGCTCCCAGGCACTCGTGAGGAAATCGTAGCTACACTCGTGTAATTGGGAGTGAAGAACGAAGAGTGAAGAGTGAAGAATTCACTTGCATCACAATAATAAAACGGCTCGCAAGAAGTTTCGATTTCTTGCGAGCCGTTTCCATTCAACCAAAAATACTTATAATAACCCTGTCATATAGAATGGCAGCAACAAGATATTGCCATCGTTCGTCAAATCCTTAGTATACAACAAGTAGCGTTGTGACACCACCTTAGAGTATTTATCGCAAAAGGCATCTAGCGACGCATGAGTTTTATAGCCAGATGACTTCACCTCTATCGGACAAATCTTGGCTCCACGAGACAAGAGGAAATCAATCTCGTAATTATGCGTTGCATCTTTAGCCCACGAATAATAAAACAGTTTGTTACCACTCGCCGTCAACATTTGGGCTACCAGATTCTCGTAAATATAGCCCAGATTGGCAGAAAGTTTGTCACTCAACAGTTCCTCATAAATCACGTTCTCCGTAAACGACTTATCCCAAAACGCCAAAGTCACAAACAAACCTGTATCTGCACAAAACAGTTTAAACTTTGAATTGTCTTGATGCAATGACATCCCCACATTGGGATCATTGGAATGATAAGCAAACAAAACAGTCTTACTATCTTCCATCTCTCGAAGTAGTCCTTGGAGCTTGTCCGTATCCACACTTCCCACAACTGAATAAGGTTTATATCGATTACTATTCTGATTCAACTGGGCAGGAATATTCAAGAATAACTGTTCTATTCTGCGAGAGGGATCTATCTTTTGAAAATCATCTAGATACAAACGAATGATTAGAAAATACGCAAATCTTTTTAGTGAAAATATTAGAAAATACGCAAATCTTTTTGGCGGAAATATTAGAAAATACGCAATTTTTCAATAATATTATAGTAGTTTTCTTCTCATAATTTACACCTATCCTAGATTAATAATATCGGATAAATACACCTATCCGCGATTATCGGATGGTGCAAATACACACCTATCCACGATTATCTCCAAGAAAAAGGCATTTTTTTAATTTCTTTTAATCTTAAGAAGAAGGTGTGATGTGAACCCTAGGCTCCAAGACTTTTGTATATACAGCGTGTTATAAAGGTAAACGAAATGAATATCAAGGTTTTAGATATAGGTTTTTAGTAGTAGAAAACTAGTTTTTTGAGACCATGCCTTCACATCACAGCCTTGCCTTCACAAAAACAGGGGGCGTATCTTAGTCACTGAGATTTCTATCTTAGTCACTGAGAGATTTATCTTAGTCACTGGGAGATTTATCTTAGTCATTTCTGAGCTTAAAACAAGTTTTTTTTCGTTTATCTTCGCGAATCTTCGCGAAAGTTCAGAGTGAGCCGAAAAAAAAACGTATCTTTGCACCGTAATTCAGAAGGAGATGCATCAACAAGAGTTACAAGAACTAAATAAAATAACAATTTTAAAGCGAAAGGAAAAAGTATGATCCAGATAGTATTGAAACAGAACAAGGACAAGAAGGGCGCTGAAGGCGAATATATTTTTGCCAAATCATCTATCACCCATCACGATTTCCAAGAAGAAACCGGATAAGTTATTGATAGACAAGAAGCAACATGAGTGACAGATACTAAAAAAGGGGCATTTATCCCTCACGCATCCCTCATGATTTTGGTTTTATCCCTCACGATTTTACTGATACAATAAACTAAATAGGCTTCATCTGCACTTGAAATAGGCTTCGTTTGCCATTGAAGTAAGCTTCATTTGACATTGAAGTAAGCCTCAGTTCAAACTGGTTTAAGGCTTAAACAAAGTTTACGTGTAGCTCTATTAAAGTTTACTTGAGCCTCATTCCAAATTCAAATGAAGCCCAGTTCGATTTCTTTCTGATAATTCAATGAATCGGAAGAAGTAAGAAGACGCCTATGTTGACGATGCTTACAACTATGGGCATCAAAAAGGGAACACATAGCGACATTATCCAAAACGAAATAACGCTAAGTGACCTTTTTGAATAGTCCCTCATCTCCATATTTCGTCTCCATCGCAATTGGGGTTGTAGATTCAGGTAAAGTTTTCCAATGCTCTTGTTGCCCGTAAACCATTGGGATGCCTTTTTCTTCTTAAAAAGCTTGGTATCTAAAAAAATAGTTGTATCTTTGCACTAAGAAAGGAAATAAGATATGGAAAAAGTTAAGGAAGTACCATACGGAGTGGCAGATTTCGTCACGGTGATGGAGCAGAATTTGTATTATGTCGATAAGACGATGTTTATACCCGAGTTGGAGAAGCAGCCCCGTAACCTCTTCTTCATCCGTCCTCGTCGCTTTGGCAAGAGCATATTTTTGAGTATGCTCCACTCTTACTATGACTGTAACCAAAGTGCTAAGTTCCAATCACTTTTTGGAAAGCTCTGGATAGGACAGCATTCTACGGAGTTGCAGGGCAAGTATCAGGTGCTTTTTCTCGACTTCTCGCAGGTAAGTGGTAATATCGATTCCTTGGAGCGTAACTTCGACTTCTATTGTTCCGTAAAACTGGATGGTTTCATGCGCCGCTATGGCGAGTCTTATTCCGAGGAGACGAGAGAGAAGGTGCGCAAGGCGGAGTATGCCATGGATAAGTTGGCTTTTATTCATGATGAGGCTGCGCAGAAGGGATTTTCTCTCTATCTGATAGTAGATGAATATGATAACTTTACCAATGTGGTGCTCAATGAGCATGGCGAGAAAGTGTATCATGCCATTACTCATGCAGATGGTTTCTATCGTGATGTCTTCAAAAAATTCAAGGGCAACTTCGAACGCATTTTTATGATGGGTGTCAGTCCTGTTACGCTCGATGATGTAACCAGTGGTTTCAACATAGGATGGAATATCTCTATCAAACCGGAATTTGACGAGATGCTGGGATTCTCTACTGCCGATGTCATCGAGATGTTTACCTATTATAAAAATCATGGCTGCATCCCGGCTGATAGTGATATCAACGCTATCGTCAACGATATGAAGCCTTGGTATGATAACTATTGCTTTGCAAAAGAAGCATTGAATAAGAGTATCAGAATGTTTAATTGCGATATGGTGCTTTACTATCTTCGCAATTATATGGATTACGGACGTTCTCCTCAGCAGATGATCGACCCTAATACCAAGACCGATTATGGCAAGATGAAAAAACTGCTGCAGTTTGATAAACTGGATGGTGAGCGAAAAGGTATTATTCGCAAGATTGCTGAGGAAGGACAGATTTCGGCACAACTCTATGAGTCGTTCTCTGCTTACCAGATACCGAAGGCTGAGATTTTCCCGAGTCTGCTTTTCTATTATGGCATGCTGACCATCAAGGGCACACGTGGCTCAAAACTGGTATTAGGGATTCCTAACAATAATGTCCGCAAGCAATATTATGGTTATCTGGAGGAAGAATATCAGGCAAAAGCGTATGTGAATACCAACCAGCTGACGGATTATTATTACGATATGGCGTATGATGGCAAGTGGGAAGAAGGCCTGCGCTTTATGGCTGATGCCTATGCCAAGGTATCCTCTATACGTGATGGAATCGAGGCGGAACGAAACCTGCAGGGGTTCTTCATGGCGTATCTGAATCTGAACGATTATTATTATACTGCCCCGGAGTTGGAACTGAATCACGGCTATTGCGATTTCTTTCTTCTGCCGGATTTGACCCATTATGCCACCAAGCATTGCTATATTCTGGAACTCAAAGTGCTGCCAAAGAAAGATTTCGAGGCGAAGGCTGAGGAACAGTGGCAGCAGGCGGTGGAGCAAATCAGGAAATATGCTGAAGCTCCTAGGGTGGAAACATTGCGCCAGGGTACCACATTGCATAAGATTATCATGCAGTTTGAAGGATGGAACCTGAAACGAATGGAAGAGATTAATTGAAAACAAGAAAGGCTCGCAAGAAATCAAAACTTCCTGCGAGCCTTTTGAATATACTATATTCCAATTTATTTATGCGTCATAATGTCGAGCACCATATCATCGGTGGCTCTCATCGCATCGGCACCGATGGAGGTGAGGTTGCGGATGCACTTATCCACATCATCATCCACGATACCCTCGGCAGATGTCACGCACTTGCCTTCCATCGAAAGAAGGGAAGAAAGAAGGGCGGTGCTCACACCCGAAGAAATCTTCAGGGCACAGCTTGGCTTGGCACCATCGCAAATCATACCGGTGAGGTTTGCCACCATATTCTTGACGGAATTGCAGATGCGGGTATAATCGCCACCCATCAGATAGGTGATACCGCAACTGCTGCCCGTGCTGGCTACCACACAACCGCAAAGCGCTGAAAGCTTGCCCAGACTCTGCTTGATATAGATAGCCGTTAAGTGACTGAGCATCAGTGCACGAATCATTTCTTCCTCGGTATTCTCATTCTCCATGGCATAAACCACCACAGGATTAGTGGCACAGATGCCCTGGTTGCCACTGCCACTGTTGCTCATCACCGGAATCATGGCGCCACCCATACGGGCATCGCAGGCAGAAGCGGTGCGGGAAATGATATGCGAGAAGATGTTGTTGCCAAAGATGCCATGACTCAAAGGACGGTCCATCGTCTTGCCCAAGCAATGACCATAGTTGCCCTTGATAGACTCCTCGGCAGCCTTCATATTATATTCCTTGGTCTTGAGGATGAAAGAGATTTCATCAAGCGGAGCGGTGGTAGCAAACTCATAGACCATCGGGAAATTGAGCTGGATATCATCATCAGCCTCATTACCCTTCGCTCCACCACGCTTATCGAAGACCACATCGCCATTGCGCTCCACATACACGAAGTTGGTATGAGAACCGGAGATGATGGCTGTGGCCTGTGCATCATCTGCATAGCAGCTCACCTCGATATAGAGTTTATCCACATCTCCCTGCTTCAGCTTGATGTTGATGTCGGCATTCTTGATGAATTGCTTACCCTTCTCCAGGCTGTCGGGAGTCAAATCCTTGAGCACCTCGAGTTCATACTCAGGCTTTCCGATGAGAGCACCCAGCGATACGGCGATAGGCAAGCCTATCATACCTGTGCCTGGAATACCCACACCCATCGCATTCTTGAGCATATTAGGACTCAGGAACACCTGGATTCGCTCAGGACGCTTGCCCAGAGTGGTGGCTGCCTGGGCTGTACAGAGAGCCACCGCCATCGGTTCGGTACAACCAATGGCAGGCACTACTTCCTTGTTGACGAGCGCGATGATGCGCTCACGCTTATTTTTCTCTAACATAATATATTATAGGTTTAGTCTTCCAACTGGAACAATGGATCGTCTGGAGTCAACATGGTTGGCTTCTGGTCGAATTCCTTCAAGAGCTTCTCTGAAGCATACTTCTTGTTCACTACCAGGCGGAACATGTACTCGTTGAACCAATCGTTGGTCATGATGAAACAGCCGCTGAAGCCATTGTCAGCACCCCAACTGTTCTCCACCTTCCATTTCACAGGCTTGCCATTGGCATCGAGATCTACGGCAGTCAGGGTCATGGCATGGGTAGAACCGCTCTCGAAAGTAGCAATGCGGTCGGCCTTGTTCATTGGGAAAGATGTGTTGAAGAGGCTGGCATAATCGAAGTTGTCGAGTGCCAGATAGCCACGCTTTCTGTCGAGCTGCTTGCCTACATCGTAGCTTGAATACATCTTATGACCATCCTTCAGAGAGGCAATGGCGAGCTGGGCAATCTCCTCCATAGGCAGATTCAGATACTTCCAGTTATGGCCATCGTAAGTGTGGCGGTCGTACTCCACCTCGTAAGTCTTGTGGTATGGGCGGCGTGGGTCGTTCATCACCATCAGGAAGGTGCCATTCAGGTCCTTGCCCACAGTCTCCTCATAGAAACTCTTAGGGGTATATTTCTTAGCCTCGCCTACCTGCTTGCCGTCCTTGTCGCGGAAAGCATAGGTAAACTCCTTCACCGGCTCACCCAGGGTAAGGCTGAGCATGTGATAAACCTGAGCAAGCATTTCACCCTTACGAGCCTGAATAGCAGCTGGTTTCTTGCCCTGTGAAACCATTTTGCGAAGTTCCAATCCATATTCACGCAGCTTGCTGCTGATGAGGCGGCTCATCTTTGATGTATTGTTGCTTGAGAAAGTCTCTGGCTGGGCGCTCATTGGCACCAGGCCATACTTGCTTGCCAGGTCGGCAACACCGCAGAAGGTACCGCCATCGTTGAGCGGGTTCTTGAAGAAGAACTGCACCTGAGGGTCTTCGATGCTCTTCTTGCCCAGGTCGATGACTCCCTGCAGCATGAGGTTGGCCTTCTCCAGCTGGTCGTAGAAGAAGAGATAATCCTGTGAATACTCCACCACTCTGCCCTGCTTGTCGTTGAGGGCGAAGTTAGAACGGAGCACATTGAAACCGCTGAACATCCAGCAGCGACCGGAACTCTTCTGGTTGTGGATGCTCTGCGCTGGAGTCTCGATGCTGAAATGCGTATCAACAGGAGCCTCGTTGGCATGGTTCTTTACCAAATCGTCGATGTTATTAGCAGCAATGGCATTGAAGAGTGCCTTGTTGGCAGCACCGCCATTCTGGCTCTTTGCCATCTGCTGAATCATAGATTCACTGATGCCGCCAACCTTGGTCTGCGCCATCATAGATAAGGAAGCCATCATCAAGGCTCCCGCAAATAATAGGTTCTTTTTCATTGTTATATCTCAATTTTTGGGGCAAAATTACGAAGAAAAAACGGAAAAAGCGAAAATATCACAATAAAAATGTTATTTATTAAAAAAAAGCATTACCTTTGCATGTACAAATAACAAGGAAATATGGACAAAAGTAAGTTTAGTCTATTAAGTAACATCAAATACCCTGAGGATTTGCGCAAACTGAGCATCGACCAGTTGCCACAAGTATGCAAAGAATTGAGAGAAGACATCATCGACGAGGTTTCAGTCAACCCAGGTCATTTTGCCTCCTCGCTTGGCGTGGTTGAAATCACTGTAGCACTCCACTACGTATATAACACTCCAAACGACCGAATCGTATGGGATGTGGGCCATCAGGCATACGGACATAAGATACTAACTGGAAGACGTGACGTATTCTGTACCAACAGAAAACTTCACGGCATTCGTCCGTTCCCTACTCCGCTGGAGAGCGAATACGATACCTTTGCCTGCGGACATGCCAGCAACTCGATTTCTGCGGCACTCGGCATGGCGGTGGCAGCACGCGAACTGGGACAGTCCAACCGCAACGTGGTGGCGGTAATCGGCGACGGTGCCATGAGTGGCGGCCTGGCCTTCGAGGGCTTGAACAATGTATCAAGCACTCCTAACGACATGCTCATCATCCTGAACGACAATGATATGAGCATCGACCGAGCCGTGGGAGGCATGGAGAAGTATCTCCTGAACCTCGACACCAACGAAACCTACAACAAGCTGCGTTTCAAGGCATCGCAGTGGCTCCACTCCAAGGGCTATCTCAACGACGACCGCAAGAAGGGCATCATCCGCCTGAACAATGCGCTGAAATCGGCATTGAGCCATCAGCAGAACATTTTCGAGGGAATGAATATCCGATACTTCGGTCCGTTCGACGGTCATGACGTCAAGGAGGTGGTAAGATTGCTGCAACAGCTCAAGAAAATGAAAGGTCCTAAGCTGCTGCATCTGCATACCACCAAGGGAAAAGGTTACGAACCAGCCGAGAAGAGTGCTACCATCTGGCATGCACCGGGTAAATTCGATCCGGAAACGGGCGAACGTCTCATCGCTGACACCAGCAACAAGCCGCCTAAATACCAGGATGTATTCGGCAACACGCTTCTGGAACTCGCCCAGCAGAACCCGAAGATAGTAGGTGTGACACCAGCCATGCCTACAGGATGCTCCATGAACATCATGATGAAGGCGATGCCTCGCCGCACCTTTGATGTGGGTATCGCCGAGGGACATGCCGTCACCTTCTCGGGAGGTATGGCGAAAGATGGACTCATTCCGTTCTGCAACATCTACAGCTCGTTTGCACAACGTGCCTACGACAACATCATCCACGATATGGCACTGCTCAACCTGCCTGTGGTACTCTGCCTAGACCGTGCCGGACTGGTGGGAGAAGATGGTCCTACCCATCATGGTGCTTTCGATATGGCGGCTCTGCGCCCTATCCCTCACCTCACCATCGCTTCGCCGATGAACGAGCACGAACTACGCAACCTGATGTATTCGGCCCAGTTGCCTAACCAGGGCAGCTACGTAATCCGCTATCCTCGCGGCAACGGCGTGCTGGTAGATTGGAGAAACCCGATGGAGGAAATCAAGACGGGAACCGGAAGAAAACTGAAGGATGGCGACGACATCGCCGTGCTCACCATCGGTCCTATCGGAAACGATGCAGCCAAGGCTATCGCCGAACTGGAGGCGGAAGGCAAGTCTCTGAGCATCGCCCACTACGACATGCGATTCCTGAAGCCGCTCGACAATAGCCTCCTCGAAGAGGTAGGCAAGAAGTTCAAGCACATCGTCACCATAGAGGATGGAGTAAGAAACGGAGGCATGGGATCTGCCGTCCTGGAATGGATGAGCGACCATGGCTACCAGCCAACCATCACAAGAATGGGACTGCCAGACGACTTTGTGGAGCATGGCACCGTGAACCAGCTCAGAGAAATCGTGCATCTTGACAACAACAGCATCAAAGAAACCCTGAAAGCTGTAAGCAGAAGCTAGAAGGCTGTAAGCAAAACGTTAAGATTTGCATACTCTATATACATTATTATATATACATTATCATATTATAATAGGAAATGAAAATAATCATAGCTGGCGCTCACGCCATCGGAACCCACCTGGCACGACTCCTGTCGCGCAGCAAGGAAGAGATTACGCTCATTGATGAAAGCGAGGAGCGATTGGCCAGCATAGGATCAGACTGCGACCTGCTCACCATGCTGGGCAAGCCTACCAGTCTGAGTACTCTGCGAGATGCCGGAGTTGCCGACGCCGACCTGTTCATCGCCGTCACTCCCATCGAAAGCATGAACATCACGGCAAGCATCCTTGCCAAGAACCTGGGTGCCAAGCGCACCGTGGCACGTGTGGATAACCCCGAGTACATGGAACCGCAGGCACAGGAGTTCTTCAGGGAACTGGGCATCAGCAAACTGATTTACCCGGAAATGCTGGCTGCCGTGGATATCAACAACGGATTGAAGATGAGTTGGGTGCGCCAACGCTGGGATGTACACGACGGAGCACTCGTGATGCTCGGCATCAAACTGCGTGAGGGCTGCGAGATTCTCAACGAACCGCTCAAGAACATCAGCGGTCCTAACGACCCCTACCATGTGGTAGCCATCAAGCGAGGCAGCGATACCATCATCCCTGGCGGTAACGACGAGCTGAAACTCTACGACCTCGCCTACTTCATGACCACCCGCAACTACATTCCCTACATCCGCAAGATTGTGGGCAAGGAACATTATGTAGATGTGAAGAACGTGATGATTATGGGTGGCGGCCGCACAGCCGTGAGAGCCGTGAAGAAGATGCCGGAATACATGGAGTGCAAGATTATAGAGATGAGCGAGGAGCGCTGCGAGTATCTCAACGATACCCTCGACGATACCCACACTCTCATCATCCATGGCGACGGCCGAGACATTCCGCTGCTTACGGAAGAGGGAATCAGAAGCACCCAGGCTTTCGTGGCGCTGACCGGAAATGCCGAGACCAACATCCTGGCCTGTCTCACTGCCAAGCGAATGGGTGTACGCAAAACCGTGGCGGCAGTAGAGAATGTTGATTATGTGAGCATGGCCGAGAGCCTGGATATCGGTACCATCATCAACAAGAAGATGATTGCCGCCAGCTACATCTACCAGATGATGCTCGATGCCGACGTGATGAACGTGCGCTTCCTGATGAGCGCCAACGCCGATGTGGCTGAGTTCATCGCCAAGGAAGGTTCAAAGGTAACCAAGAAACCGGTGAAAGACCTGGGTATGCCTATCGGCGTAACCATCGGTGGACTGGTGAGAAACGGCGAAGGAATGCTCGTTTCGGGTAATACACAGATAGAACCGGGCGACTCGGTGATGGTATTCTGCCACAACATCAACATGAAGAAGATAGAGAAGTATTTTATATGATAAAGAGAAGCATTTTATATGATAAATAGCAAACTGATATATAAGATATTGGGGCAACTGCTTTTCATAGAGGCTTTCCTGCTCTTTATCTCTCTGCTGGTAGCCTATTACTACCAGCAGGAAGATGTTTTCGCCTTCGTGATATCAACACTCGCTACCATCGGAGGCGGACTCATCCTGAAATGGAGGGGCCATGGAGCCGACAACTCGATGTCGCGACGCGATGCCTATCTCGTGGTGTCGCTATCCTGGATTATCTTCAGTCTCTTCGGAACCCTGCCCTTCATGATAAGCGGCTACATCAGCAACTTTACGGATGCCTATTTCGAGACGATGTCGGGATTCACCACCACGGGAGCCACCATCCTGGATGATGTGGAATGCTTCCCGCACGGCTTGCTCTTCTGGCGATCGCTCACCCAGTGGATAGGCGGTTTGGGTATCGTGTTCTTCACCATCGCCCTGCTGCCGTCGCTCGTAGGCGGACAGACCAAGGTGTTTGCCGCTGAGGCTACGGGTCCTATCAAGACCAAGCTGCATCCCCGTCTTTCCACTTCGGCAAAATGGATATGGAGTATCTATCTGGTGCTCACCATCGCCTGCATCGTATCCTACTATGTGGCAGGAATGAACCTCTTCGACAGTTTCAACTATGCGATGACCACTACTGCTACAGGTGGTTTCTCTACTCATAACAGCAGTACCGAGTTCTTCCATTCGCCGGCGCTGGAATACATCTGTACCTTTTTCTGCTTCCTCTCGGGAGTGAACTTCACCCTGCTCTATGCGGCAGTCATCAAGTTCAAGATCAAGGACCTGTTCAAGAACTCGGAGTTCAAGTTCTATGTATTCCTGGTTTCGGCATTCACCGTCTTCATCATGGTAGAGCTGATAGCCATGCGCAACTATGATGTGGAACATGCCTTCCGCAGTTCCGTCTTCCAGGTGGTATCCTTCTTCACCACCACGGGATTGTTTAACGACGATGCAGCCCTCTGGCCTCATGTCACCTGGGTGGTATTGGCAACCTGCATGTTCTTCGGAGCCTGCTCGGGCAGTACGAGTGGAGGTTTGAAGTGTATCCGTGGCGTGATGCTGGTGAGAATGGTGAAGAACGAGTTCCGACAGATTCTGCACCCTAACGCCGTGCTGCCGCTGAAGATTGACGGTGTCAACGTGCCGATGCAGAAGCGAGTAACGCTGCTCGCCTTCCTCACTACCTATCTCATCATCTGCCTGGTCATCTCGTTCACGATGATAGCCATGGGCATCGACAACACCAATGCCATCACCATCACCCTGAGCTGTGTGGGCAATGTGGGACCAACCCTGGGTACGGAGATAGGACCTACGATGTCGTGGAGCGAACTGCCTGATTTGGCAAAATGGTTCTGCTCGCTGATGATGCTCATCGGACGTCTGGAGATATTCAGCGTGCTGGTGATCTTCACCCCTGCCTTCTGGAGGGAAAACTAGAGTTTAAGTGAAGAATGAAGAGTGAAGAACGAAGAGTGAAGAGTTCTATAACTAGAAACATTCTATCAACTAATTCAATAAAGTTATGAAACCATTAAAATTTGAGCCACTATTGAAGTCCACTATTTGGGGTGGCAACAAGATTATCGCCTTCAAGCATCTTGACATCAAGCAGGAGAAAGTAGGTGAGAGCTGGGAAATCTCTGGAGTTCCTGGCAACGAGAGCATCGTAGCTGATGGCGAAATGAAGGGCAAGAAGCTCTATGAGGTTGTTGCCGAATTGAAGGACAGTTTCCTTGGAACCGAAAACTACAAGCGTTTTGGCAATGAATTTCCACTGCTCATCAAGTTTATCGACGCCAACACCGACCTTTCTATCCAGGTGCATCCTAACGATGAGATTGCCCAGAAGCAAGGTAAAGACCGCGGCAAGACCGAGATGTGGTATGCGCTGCCAAGCGAGCCGGATGCCAAGCTCTACAACGGCTTGAAGATGCAGATTACTCCTGAGCAGTATAAGGAGATGGTGGAGAATGATACCATCACCGATGCCCTGGCTCAGTATAACGTAAAGGAGGACGACTGCTTCTTTATCCCAGCGGGCAGAATCCACGCCATCGGAACAGGCTGTTTCGTTGCCGAGATACAGCAGACCAGCGATGTAACCTATCGCATCTACGATTTCAAGCGCAAGGACAAGGATGGCAACTATCGCCAGCTCCACACCAAGGAGGCATCTGAGTGCATCGACTACACCGTATTGCCAGACTATCGTCAGAACTACACTCCTGCCAAGAACCAGGGTGTAAGCATGGTGCAGTGCCCTTACTTCAACACAGCCGTTTATGATCTCGATGAGCCAATGACCCTGGATTATTCAGAGTTGGACAGCTTCGTGATTCTGATTGGCTTGAAGGGTGAGGCTAAGATTACCGACAACGAGGGTAACGAGATTACCCTGCAGGGCGGCGAGAGCATCGTAGTTCCTGCCTCTACCCAGACATTGAAGGTAGAAGGAACCTTGAAGTTCCTGGAGACATACGTATAAGAATAAGAAGATATCGAAATAAAAAATGCGAGCCATTTCTGGCCCGCATTTTTTATTTCTCTAAAAATCTTTCCACATCCGCCTGAATCTTCTGGAATTCGGGAGAGAACTGGTAAAAGGTGTTCTTCTTCATCATCATTTTCACCTTGCCCAGACTGTTCTCATAGCATGCCATTTCGGTGCGTGCCTGCTCGGAATGAACCGACCTATCACGGATTTCATTCTCCCTTACATTGCGCAGGGTATCGCAGACACTCTGAACCAGCGGACTCACCACCAGGTCGAAAAGATGATGACCCTGTATATATAAATAGGTGTTATGCTCGTTCACCCCCAAGGCATTTAGATACTGAATCATATCCGGAAGCTCATCCTTGAACTTCTTGAAGCGGCGCTCTAGCTGAAAAAGCTTCGCCCTTACCTTCTTGGCGAGATAATTGATGGCCTGCTGAGGGTCCTGAATTCTTACCGATGGCAATACGATGACCTTGTCGAACTCAGCCATGTCAAAATGCATCGACATCTTGCGATGACGGATATAGAAGAGAAGATGCCACACGAAGAGCGGCCATATCGTACGGGAATACGCCTCCATGAATCTTTCGAAATCGAAGATATGGGTATCGTTCAGCGTCACCATCACGCAGGTTTCATGCAAACCCTTGGCGTAACACTGGAAATTCTCGATGGCATAAGCGTAGGTATGGAAGATATAGGGACTCTCCAGCATCTGCTGGGAAGCCTCGGTGGTACCCTGGCGCAGATAGTCATAGTCGGCATCCACACAGGCTATCATATCCTTGCCCACCCCCTTGAGCATATTTCCGATAGCCGCCTTCTTGCCACGGTCGAGATGATTATCGCGGGTAGGCAACATAATCTCAAAATAACGCGTGTCATCCTCATACTTTCCCAGCACCGACCGCCAGAAGAAGACATCATCGTAGCTCTCGACG
Source organism: uncultured Prevotella sp. (assembly GCA_900555035.1). Lineage (GTDB taxonomy): Bacteria > Bacteroidota > Bacteroidia > Bacteroidales > Bacteroidaceae > Prevotella. The sequence goes on from USJX01000004.1 coordinate 51,498, forward strand.
TAAGCCACAATCTTGCGCCGAGCCTTCTTCGAGGTCATCCTGTTGGCGGCCTCGAAGTAAAGCGAGTTGATGTTATCGGTTAAACGTTTAGCCATAAGCCGTTATTTTACTTGATAGTAATATCATCCACCTCCGTTACATGGTCCATCCAGCCATCCATGACCACGGCAGGACTATGGGTGGTCATGATAATCTGGATATTCGGATTCAGTTTCAGCACCAGACCGATGAGCTGCTTCTGCCACTCCAGGTGAAGACTGATTTCCGGTTCATCCATAAAGAGGATATAAGACTGGTTGTCCTCCACCAGCACGGTGAGCAGGATGGCAAGAATCTGCTTCTCTCCTGCCGAAAGCTGATAAGGCAGAAGCTGCTCGCCCATCTGGTTGAATCGGATTTCATTGGCTGTTCGGATGATGGTCTTGCCAGTATCCTTGAAAAGATCATCTATCATATTCTGGAACATCCTCTTGGGTTCGCTCAGTTGCTGAGCCTTGAAGGCGGCATCCGGTTCGCCACTCTGCAATACGGCGATGATGCGGTTGCCGATGTTCACCTGGTAATCCAGATACTTGCGCTGCAGCTGGAAGAGCTGCCAGTCGAGTTCGGTAACCAGGGTAAGGTCTATCTTGTTGATCATCTCGGCATTCATCAGCGGTCTATCCACCGATCGGATTACATCGTAGCGAATCCACTTTGCCTCCTCCGGCTCCACCTTCAGGTGTACGCCCTTGATCATGTGACTAGGGAATTCGCCGCCAGCCGCCAGGCCCTTTACCACCTTATTTAATATAGTACTCTTGCCCACGCCGTTTACACCACTCAGGATATTGACACGGCGGTCGAGGTTCCAAAGAATATGTTTGGTACCGCTCCAGAGAGATTCTATCTCTATCTGTTTGATATAATCAGCATATTTCTGCATAAGAATAATCTCCTATCTTTAATAGTCAAGAACGGAAAAAGACTATTGTCTTAACTTCTTTAACTTCTTAACTCCTTTAACTTCTAAAAAATATACCGCAAATATAGCAAAATTCCTCGAAATTTTGTACCTTTGCACTCGATTTTATTCAAAATAAAGAAGATTTAAATAGAAATAAGGAAAAATGGATAACAAACGACCTCTTATCGCCCACCTGTGCCTCTTCTGTTCAGGCGCATTCTGGGGACTGATGGCTCCCGTAGGCAAGGATGCCATGCTTCACGGCATCGACGGCATCGACCTGGTGAGCTTCCGTGTTTTGGGTGGCGCTCTCCTCTTTTGGCTCACCTCATTATTCACCAAGAAAGAGCATGTTCCAGTAAAAGACATCTTCAAGTTTGCTGCTGCGGGCCTCTTCGCCCTCGTGTTCAACCAGTGTTCTTACACCATCGGTCTGAACATGACCTCGCCTAGCAACTCCAGCATCATGACCACCTCGATGCCTATCTTCGCCATGGTTCTCTCCTTCCTGATATTGAAGGAGCCTATCACCTGGAAGAAGGCACTCGGTGTATTGATGGGATGCGCAGGTGCCGTCATCATCATCATGACGAGTGCTACGGCTGGCAATGCCAAGGTGGGAAACATCTGGGGCGACCTGCTCTGTATGTCGGCGCAGCTTTCCTTCGCCCTCTACTTGTCACTCTTCAAGAACCTGCTGTCAAAGTATTCGCTCTTCACCATCAACAAGTGGATGTTCCTCTGGGCAACGGTTCTGATATGGCCTTTCACCATCAGTCACGTGATGAGCATCGACTTTGCCCATGTTCCGATGAGCACCTGGTGGGAAACGGGCTACGTGGTTCTTTTCGGCACTTATCTGGGCTACATCTGCATGATGATTGGTCAGAAGACCCTGCGCCCTACCGTGGTATCTGTATATAATTATGTGCAGCCGCTGGTATCAGTCACCGTGAGTGTCATCGTGGGTCTCGCCGTATTCAAGGGTATGCAGGCGATTGCCGCCATCCTCGTATTCTCCGGCGTATGGCTCGTGGTAAAGAGCAAGTCAAAGCATGATATCGACAAGCACGACCACAGTCTGGCTTACGAAAAAAGACATGCTTAAAAGATATAATTTCGATTTATAAAACTGAAGAGGGTGTGTCAAAAGTCCAAGACACACCCTCTTTTTTGTTGCTTCATCGTTTTTCTTCATCGGATTACGCTGAGTTAACGGAACATTCTTGCTTCACGGATTACGCACGGAATTTAAACGGATTTGGCCTTACGGCCATTGGGCTAGCGCATTCGCATTCCAGCTTTAGGGGGTATCGCCACGACCGCCAGGTCGAGTTTCCGTTTAAAATCCGTGAGTAATCCGAGGAAGGCGGTTAAGGTTCCGTTTATTCCGCGTAATCCGATGAATAATGACACACCCTCTTTTGTTTTATAAGAAAAGATATCAGCAACCGAAATAAACCATCAATCCGCCCAATACGATATATAGCAGGGCGTATGGGATGGCCGAACGGAGAATCTCTCCATCCTTCCCCTCCATATCGCAGGCTGCAGTAGCGATGGCAATGCTCTGCGGACTGATCATCTTGCCACCCGTGGCTCCTGTGGTATTGGCAGCAACCAGCCAGTTCTCCTGACCACCCTCCATACCAAAGAAAGTACTCTGTCCCGTCATGCCCAACTGGTTGGCTACATGAGCCTGGAGCTTGGCAAAGAGGATATTCGAAGAAGTATCAGAACCCGTTACGAAGGTTCCGATGGCACCAATCATCGGCGCTACCAAAGGATAGAAGTCGCCCGTTACAGCCACCAGACCTGAGGCGATGGAAGTAATCATTCCCGAATAGTTCATCACACTTGCCAGGGCTATCAGCGAACAGATGGTCATCACCGTCTTTCGCAGATTCACCGTGGTACGAGCAAGAATCACCATCAGTCTCTTGAGACTCAATCCCTGTATCAGTCCACCAATCGTAGCACCCAGGAAGAGCATCAGTCCTGCATTGGAAATCCAGCCAAACTTAAAGGTGCTGTCGAGCACTGGCAGATGAACCGCACTCACCAGATGACTCTTGAGGAAAGCATTGACCGGAGGACAGAGTGCGCCGGAAACCAGGATGAATATCAATATAAAGAGGTAAACGCTCCATGCCTTCAGGCTCTCGGCAAGCGTAAAGGTTTCCTTATCCTGCACCTTGCTCTTTCTGGCAAACACCTTGGCGTATGCGATGATGGCAATAATGGCTGCCAGCGAACCGATGATGGCTGGAGTCTCGGAACCGAGATAATAGCCGCATACAAACTGTACTACCACAGAAATCACTCCCACCCAGAGGGCGATGATGAGATTCTTGATAAGATTGTGCTTATCGGTAAGCGTCAGGATGATGAAAGGCAGGATGATAAAGAGAGGCGACAGCTGGATAATGGCGAAGGCCGAAGTCTCGCAAATCTGTGCCGCCGAAGCCGACCCGCTTTCCGCCACCTCGTTACAGAGCGTAGTAACCGGCACGCCCACGGCACCAAATCCCGTAGCCACGGTATTACCGATCAAGGATACCAGAGCCGAGAACATCGGTTTGAAGCCGAGTCCGATGAGGATGGCAGCAGGTATCGCCACCGCCGTTCCGAAACCCGCCATACCTTCGAGCAGTCCGCCGAATCCCCATACAAGGAGCAGTACGAGCAGTCCCTTATCATCGGTAATCGATGTAAACTGCCTCTTGATTACCTCTATCTGCCTGCTTTCCACGAGGATATTATAGCTGTAGATAGCCATCAGGATGATGATGAGAATCGGGAATACCGCCTTCAGGATGCCTTCCACCACCGCCCATCCCGTCAGGACGATAACGCTATCCTCCGCATGTTCCGGGGCAATCATGCCCAGCGGTGAAGCAGCGAAGAGAGCAAGCAACACGGTAACTACGAGCGTCAGCAAGGCGCTTTTATGACCTGCCATCTTGAAGCCGAGCATCAAGACGAACAGCAATACGATGGGAATAATAGAAACTACAGATGCCATAAGCCATTCAGTTTTTTAATGTTTTCGATTGAAAAATTTTATGTCTTCGATTGCTAAATTTTATGTTTATGCCTGCAAAAATAACATTTTTCTTTGAAAAAAGAAAGCATTTTTGAAAAAAATCTTTTTTTAGATGTCCGATTTTTCAATTTCATACGTCTATAGAGTGTTAAGGTTATGAGAACAGAAGAATTCAAACATATCATCCTACCGATGCGCAGCGACTTGAAAGCGTATGCTCTAAGGTTGACTGAGAGTGACGACAATGCCGAAGACCTCGTGCAGGAAGTCATGCTCAGGCTGTGGGACATGCGCCAGAACATCAAGGCAGAAGATAACCTCAAGGCGCTCGCCATCACCATCATGCGCAACAAGTTTTATGACCAGTGCCGACATGAGGAGCGGAACTTCACCACCGACAAGGTGATGGAAGTACCCATAGAAGACCGGCGGGCAGAGCAACGGGACGAGGTAAACCTCATCAAGCAGATAGTGGCACAGCTTCCGCCCTTGCAGCAGCAGATATTCCGCATGAAGGAAATAGAAGGCTATACTGCTGATGAAATCATGCAGATAACGGGATGCACTGCCGATAATCTCCGAAAGAATCTCTCCCGAGCCCGACTCAAAATCAGAGAGACCTATATGAATATCGTGAAACAAAACAGAACAAAATAAAGAAGGAGGAAAGAATATGAATGATGAAATAAAGAGAATCGATGAATTCAAGGGTATCAATGAAATAACGAACACCAATGAATTCAAGACGATACAGGACTTGCTCGACAAGTATATGGATGGTGCCACATCCAATGAGGAAGAGGCAACGCTCAGAAAATATTTCGAAGAGCATGCCAATGATATTCCTGAAGAATGGGAATCCTATCGCGCCCTCTTCAGCTATATCGGATTCGAACAGATGAATCTTTCTCAAATTCTAAAAGAAGAAGAAGAAGAGAAGGAGATAGATAAGAAAGAAGCTTCTCACAGCAGATGGCTCAAATATTTCGGCACTTCTGTGGCAGCAGCCGCTATCATCGCATTCCTGATTGTGGGCATCCAGAAGATAGCCCAGCCTCAGCCTGAATGTTATGCGGTTATCGATGGAAAGGTTTATACCGACCAGGAGTTCGTTCACCACGAAGCCCTGGATGCCCTGGAAGATGTTTCGGCAGATTCCGAAGATCCATTCAGTGCCCTGGATATGATGAAACAATAAATTCATCTTTTAGATGAATCAATCAAACTATAAAGTATAATATATATATAATAAGGTATAGAATATGAAACGATGCAACTTGATAAAACGCTTCTTCATCGGACTGCTTCTTATCGTGGTAGCCTCGATTTCGGCTAATGCCCAGGAGGGACTATACGTAAAAAGTATATTCCAACGCTTCGGGCACGCCAAGGGATGCAAGATGGTTACGATGCAGAATACGCAACTCAAAGGTTACAGGCTCAAGATATACAAGAGCCTGGTATATAAGAACCATGCCACGGAAATAGCCCACTATCTGAAGGCCGACCGCAAGGCTGCGAAAAAGATTAGAGAGGTAGTGGAGAATGGCAAGATGGTGAGCGGCTATTACATGATGGCGCCCTTGAGCAATGGCGACAACCGCTTCATCCTCTTCAGTAACCCGGGTAAAAGCAAGGGAACCGTGATTTATATAGAAGGCGACCTGTCGCCCGAAGACATCATGCAACTCTGCTATTCCAGAAGATAGAAGCAACATCTTCCTACAGGAATTTTCTCAATAAGAATAAGAAACAACATAAAATATAGTATTATGAATATCAAAAACGTAATGATGATGGCTGCCATGATGCCAGCCTTCGTCCTTGCTGAAACCAACAGCAACAGTGCACCAGCCTCGGTAGAGGCTAACGACACCACAATCAGAGTGAACGACCAGAACATCGTCATCAAGCAGGATGGCGAACAGACTTCTGTGAAGATATATAAGATGAACGGCAACGAGATGAACGAGATGACCAAGATTTCCGAAACCCAATTCGTAGATGGTCAGGAAGTAGAAAAGGTATTTGTCACCTCACCTTTCATCCCTCAGACTTTGAGAAAGCGCAAGCGCAGTCTGGAGAGTCATTATCCAACCTTCTTCTTCGGCTGCAGCCAGTTGCCAGGCAGCAGGGGAAGCATGGGAGGCAACAACGAGATGCACAGTCGCGACTCCAAGTCGTGGGAATGGGGCATTACCCTCACCAGTCTCTGCTTCCGCCTTTCCAACGAAATGGCGCTCACCTCCTCTCTCTCCATCGGACAGGTACACCACCATTTCAAGGACAATTATGTATTAAGCACCCAAAACGGGGTATCGGCAATGACTCTGATAGAAGGCGAGACGCTGAAGAAAAGCTATATCAGCTACAATGTGCTCCGCCTGCCTATCATGCTGGAGTGGCAAAAGCGCATAGGATGCCATGATGCATTCCTGGCGTTAGGTCCATCGGTAGAATACCGCTGGCACGAGCATTCCCGCTACTTCATCGGAAAGCACAAGCATACCGAAACGGGCGATATCAACCTCAACCCTATCGGCGTGAACCTCGAGGCCCGTGCCGGCTACTCAGGAGTGATGCTCTACGCCCGTGCCGGAGTACCCCCGCTGCTCAACAAGACCAAGGCTCCCGAGTGTTACCCAATGACCATCGGCTTAGGATTCAGATTGTAATTTCTCTCAAAAAAGTGGCGATAAGTGTGCGAAATCTCATAAAAAAACATAGATTTCGCACACCTATCGCCACTTTTTGCTGTTTACCGGCCAAACTCGGAAGTGAAACACAGCCAAATTGGGTAACAAATCACGGCCAAATTAGGTAATTTTGCCCTTTTTTAGCAAAAAATCACCTGAATACCACAAACGTGGTAGCAGGAATACTACTCATATGCTATTTCAGAATCCAGAAAATCGCCGTACCTTTGCAGCGTCAATCAGAACAAACAGCATGATGACTTTCAGAAGAATGTCTTTCAGAGAGAGAACATCAATCTGATTTCTGGGCGGCAATTTATATAAATGAATAGATTGAATATTAACGTAAAATTAAAGAAAGGACATAGATTATGAGTACAGAAAAGAAACTTCGCTTTGAGACACTTCAGTTGCATGTAGGTCAGGAAAATCCAGATCCAGCTACCGACGCTCGTGCGGTGCCTATCTACCAGACCACAAGTTACGTGTTCCGCAACTCTCAGCACGCTGCCGATCGCTTCGGACTCCGTGACGCAGGTAACATCTATGGTCGCTTGACCAACTCTACTCAGGGTGTATTCGAAGACCGTGTAGCTGCCCTCGAGGGTGGTGTAGCCGGTTTGGCTGTCGCTTCTGGCGCTGCCGCCGTTACCTACGCTCTGCAGAACATCCTTCAGAACGGCGACCACATCGTAGCTGCCGACAACATCTACGGTGGTACTTATAACCTCATCACTCATACATTATCCACACAGGGTGTCAGCTACACCATCGTGGATCCTCGCAACTTCGAGCAGATAGAGGCTGCCATCCAGGACAATACCAAGGCACTCTATGCAGAGACCTTCGGAAATCCTAACTCTGATGTAACCGATATCGATAAGTTGGCAGAGATTGCTCATCGCCACAACATCCCATTGATTATCGATAACACCTTCGGCACCCCATACCTCATCCGTCCTATCGAGCACGGAGCAGATATCGTGGTTCACTCTGCAACTAAGTTCATCGGCGGTCACGGTTCATCTCTCGGTGGTGTTATCGTAGATGGCGGTAAGTTCGACTGGAAGGCAAATGCCGACAAGTTCCCTACTCTCGCTAAGCCAGACCCATCTTATCATGGTGCCGTATTCGCAGATGTAGCCGGAGCAGCAGCCTTCGTAACCCGAATCCGTGCGGTCATCCTTCGTGATACCGGTGCAACCATCTCTCCATTTAACGCCTGGATTCTTCTTCAGGGCTTGGAGACATTGAGCCTCCGTGTAGAGCGTCACGTTCAGAATGCATTGAAGGTGGTAGAGTATCTGGAGAACAACCCTAAGGTGGCTAAGGTTAATCACCCAGCCGTTCCTTCTCATCCAGACCACGAGCTTTACAAGAAGCTCTTCCCTAACGGCGGTGGTTCTATCTTCACCTTCGATATCAAGGGCGGCGAGAAAGAGGCTTGGGAGTTCATCGACCACCTGCGCATCTTCTCTTTGCTGGCTAACGTAGCCGACGTGAAGTCACTGGTTATCCACCCAGCAACAACCACCCACTCTCAGTTGAGCCCAGAGGAGTTGGAGGAGCAGCACATCTATCCTTCTACCGTTCGCCTGAGCATCGGTATCGAGAACATCGACGACCTGATTGAGGCACTCGATGAGGCATTTACCTACGTGAAGTAGTGAGTAGTGAATAGTGATTAATTATTAGTGATTTAAATTAGAGTACAGTTATGGCAAAGATATATAAGCAGATTACTGATTTAATCGGTAAGACCCCATTGGTAGAATTGGGGAAGTATTCAGCATCCAAGGGTTTGGAGACTCCTGTAATTGCTAAGGTAGAATTCTTCAATCCTGGCGGAAGCGTAAAGGATCGTATCGCACTTGCGATGATCGAAGACGCTGAGCAGAAGGGCATCCTGAAACCAGGTGCCACCATCATCGAACCAACCAGCGGTAACACGGGTGTAGGTTTGGCTCTGGTATCAGCCGTAAAGGGCTACCACCTCATCCTCACCATGCCTGAAACCATGAGCGTGGAGCGCAGAAACCTGGTGAAGGCTTACGGCGCAGAAGTGAGATTGACCAGCGGTAAGGACGGAATGCCTGGCGCCATCAAGGCTGCCGAGGAGCTCCGCGATTCCATTCCGGGTTCCGTGATTCTGGGACAGTTTACCAACCCATCCAATCCTGCCAAGCACTATGCCACAACTGGACCTGAAATCTGGGCTGATACCGATGGCGAGATTGATATCTTCGTAGCCGGTGTAGGAACAGGTGGAACCATTTCGGGTATCGCCAAGTACTTGAAGGAGCAGAATCCTAACGTGAAGGTGATTGCCGTAGAACCAGCCACATCGCCTGTATTGAACGGCGGACAGAGCGGTCCTCACAAGATTCAGGGCATCGGTGCCGGCTTCGTTCCAGAGACCTACTCTTCAGAATTCATCGATGAGGTATTGGATATTCAGAACGATGATGCCATCAAGGCAGGTCGTGACCTGGCTCAGACCGAGGGCCTCTTGGTAGGAATCTCATCAGGTGCCGCCGCCTTTGCAGCCACCGAGATTGCGAAGCGTCCTGAGAACAAGGGCAAGAAGATTGTAGCCCTCTTGCCAGATACTGGCGAGCGTTATTTAAGCACTGTACTCTACGCTTTCGAGGAGTATCCATTGTAATTCACAATCGGATATTTTCTGAAGAAAGCAAAATCTATCATAATTTCCCCAACCCGCTTTCCCATAGCAGGTTGGGGATTTTCATATCATCTTATTCTGGTTTTACCTATGATTTTCCAAATCATCTTATTCTACATTTCTACTATGATTTTCCGAAGTAACTCTTGCGGAAAAGCGTCTTCTTGCTCACACAATCATACTCCAGATACCCCCTCTTCATCCAGGTTTTCAGCATCTCACGGGTGCCCCCGGGCTTTAATCCAGCCTCAGCACGCAGCACCTCCAACTGATCCCATGTAAAGGTATCCGTCAGCTTCTGGAGCAGATTCTGAGGACCGCGAGAGGTGAAACGCTGATGCCTCTGATCATCTATCAAATCCCAGAAGAAATGCATCTTGCACCACAAATCATAATGCAGCGACCAGCGGATGAATTCATCTATCTCATCCTCCCATTTACAGCCGTTGGCCACATAGAGCACGCACGCTTTGAGATAGGCTATCACCAGGGCACGGAAAGAGAAATTCTCGTAGATGCGGTCCTGACTGCAGATGGAATAATCACGGCACTCCTCCATAAGTTCATTGATCAGGCGCACAGCCTGCGGACAATCTACCTTGCCGCGCACCTTGCACAGACGGTTGATGTAAGGACGAAGCTCCTCATCAAAGGCCTCATCATAATCGCCGAACACGGGTATCTCGGCACCGATTTCACGCTGTGGAAGGGTACAGAAATTGATGCGTGAGATAGGACCATCAGTTACCACATCCTTAAAGAACTGGCGACCATGATTAATGGTGGTGCAGGCATTCCAATTGTAGAGGATGTGTACTCTCTCGTTCACAGAACCGGGCATGGCGCGAGTCTGCCCGAAGGTGTTTCCGGGGTCAAAGGCAAGACACATGATAGTCCACTTTCTGCCCTTCTGCTTTCCCTTAGAACCATCCTCAATGGAATCCCACAAATCTATCTCGTTCATCAGAGAATAGAGGAAATGTCCCTTGGCATCATACATGCGCTGCACGAAGGCTGCCGATGTCATATCCGGATCCACTTCCTGTATCACCAGGTCGGTAGGACGCTTCGGCTTATACTTGTGCGTGCCCATCGTATTCATCTCCATCTTCCACTCTTTCTCGCGCTGCATATTCACCTTGTCACGCTCATGGATATCGGCCATGATGTGGCGGATAGGAGCATTCACGCAGCTCTTTCCGGTGCCCGTAGGGGCCATGAGCACATTCATGAGAGTGGCTTCGTGCTCTACGCCATCGACATACTCAAAGCGCACCTGATAGAGGTGGGCTGCAAGCGATGGAAATACGGCATGAGCCACGGCTGGCTTGTAGATGTCGGGGGTACGGCTCACCAGGAGTTTGATAAGCGATGGCAGCTTTTCCGGCATCGCAGGGGGAAGTTCCTCTTCCTTCTCTTCTTCGTCAATAAACAAAGAATCTTTTAAGCTTTCATTTGTTTCAGTCATAACGTTAAATTATTAGTTGGTATTACGAATATGAAATTCGTTTAATCACCTACAAAGTTACAAAAAATATTCAATACCACCAAACGTTTATGTGATTTTCTACACAGATGGGGGCAGTTTCAGTTAATCTAAGGTACTTTAATCTATCAATCTTTATAACATAAGTAATATGATATATAGATTATATTATTAATATAGAAACTGATGTATTGCATAATATTATCGGAGGTC